>JBNMLY010000004.1:0-56770 GCA_050875065.1 Otoolea sp. | reverse complement strand
GGTTAATGCGCCGATCGCGGATGAGGTCATCACGGAGATCAAGCAGGTGGTCGATATTCCGGTCATCGCGACGATCGCTTCCGTTCACACAGATGTCCGCCGTAAGCTGGAAGCGGGAGCCGATATTTTAAATGTATCGGGAGCGGCCGCGACCGCGTCGATGGTAGCCGCGATTCGGAAAGAATACCCGGACGTTGCCATCATCGCCACCGGAGGACCGACCAATGAGTCCATTCTGGAGACGATCGAGGCCGGCGCCAACGCGATCACGTACACACCGCCGTCCAACGGCGAGTTGTTTGCACGAACGATGAAGAAATACAGGGAGGTCAATCCCTGAGGATGAAAAGGAATGGCGAAAGAAGCGGGAAAATGGTTAATCACGCAGCATATGAATTGTAATAAAAAAGACGGGGCAGAAGAGATAAAACATAGTTTTCTTTTCGGCCCCGTTTTTCGTATTCTTGTGCGGCAAAATTTATAGTCCGTTCGGTACTACGCAGAATATCCAATTCAGAAAATACAGTCTGTAAATCGGAACTATTTGTCATATATTTCCCGATTTTTTTCACTGTCACCTACTTTCTAATTCTCCGATTCTATTGTATAATAATTTTAATAGGGTGCCGGATTGGTTACGCGCTGCATGGCATGCAGATGATAACCCGGATTGCGAGGGGCACGGTTGGGAGGTAGCAGCTATGAAGAATATTCTGTTTATTGCGTCGGAGGCGGTTCCATTTATCAAGACAGGAGGTCTGGCGGACGTTGTCGGGTCTCTTCCAAAATGCTTTGATAAGCGGTATTTTGATGTGCGTGTCATGATCCCGAAGTATCTGTGCATCAAGGAGTCATTTCGCAATGAAATGAAGTACGTGAGCCATTTTTACATGGATTATCTGGGACAGAACCGGTATGTGGGAATTCTGGAATATGAATACGAGGGTGTGACTTTCTACTTTATCGATAATGAGAGTTATTTCTGGGGCGACCGGCCGTATGGGGACTGGTATTACGATCTGGAGAAGTTTTCATTCTTCTGCAAGGCGGCGCTCTCATCTCTGCCGGTGATTGGCTTCAAGCCGGATGTCATCCATTGCCACGACTGGCAGACGGGACTGATTCCGGTGCATCTGAAAGACAAATTCCACGGCGGCGAGTTCTTCCGGGATATCAAGTCCGTCATGACGATCCACAACCTGAAATTCCAGGGCGTGTGGGATGTGAAGACGATCCAGCATTTCTCCGAGCTGCCGGACTATTACTTTACGCCGGATAAGTTGGAAGCTTATAAAGATGGAAATATGTTAAAGGGCGGCATTGTGTACGCAGACGCGATCACGACGGTCAGCAACACCTACGCGGAGGAGATCAAGACTCCGTTCTACGGCGAGGGGCTGGACGGCCTGATGCGCGCGCGAAGCAACAGCCTGCGCGGTATCTTGAACGGCATCGATTACGATGAATTTAACCCGGAGACGGATAAGCGGATCGTGCAGAATTACAATGCGAAAACCTTCCGCAAGGAGAAATCCAAGAATAAAAAGGCATTGCAGGCGGAGCTGGGACTGGCACAGGATGAGAAGAAGTTCATGATCGGCATCGTGTCCCGTCTGACGGATCAGAAGGGACTTGATCTGGTGCAGTGCGTGATGGATGAGATCTGTACCGAGGATGTACAGCTGGTGGTGCTGGGAACCGGAGACGAGCGGTACGAAAATATGTTCCGCCACTACGACTGGAAGTACAATGACCGCGTTTCCGCCAATATCTACTATTCGGAAGATATGTCACATAAAGTATATGCAGCCTGCGACGCATTTCTGATGCCGTCGCTGTTTGAGCCGTGCGGACTGAGCCAGCTCATGGCGCTGCGTTACGGAACCGTGCCGATCGTGCGTGAGACGGGCGGACTCAAGGATACTGTATGGCCGTACAATGAGTACGAGGGAACCGGAACGGGATTCTCGTTTGCCAACTACAACGCACATGAGATGCTTGACTGCATCCGCTATGCGAAGTATATCTACTATAATAAGAAGCGCGAGTGGAATAAGATCGTGGACCGCGGCATGGCGGCTGATTTTTCCTGGCAGACATCGGCTGGAAAGTATCAAGAGCTGTATGACTGGCTAATTGGATATTAATGGACGAGAGTGTGACGAAAAGACAGCGGCATATGTGTGGAAGAAGACAGAGAAATTAAGATAGTACAGGAGAGAAACATGACTTTTTTTCAGGAATTGACATCAAACCAGACGCTGATGACCGGCGTGGTCGGGTGGGTGGTGGCCCAGGTGCTCAAGACGATTCTGGACATCGGGCTGAACCATTCGTTCAACCCGGAGCGTTTGGTAGGTTCCGGCGGGATGCCGAGTTCCCATTCATCCACCGTATGTTCGCTGGCGACAGCGGCGGCGCTGCGGTACGGAGTGGGAAGCTTTGAATTTTCCATCAGCTTTATTCTGGCGATGATCGTCATGTACGACGCGATCGGCGTTCGACAGGAGACCGGAAAGCAGGCGAGGGTGTTGAATCGCCTTCTCTTTGAGGATTTCCTCAAACTGGATGGCGTGGTGCTGCAGGAAAAATTGAAGGAATATGTGGGCCATACGCCGATACAGGTGGCAGCAGGCGCGATTTTAGGCATTTTGATCGCATTTATTCTTGATCCGATGTTCATATAACGAACATCGGATCTTTTCATTTTTGCGGATAGATGGTATAAATATAGGGATAACGTGTATCTGGGTGCGAAATGAGCACTTAGTGGGGTTATTGAATAATCGGGTTATGATAAAATCACAAGATGGTAAAAATTAGGAAGGCTGTCCGGCGATCAGCAAGAGAATTTCCGGGCAGAATGAGAGCAGAACGATGGAACAGAGAAGAAACATAGAAAATACAAAACCAGCCTGCCGGTTAATTCTAGCGAGCGCGTCCCCGCGCCGCAGGGAGCTTTTAGAGCGGATCGGACTGAAACCGGAGATTCATCCAAGCATCCTGGAAGAAAAGCCGGTCAGTACGGAACCGGCGCAGGTCGTGATGGAGCTGGCAGGACAGAAAGCGCGCGATGTGATGGCGCAGGTGCGCGAGGAGGCGCGGACAACGGGAAATCCGTTTTCCGGGATTATCATTGGTTCCGATACCGTTGTCAGTGTGGATGATGAAATTTTGGGGAAACCGGAGGATCGCGAGACGGCGATTAGGATGATCGGACAGATTCAGGGGCGCAGCCACCGTGTATACACGGGTGTGGCGATCCTGACCGAGGATCGTGAGAGCTGTTTTTCGGTTGAGACGCGGGTGGATGTATACCCGATGAGCGATGCGGAGATCGAGGCATATGTGGATTGCGGTGAGTCGATGGACAAGGCGGGCGCATACGGCATTCAAGGAAGTTTTGCCGCGCATATCCGCGGAATCGACGGTTCCTACACGAATGTGATGGGGCTGCCGGTCGGAAGACTCTATCAGGAATTGAAGCGGATCTGCCCGGAGAAGGCGGAACTGTTGCTGAACCATACGATTTGAGATGGATATCTGAATGACAGAGAGGAACGGGCGGAACACCAACCGGGACTTTGCTTGACATGAATGAGCCAGGCGGAGACAATGTGTGACAGGAATCGCTAAACATGCAGGAGAAAGGGAGTATCCATGCAGAAACAGAAAAAGAAGAAAAACCACATCCGCCGGATGGTGTGTGCCCTGCTTGCGGGGATGGCGCTCAGTCTGGGCATTTTGACCGGATGCGGTTCGGATGGCAGCACGATCGTGGTGGGAAAGAAGAATGAAAAAGGTTATTCCCGCGCGGAAGTGATGGTGATCGCTATGACGGAGAAGAAACGCTATGAGGAGGTCTGTACGGACCAGATCTGGGGCGTTTCGGTCGGAGAAAAGGGCGATAATTTTGAAAAATATCTAAAAAAACAGATTCGTTCATTCATGGATGAACTGAAAATCATGAATCTGCTGGCAGCTGACCGGGGAATATCCCTGTCGTCGGAGGAACGGTCGTCGATGGATCAGGCGGCGGCCGAGTATTTTGGCCGTCTTCCGCAGTCGGCGATCGATTCGATGGGCGTGACGGAGGCGGATGTCCAGCATATCTATGAGGATTACGGTTTGGCGGAAAAACTAGCGGGACAGCTCACGGACAATGTGGCGCTGGAGGTCAGTGACAGCGAGGCGAAGGTGATCCATGTCAGCCAGATCAAGACGTCAGATGAGAGCGCAGCGGATGCCTTCCAGCGGGCGGCATCGCAGGAAGATGCCGATTTCCAGTCCTGCGCCGAGGAGGCGGGGCTGACGGTAAGTGACCGGGTGCTGGGGCGTGGCGATGAGTCGGATGCATATGAGAAGGATGCATTTTCCCTTGCCGAGGGCGAAGTCAGCCAGGTGATCCATGCGGGCGACGCGTACTATGTACTCAAGTGCACGGACGACTATGACGAGGACGAGACGGCGGCGCGCAAGGAGCGGATCTATGAGGAGCGGAAAAAACGTGCCTTTCAGGAGATCTATGACCGGTTCAGCAATACGATCTCCGTCTCTTACAGCAGCGGGCTCTGGGACAGCCTGGATCTGACCTCGGCAGTCGAGGAAAACGACGCGGATTTCTTTGAGATTTATGCGAAATACGCGATCAAATAGGCAGTTTGCATCTGGGGCAGATGGACAAAAAGTAAACCTGTTTTTAGAAACAGATAACAATTCAGAACAACCGCTTGACTACCGGGGAAAATTCTTCTACAATGAACGGTAATGTCCGGTCAGGCGGACAGGAAACGAGGAGATTCCCCGTCAGGGGACAGTGAAGAGGAAAAACACATGAATATCATAAAAGCGGTCAATCTTGTATTTGACTATATAAGACGCGATGAAGAAGGTCAGGTAGAGGAAGTCAAGCGCGCCCTGGATCATGTGAATCTGGAGATTGAGAAAGGCAGTTTTGTGGCGATCCTGGGACATAATGGTTCCGGCAAGTCCACGTTTGCCAAGCAGATCAACGGCATTTTGGGACCGACAGACGGAACACTCTATGTGGCGGAGATGGATACAAAGGATGAGGCCCATCTGTGGGATATCCGCAAGAATGCCGGCATGGTCTTTCAGAACCCGGATAACCAGATCATAGGAAATGTCGTGGAAGAGGATGTTGGATTCGGCCCGGAGAATATCGGGGTTCCGACCGAGGAGATCTGGAAACGTGTGGATGAGAGCCTGAAGGCGGTCGGGATGACGATGTTCCGCAAGCAGTCACCGAACCATCTGTCCGGCGGACAGAAACAGCGTGTGGCGATTGCGGGCGTCATGGCGATGAAACCGGAGTGCATTGTGCTCGACGAGCCGACGGCGATGCTCGACCCGAACGGACGGAAGGAGGTCATCCGCACCGTCCATGAGTTAAACCGGGCGGAAGGAATCACGATGATTCTGATCACCCACTATATGGAAGAAGTTGTCGATGCCGACCGCGTGATCGTCATGGATGACGGACACATCGTGATGGACGGCACGCCGAAGGAGATATTCTCCCGCGTGGAGGAACTGAAACAATACCGGATGGATGTGCCGCAGGTGACGGAACTTGCGTGGGAGCTGCAGAAAAAGGGAATGCCGCTTCCGGATGGAATCCTTCGTAAATCGGAGCTTCTGGATGCACTGGTACCGCTTTTGAAAGAGGAATAGAGATGGCAATACAGGTAGAAGATTTGTGCTACACCTACGGCGAGGGCACGGCGTTGGAGCGCCAGGCGTTAAAGCACGTAAGTTTTAAGATAGAGGACGGCGAATTTGTCGGCCTGATCGGTCACACCGGTTCGGGCAAATCGACCCTGATCCAGCATTTAAACGGTCTGATCAAGCCGACCAGCGGCGATATCAAGTATCAGGGCGTCAGTATTTACAGTCAGGGTTATAAATTAAAGGATCTGCGGAGCAAGGTGGGGCTGGTGTTCCAGTACCCGGAGTACCAGCTCTTTGAGGCGGATATTTTTACGGATGTCTGCTTCGGGCCGAAAAACCTCGGACTTCCGCAGGAAGAGGTGGAAAAACGTGCCCGCCACGCATTAAAGCTGGTTGGCATGGATGAAAAGTTCTATAAACAGTCCCCGTTTGAGCTGTCCGGCGGACAGAAACGCCGCGTCGCGATCGCGGGCGTGCTGGCGATGCGTCCGGAGATGATGATTCTCGACGAGCCGACGGCGGGACTCGACCCGCAGGGGCGCGATGAGATTTTGAGCCAGATCGAGCGATTAAACCGCGAACACGGGCTGACGATCCTGGTCGTTTCCCACAGTATGGAGGACATGGCGCGCTACGTGGACCGCATCATGGTTATGAACGACGGCGTAAAGATGTTTGACGACACGCCGAAGGAAGTATTCCGCCATTACAAGGAACTGGAGGCGATCGGCCTTGCCGCGCCGCAGATCACCTATGTGGTGCAGGAACTCCGGGAGCGCGGGATTCCGATTGACGACACGATCACGACGGTAGAAGAGGCGCGGGACGCGATTCTGGCGCTGTATCAAAAGCGGAGGGAAAAAGAATGATACGGGATATCACAATCGGACAGTATTATCCGGTCGAATCAGTGGTTCACCGGCTGGATCCACGTACCAAGCTGTTTGGAACGCTGATCTACATTATTTCATTATTTTTCGCGGACAACCTGCTCTGCTATGCGGCAGCGACCGTATTTCTGGCGATGGCGGTCCGTGCCTCACGCGTACCGTTTAAATTTATCGTGCGGGGACTCAAAGCGATCGTGTTCCTGCTCCTTATCAGTATCAGTTTTAACCTGTTTCTGACGAATGGACGGGTCATTTTCCAGATCGGATTCTTGAAAGTGACGCATGAGGGCCTGCGGCTGGCGGTCTTCATGGGCCTGCGCCTGATGTATCTGGTCATCGGTTCCTCGGTCATGACGCTGACGACGACTCCGAACCAGCTCACGGATGGTTTGGAGCGGAGTCTTGGCTGGTTAAACCACCTCCATGTGCCGGTGCATGAGATCTCGATGATGATGTCGATCGCGCTGCGTTTTATCCCGATCCTGATTGAGGAGACGGATAAGATCATGAAAGCACAGATGGCGCGAGGCGCCGATTTTGAGTCCGGCAATCTCGTACAGCGGGCGAAGAGCATGATCCCGATCCTGGTGCCGCTTTTCGTATCGGCATTCCGCCGGGCGACCGATCTGGCGATGGCGATGGAGGCGCGCTGCTACCGGGGCGGAAGCGGGCGCACGAAGATGAAGCCGCTGCATTATGAGGCAAGAGACAGGGTTACTTATTTGATTCTTCTGGTTTATTTAGGAATTGTAATCGCGCTGCGAATTTTATTTTAAAGAAATGTTAGAAGTTAGAGGATAGATACCATGAGACGAATTAAACTGGTGGTCTCCTACGATGGAACCGCCTACTGCGGATGGCAGCTTCAGCCGAACGGAGTCACGATCGAGGAAGTGTTAAACAAGGCACTTTCCTCCCTCTTAAAAGAGGATATTCAGGTCATCGGGGCGAGCCGGACGGATTCGGGCGTCCATGCGATGGGAAATGTGGCGGTTTTTGATACCGAGAGCCGGATTCCGGGGGACAAGATCTGTTTTGCCCTCAACCAGCGCCTGCCGGACGATGTGCGGATTCAGGCGTCGGAGGAGGTGCCGCTCACCTTTCATCCGCGCAAGGCAAACTGCGTGAAAACGTATGAATATAAGATTTTAAACCGAAAGATCGATATGCCGCTGCAGCGCTTGTACAGCCATTTCTGCTATTTTAATCTGGATTTGGAGAAAATGCAGAGGGCGGCAGCCTACCTCATCGGCGAGCACGATTTTAAGAGTTTTTGTACGGTGCGGACGCAGGCGGAGGAGACGGTGCGGACGATCTACAGCCTGACCGTGACAAAGGTGGACGATCTCATCACGATTCGCATCAGCGGAAGCGGATTTCTCTATAATATGGTCCGGATCATCGCTGGAACCTTAGTTAAGATAGGTATGGGTGTTTATCCGCCGGAGAAGATGGAAGAGATTCTGGAGGCGAAAAGCCGGGCGGCAGCAGGACCGACGATCCCGGCGCGCGGGCTGACGCTTGTAAGCCTTGAATATGAAAAAGAGCTGGCGCCGTACTTAGAAGGGGAAAATAAGCACTGGCACTATGTACTCGATCAGAGAAAGGTACCGGAGGATGGCCCTGCCTACCTGACCATCGAGCGCTGCGAGGCAGAGGAACTGGACGGTGTGCTGCGCCGCGTGATTCATCAGGCGTACCGCAATGGTGCGAAACAGGTATTTGTGCGTGATACGTTTGGCGAGGAAGGAAATACGTACGGATATTACCGCCTGAAACGTCAGCCGGAGACGGAAGCGGGCTGGCTGGAAGCCATCTATGAAAGTGAACATCAGTAAGTATGAGTAAAACATTTGATTATCTGGTCTGTTTTAGCGTCTATTCGCTGATCATCCTGATTATAGGAAAATCGTCGTTCGGCGAGAGTGATTCCATCGGAAAATTTTTTATCGGAGAACGGAAATGCGGGTTCTGGCGGCTGTTTTTTACCTTCGTCGGAACCTGGGTGTCCGCTGCGACGATTCTGGGGTACACGGGCAATGTCTTTGAAAATGGAACCTCTGTGATCGCTGTGACGGTCATCCCGTGGTTTATCGGCGCGGGGCTTCTGTATCTCATCAGTGGTCGCATCTACGACTGTGATCTGCTCACGATCCCGCAGCTCATCGGCGATCGCTATCATTCCCGCTTTCTGCGGACGTGCTGTGCGCTGCTGCTCTCCGGCGGTTACGTCTTTTATCTGGTGATCCAGATCAAGGGCTTTGGAATCGCGGCGGCGACGCTTCTAAATATTGATTATAAAGTTGCAATTTTTCTGGTTTATCTGTTTATTCTGTATTCTACCTTTGGAGGATTCAATTCGGTTACCAAGACGGACGGCGGCAACCTCATCATGCTCACGATCAGCATTGTGGTTGTCTATTTTGTCGTGGTCGGAGGGGTGGACGGAAGCTGGCTCATGACCAATGAGCTGGTATTCAGCCGGAATGCAGCGGGCGGAGGAACGGACAGCTTTGGAAACCTGATGAAGGATTACAGCCGGATCATGTACATCACGATGTTTTTTGGCTGGGGCATGGGACTGGCGACGAATCCGCAGTACCTGATCCGCATCGTGGCGGCGAAGAGCCGGGAGACGGCGCGGAAGGTGCTGATCTGCTCGCTCATTTTTCTGGCATTTTTCTATTTCTTCCTGACGCAGATTGGCCTGGGACTTCGGGTCCTCTTTCCCTACCTCGCTTCCTACTGCGGTTCGGATGATATATTTGTCTATGCTATCAACTACCTGATCCGTTCGCGGTTCAGCGGATTTTTCCTGATCAGCGTGATCGGCGCGTGTATGTCCACAGCGAACTCACAGCTTCTGCTGCTCGGTTCGATGATGTCCTACGATGTGGCGGCCCAGTACGGGACATGGAAGAAAACGGAGGATCGCATCCTTGGACTGGCGCAGCTCTTTATCTTCCTTGGCGGAACGCTGGCGCTTCTGCTCTCCTTAAATCCGCCGTCCAACAGCCTGTTTTTTGGGGCGGATATCTGGGGACTTTTTTCGGCGATCCTGACGCCGCTTCTGTACGGCACACTGTACTATAAACGGGCGACGAAAATAGGTGCGTGGGCGGCGTTTGTGACAGGCGTAGCCGGAACGGTGCTGCTGCAGCCGCGCACACTGCCGGTTTACTGGGGATTTCCGGTAACATTGTGTTCAACTCTGGTCTTTTTCATCGTCCCGGTGCTGGAGGAGATATGGAAAAAACGTGGTTGTTAAGGAAGGATGTCTGGGAACGAGGAGGCAGCGTGCGACAGCGAGAAGGAGGCGAAAACGAGCGATGAAGAAGTGGCTGAAACGTCTTTCAAATTGGTTCTTCCAGATCGAAAACGAGGTGATGATCCCGTTTGTGCTGGTCGGAATTCTGGTCATCGGCGGGTTTGGCGTGATTTCTTACTACAGCGGCTATACGATGCAGAAAAACAGTGAGATGGCGCTGGCAGATACGCTGTTTGGAGAGGTAAACCGCGATCTGCGATTTCTGGAACATCGCCTGCCGGAGGAAGAAATCGCGGAAAAATACCGGGACTTTGAACGGGGACGGATCCGGATTCTGGACGGTGACGGTCAGGAGATCACGTCGGGAACCCGTTGGGAGGATACGTCCGTGCTGGCGGTAAGTGAGGGGGAAAATCCCTTTGGATGGCGTCTGGAATACCGGATCAATGAGAAGGTGTTTGCAGATCGCATCCTGGAACAGCAGAGTTATCTGGTGGTCGGCGCGATCGCGTCGCTGATTCTCATCTGCCAGGCGAGTATTTTCATTTCCCACAGCATCACGCGCCCGATCCGTCGGATGAGTCATACGTGTAAGGAGATCGAGGAGAACAAGGGAAGTTATCAGAAATACCGGTTTGAGGCGATCAGCCGCCAGGATGAGATCGGCCAGCTGGCGGTTACCTTTGAGGGACTGCTCAAAAACATGGATAATTATACGAAAATGGAGTACACCAGCCGGATGGCAGCGACGCTGGCGCATGAGATCAAGAACCCGATCGCGGGCATCCGTTCCGGCATCCAGCTTTTAAAGGGCAGGGCAGCCAAGGACGGCGACAAGATGCTCTGCGACAGCATGATCCATGAGATTGACCGTGTCACGGCGCTGATTATGAATCTTCTGACCCTCTCGATCCGGCGTGAGTCGCCAAAAACGCAGATTTCAGTAACCCATGTTTTAAAGGAGATCGGCATGATCTATACCAAGGGGCCGGACAGCCGCCGCGCGTCGCTTTCCGTGGAAGCAGAACCGGAGCTGACGGCGCACCTCAACGAAAACGAGTTTCGCCAGATCATCCAGAACCTGATCAGCAACAGCCTGCGGGCGATGGTGCCGGACCGCGAGGGGCAGATCACCCTACTGGCCACCGGAGAGGCGGACGAGGTACTTGTGACGGTGCGGGACAACGGAAAAGGCATGACGGAGGAAGAAGTCTCCAAGGCGCTGGAACCATTCTATACAAAAAGCATCAACGGAACGGGGCTGGGACTCTCGATCGTGAGTCGTCTGGTAGAATCCAATGATGGAACGATGGAGATCGTGAGCAAGGCTGGTGTTGGGACAGATGTAATTCTGCGGTTCCCGGTAAAGTTGATGTAGTGTGAACACTTGATGAGGTGTTTTCGAGCTTAGTGCGAGTCATACCTAAGTACTTAATGAAACCGAGCCAAAGGCGCAAGTTGAATTTAGTACTTATGGTATAATGTTTTGAAACAGGGAGGAGGATGCACATGGATCGAATTTTGATTGTGGACGATGAATTTCTGATTCGCTATACACTGGAGGAAGGACTGAAAGACCGGGGATACGATGCTTATTCAGCTGCAACCGTCGAGGAAGGGCTGGAGTTTGTCAAAAAATATCATCCGGGTGTGCTTCTTCTCGACAATCTCCTCGAAAACAGCGTCGGAATGGATGAGATCGTCAATTTCAAAAATGCGGACGAGGAACTGCAGGTCATTATGATGACGGCATACGGGTCGGTGTCCCAGGCGGTCGAGGCGACGAAGCGCGGCGCGTATGATTATATCCTGAAGCCGTTCGATGTGGACGAGATCGATATGCTGATCAAGCGATGCCTGGAGCAGAAGCGCAACCGGGATTCGCTCGTATTCCTGAAAGGGGATGTGCCGCAGTTTTTGGGCGTCAGCGAGGCGGCGGCAAAGATCCGGCATCATATCCAGGTGTTGGGGGAAAATTCGTCCGTCAATGTGCTTCTGCGCGGTGAGACAGGGACCGGCAAGGAGGTTGTGGCGCGCCAGATTCACGCGAACAGCGCCCGCAAGGACAACCTGATGGTCCGCATCAACTGCGGCGCGATCCCGGAAAACCTGATGGAGAGTGAGCTTTTTGGATATGAACGAGGCGCATTTGCCGGGGCGCTCAAGACGAAAAAGGGTTTGATCGAGCTGGCGGACGGCGGCACGGTCTTTCTGGATGAGATCGGCGAGCTTCCGCTCTCGATGCAGACGAAGCTTCTGACCTTTCTGGATGACCGGAAGTTCAAGCGGATCGGCGCGTTGGAGGACACGGCAGTCGATGTGCGGATCATCGCGGCGACGAACCGGAACCTCGAGGAGGCAATCAAGGCGGGGCAGTTTAGGGAGGATCTGTTTTACCGGTTGAATGTCATGCAGATCGAGATCCCGCCGCTTCGCGACCGGCGCGAGGATATCCCGGTGCTCTGCGGCTATTATCTCGATTACTACAATAAATCCTTTGCCCGCAATATCGAGAAGGTTGACCCGGATTTCATGCGGGAGCTGCTTTTGTACGACTGGAAGGGCAATGTCAGGGAACTTAAAAATATTTTCGAGCGCTGTTTCCTCTTTAGTCAGGGAAATATTCTGGAAAAACACGTGGAGCTGGCGCCGGTCGAGCGGGAGGCAAGGCCGGAGAGCGGGGACTGCATCTATCTGAAAGATCTGAAAAAAGGGCCGATCGACCTCGAACAGGAGGTCGCGGCGCTGGAAAAACGATATATGTCGGAGGCATTGAAACTTTCCGGCAATAATCTGACGCGGGCGGCGGCGCTGCTCGGTATTACCCGGTTCTCGATGAAGCGGAAGATGGAGCGGGAAGACGATTCATCGCATGAATGCAAAATGTATAAAAAAATATAAAAAATACTTGAAAAAATCATGCAAAATACTATACTAGAAGTAAATTAAGGAAATGTTAGGAAATGAAAGGGCATTGGAGGTGTTGGTATGATTAGTTTTATCATTTGTCTGGCGTTGCTGATAGGAGGCTACTTTATCTATGGTAAAGTGGTTGAGAACACATTTGCACCGGATGACAGGGAGACACCGGCAGTTCGGCTCAATGACGGCGTCGATTACGTGGTAATGCCGGAGTGGAAATTGTTTCTGGTACAGCTGCTGAATATCGCAGGTCTGGGACCGATTTTCGGAGCGATGCAGGGTGCGTTGTGGGGACCGGTTGTATTCCTGTGGATTACATTCGGCACCATCTTTGCAGGCGGTGTACATGATTATTTCTCTGGCATGCTTTCTGAACGAAATGACGGAGCATCGATTTCTGAGGTGTGCGGAATTTACCTCGGAAATGTGATGAAGAATGTCATGCGCGTATTCAGCGTTGTGCTTCTGGTCATGGTTGGTACTGTATTTGCAGTAGGGCCTGCAGGACTGATTGTTACCCTGCTTGGAAATAAAGGTGTAACAGGAGCATTGGCGAGCCCGGAAGTATGGCTTTGGATTATCCTTGCATATTACTTTATTGCTACTTTTATTTCGATTGACAAGATCATCGGACGTATTTACCCGCTGTTTGGTATCTGCCTGATCGTTATGGCCATCGGAGTTATCTTTGGAATCTTTACAAATGCGAATTATACGATTCCGGAGATCTGGAGCCACTTTACGAATATGCATCCGGCAGGAAAACCGATCTGGAGTTTTATGTTCATTACGGTAGCGTGCGGAGCTATATCCGGATTCCATTCTACGCAGTCGCCGCTGATGGCACGTTGTATGAAATCTGAGAAACAGGGACATTTCGTATTCTATGGTGCCATGGTTGCAGAAGGTGTGATCGCACTGATCTGGGCCGCGGCAGGCTGTTCCATCTACGAGGTAACAGGCGGACTGAATACAGGATTGGGCGATATTCTTGCCAATGGTCAGTCAGCCGCTATTTATGATGTATGTATCAAGACCATGGGCAGTGTCGGTGTTGCACTTGCAATGCTCGGAGTTATCGTCTGTCCGATCACTTCCGGTGATACTGCATTTCGGAGTGCGCGTCTGGTATTGGCAGACTGGTTCAAGGTGGATCAGGATAAGATACAGAAACGTCTGATGTTATGTGTTCCGCTTCTGGCCGTCGGCGCATTTGTGGGACATCTGGATTATGCGATCGTATGGAGATACTTTAGCTGGACAAACCAGACCCTGGCGATGATCGTTCTGTGGACAGCAAGTATGTATCTGTTCCGTGAGAAGAAAAATTACTGGATCACGGCGGTACCGGCAACCTTCATGAGTGCAGTCTCCATGACGTATTTCTTCTGCGCGGACGAGTGTCTGGGACTTTCTACGATGGTTGCTTATCCGGTGGGAATTATCCTTGCAGTCGTATTCTTAGGTATCTTTCTTCATGCAACCAAGAAACCAATGAAACAATAGGTTTGGGACGGAGCCGTTCGAATACGTAAAAGGGCGGAATGAAACGGACAGAAATGAGATGATGAAGGGATGAAACCACAAAGACTGGGTCATGTATCGATTCCGGATGAAGAATTGATCAAAGACAAAAAAGAATGTAAGAAAATCGGCCCCTGCGGAGTTGGTGAAAAGGCCGTGTATCTGAGCAGCTTCTATATAGACAGAAGATATTACATACCGATTCATTCTGTAAAACGGATATTCAAACGAATCGCCATGAGTAAGGGCGGTTTTACAGGAAAGGGTGTATTCGGTACATTATCCTACCTTGTGGTTGTGTATGAGGACGGAAAAGAAAAGCAATGTAATTTCAAGCATGAAGAGGATGTGGATCGTTTTCTTGCGTATATAGAAGAGAAATATCCGGATATTCCGCTGCACAGCAGGGAAGCCGAGAGAAAGCTGGCCGAGAAAGAAAGGTGGCTGGCTGAAAAACAAAGAGAAAGAGATGTACCGGAAGAGACGAAACAGTGTCTTGCAAAGCTGGAACAGGCAGAACAGTATCTGAAAAAGCAGTCGGATTTCTATATGGACTTAAGTCAGGCGGCCAGGAAAAAACGTACCTACGACCGAAGTAACCCGGCATATAAATGGGTGGCGCTGGCAATCGTCCTGATGGGAGGCGCGGCGTTTGCCTACGGTCTCTATGCATGGATGACGCATGCGGGATTCGGAATGTACTTTCTGCTGTTCGGTCTGGCTACGGTTTTCTTGTTTTCCGGAGCAAATGTGCTTCCGACCTCTAAGAATAATAAGAATTATATTGAGAGGCAGTTGACAGAATCCATCCGTCAGATGGAGAGCTATATCAGGGAATATCCGGATTTTCCGGTACCGGCCCATTATGCACATCCGGTTGTGTTAAAGAGAATGCAGGAAATTATGAAAGAAGGGCGTGCAAAAAACATTCCGGAGGCATTGCAGATCCTGAAAAAAGATCTGAAGGCGCTGAACTCCAGCGTAGTCATCGAGAAGGAAGAGTATGATGAAGTAGTAGCGATCAAACCAATGTTTTTGGTGATGGATTATAAATGAGACGTTTCCGGGCGGCCGGGCAGGAATGAACCGAAAATAGTGCAAAAAATCACATCGTGCAAAAACGCACACCTAAAACGTGCGATTTTGCACGATTTTTGCGTATAAATTGAATTATTTTGAAAAATATTAAAATTATGATTGAAAAAATCATAAAAGTCAGATAAAATATCAACAGAAACAAAAAAACAAGGGGAACATACAAAAAACATCCCATCTTAAAAATAGTTTCTGACGGATATTAAAAACAGACAGAAGAAACGATAAGCCGCAAAGATGAGATGTGAGGGTTAAGAAAGGGAGGAATGAACCATGTTTTATGTCGATTTAAACAGTGATTTAGGTGAGAGCTTCGGTAACTATACGATCGGTATGGATGAAGAGATTCTTCAGTACGTATCTTCCGCCAACGTAGCCTGTGGATGGCATGCAGGTGACCCGATGGTGATGGATAAGACCATTGCACTGGCTAAGAAGTACGGAACTGCCGTAGGAGCACATCCGGGATTTCCGGATCTGATGGGCTTCGGTCGAAGAAACATGGTAGTAACTCCGGAAGAAGCGAAAGCATATCTGAAATACCAGCTTGGCGCACTGAGCGCATTTACCAAGAGTCAGGGTGTGAAAATCCAGCACGTAAAACCGCACGGCGCGTTCTACAACATGGCAGCCGTTGACGAGAAACTGGCAAGAGCGATGTGCGAAGCGGTATATGAAGTAGATAAAGACATCATCTTTATGGGCCTAGCAGGATCCCAGATGATCAAGGCAGCCGAGGCAGTTGGATTACAGGCAGCGAGCGAGGTATTCGCAGACCGCGCATACAACGATGACGGAACCCTGGTTTCCAGAAAACTTCCGGGCGCAGTCATCAAGGATAAGGACCTGGCAATCAAACGAGTTGTAAGAATGGTCAAAGAAGGAAAGGTTGAGAGCATCAACGGAAACGACATTTCCATCAAGGCAGATTCCATCTGTGTACACGGAGACAATCCAAAGGCATTGGAATTCGTAAAAAATATTCGTGAGACATTAGTAGCAGAGGGAGTAGAGATTAAAAATCTGTTTCGCTAATATATATGTAAGGTAAGAAGCCGGTTACCGGTTGCAGGGGCGCGGACGGTAACTGAAAATAGAGAAATTCCGTGGACGTTTTTGATTCGTTTTCCTGAGAGAAAAAGAAAACGTCCACGGAATTTCCGGGGAGTGTAAGGAGAAAGAAATATGGGAGAGAAGAAAAAAAGCAGCACGAACACGACGGCCCTTATCGGTGCCGCGTTCCTGATGGCAACCTCTGCGATTGGTCCGGGCTTCCTGACGCAGACGGCCAAATTTACCGGTGAGTATGGTTCCATCTTTGCACTGGCAATTGTATGTACCATTCTTCTGGATGTCACAACACAGTTAAATATCTGGTCTATCATCGGCGTGTCCGGTATGCGTGGACAGGATATTGCAAACAAGGTAGTTCCGGGACTCGGATATTTTATCGCACTCTTAGTATCCATCGGCGGCCTGGTATTTAATATCGGTAACGTCGGCGGAGCAGCGACTGGATTTAATATCGTATTTGGTTTCCCGCTGAAAGTCGGAACCGTGGTAGCCGGCGTCATCGGCATCCTTATCTTCTTATCCAAAGATGCGAAAAACTTCATGGATAAGCTTACAAAATACCTGGGAAGCATCATGATTGTTACAGTTCTTTATGTAGCATTCCGTTCCAAACCTCCGGTTGTTGAGGCAGTCAGCAGCGTAGGTCATCTGGATCAGTTCCCGAGCCTGGTATTCCCGATTATCACATTACTCGGCGGAAGCTGCGGCGGATATATCACATTCTCCGGTGCGCACCGTCTTCTGGACGCAGGCTTCTCCGGAACGAAGGATCTTCCGCATGTACGCCGTTCCGTCCTGATGGGCGTCAGCGTATCTGGTATCATGAGAATCTTACTGTTCCTTGCAGTTTTAGGTGTTGTTTCCGCAACTCCGGAAGTCGTTGGAAGCGAAGCATGGGTAGCAAGCCCGCCAGCAGAAGCATTTAAAGCAGGCGCAGGCATCATCGGATACAAGATCTTCGGTCTGGTTATCCTGTTTGCAGCTATCACATCCATCATCGGTGCAGCGTATACATCCGTATCTTTCTTAAAGACACTGCATCCGTTCATCATGAAGAATGAAAAATGGTTCGTTATCGGTTTCATCGCTGTATCGACCGTTATCATGACATTACTGGGACAGCCGGCAACCCTTCTGGTTCTGGCAGGTTCCGTCAATGGTCTGATTCTTCCGATTACTCTGCTGGTTATCCTTTTAGCAAGCCGCAGAAAAGACATTGTCGGCGAAGATTACAAGCATCCGACCGTTCTTATCGTACTGGGCGTATGTGTAGTTCTTCTGACTGGCTATTCAGGAATCAAGGCTCTGCCGAAGATTCTTACTATCTTTGGTTAATGAATCAAAAGCTCTGAAAACGTAAAAAGTGGTATAATAATAAAAAACAATAAACGGACAGGCGCCCGGCGGACTGGCTGGATGAGCAGGCCGCAGATGGCAGGCTTATGGCAGCAGGTCTGCCGGGCGCATCCCATTTGCACCGACAATCAGCCAAAGTCCAGGCTTATCTGAGACTCTGGCGCATGCGGCGGCAGCGAGGGAAAAGCGCAGGATGTGGTTTCTGCTTTCCGAAGTTTATTGGACAGGAGGTTATATATGGGCGAGGTAAGATACCTTGTAGCGGGCGACAGCGCGGTGTGCGTTGAGTTTGGCAATGAAATCAGCCCGGAAATCAACAAGAAAATCCGCGCATTCAAGATCGCGGTTGAAAAAAGCGAGATACCGGGAATCGTGGAGACGGTTCCGACCTATCGTTCCTTATTAGTACACTATCATCCGGAAGTGATCGGATTTAAGGCGCTGACGGAAGAATTTGATAAACTCATGGGATCTCTTTCCAGTATCCCGATTCCGCCGCCAACGGTCATTGAGATTCCGGTTCTCTATGGCGGAGAGATGGGCCCGGATATTGAAAATGTAGCCGAGCACAATCACAAAACAGTGGAAGAGGTAATTAAGATCCATACCTCCGAAGAATATCTGATCTACATGATTGGATTTATCGCCGGATTCCCGTATCTGGGCGGCATGAGCAAAGAGATCGCAACGCCGCGTCTGAAGAGCCCGAGAGTGAAGATCGAGGGCGGTTCCGTCGGTATCGCCGGTGAGCAGACGGGTATCTACCCGGTAGCGTCTCCGGGCGGCTGGCAGTTAATTGGACGGACTCCGTTAAAGCTTTACGATGCGGATCGTGAAAAACCGGTTCTTCTGGAGGCAGGACAGTATATCAAATTTACTGCAGTGACTGAGGAAGAATATAAAAAGATTGAAAAAGAAGTCGAAGACGGAACATACAAATACGTTGTGTACGATAAGGAGGTATAAAGATGGGCATTAAGTTTGCAAGCGGCGGATTCCTCACAACCGTACAGGACATGGGACGCACCGGCTATCAGGAGTCCGGTATGTCCGTATCAGGCGTTATGGATCAGCGTTCCGCAGCGATCGCGAATATTTTAGTAGGAAATGATGAAAATGAAGCGGTTCTGGAAGTGACTCTGATGGGACCGATGATGGAATTTACCGAAGATAATATCATTGCAGTGACCGGCGGCAATCTGGTTCCGAAGGTAAATGGAAAAGATCTTCCGATGTACCAGGCAGTTTTAGTACATAAGGGCGATTCCATGAATTTTGCCGGTATGACAGGCGGAAGCCGTGCTTACATCGCAGTGGCGGGCGGACTGGATATTCCGGTACAGATGGGAAGTAAATCCACCAACTTGAAGTTAAAAGTAGGCGGTTATCAGGGAAGAAAGATCGGCGGCGGAGACGAGATCGGGTTTGCAGCTCCGAAGACGACCCTTCCGAATATGAGAAAGAGAAAAGTGACGCCGGAGGACTTCTCCCAGACGGAGAAAACCATCCGCGTTGTCATGGGACCGCAGGATGACTGCTTTACCGAGAAAGGCGTTGAGACCTTCTTAAGCAGCACCTACGCATTTACGAATGAGTCCGACCGTATGGGCTGTCGTCTCGAGGGCGAGGTCATCGAGCATAAAAACGGCGGAGATATCATTACCGACGGTATTGCCTTTGGTGCGATTCAGGTACCGTCCCACGGACAGCCGATCATCATGATGGCGGATCATCAGACCACCGGCGGCTATACGAAGATTGCGGGCGTTATCTCTGTGGATCTTCCGTTGGTAGCACAGTCCAGACCGGGCTACAAGGTACACTTCCAGAAGGTGACGGTCGAGGAAGCGCAGAAGCTTTACGTGGAGCAGGTCGAGAAACTGAAAGCGCTCAAGGAAGAGCTTGCAAAAGTACCGGCACCGTGCGGCGAGCTGGATGCGGCGATTCAGGTTGTGGTTGGATGCGAGTCCAAGCGCTACTGGAATCCGCTCGGAACCTACCGCGTCGTGATCGATGGAACCGAATATATGGTTGAGTTAGAGGAAGAGACCGAGAGATTCAGATAAAGTTTGGAGGGAACGTATATGGCAGATTACAGCAAAATGACACCACCGGAAATATGGAAACTGATTCGTTCAGGCGAGATTGCCCGTCCGACGGCTGGCATGTGTGCCGGATATGCACAGGCCAATCTGGTTATCCTGCCGAAGAAGTACGCCGATGATTTTAAAGAGTTTGCGAGAAAGAACCCGAAACCGTGTCCGATTCTGGAAGTGGTAGAGGGCACACCGGATATTCACGATATGGGCGAGGGCGCGAGTATCGTGACCGATATCCCGAAATACTTCATTTACCGCGATGGCGTGAAGGTGGATGAGGTGACCGATGTTTCTTCTTATTGGAAGGAAGATTCCGTTGCGTTCCTGATCGGCTGCAGCTTCTCCTTTGAGGAGGCGCTCATGAAGGCTGGCATCGAAGTACGCCATATTGCACAGGGCTGCAACGTTTCCATGTATAAGACGAATATCCAGTGCGAGAGCGCCGGCGTATTCAAGGGACCGATGGTTGTTAGCATGCGTCCGATGACCCCGGAGAACGCACAAAAAGCCAAGGAGATCACAGATCGTTATCCGAATGTACACGGCGGTCCGGTTCAGATCGGGGATCCGGAGGCGATCGGCATCAAGGATATTTCTAAACCGGACTACGGCGATCCGGTTGAGATCCGCGAGGGCGAGATCCCGGTATTCTGGGCTTGCGGTGTTACCCCGCAGGCAGCGATTGAAAACGCAAAACTTCCGTTAGTCATTACCCATGCACCGGGACATATGTTTATTACCAATGTCCTAAACACAGAGTTGAATGATTATCTGGAGGCGAAAAAGCAGAAATAGGCAGGAATGGTTCTGGGCTACTGTTCACAGGTAGGCACTTTTGGAACCCAAAATGCCGTGAGATGATGTGGCGGTAGCAGTAACGCTTCTGTACATTGCAGAACAACTTTACCGAAAAAATAAGGTTTGATGGAGATTTAGCAGTCTCTTTCAAATAGATTCTCTTAGAAAAGAGAAAAAGTTCATTACCAACCTAAAAAGCGGCGGAAAAGGAAGATGGAATCTGAAAGGAGGAAGTCTTTCTTTTTCATGCGTATATCACAATTCAATTTTCTGTCTGCCCTAATCGTGCAGGCGTGTTTTTGCTTCACATTCATTTGTTATATTGCCTTCATCATATGAAATAAGGTTTACGTAAAAGCAAAAGGGGAAAACCGTGTAAATCCGGGGAAAAAACCTTGTATTTTCAAGGAAAAACCGCTTGACACGTCCGGAACGGTGTAATATAATATGTCAGTATGACGTGAGTCGGGATATGTCGGCACCAAAGCCCCGGAGCAGGCATTTCATGATATAGTTAATCTCAATTATATGAAGTAAAACAGGAGGTCAACCAATGAAGAGTTTTATGGCTAGTCCAGCAACAATCGAGAGAAAATGGTATGTAGTTGACGCTACAGGATATACATTAGGTCGTCTTGCATCTGAGGTAGCAAAAGTATTAAGAGGTAAGAATAAACCGATCTACACACCGCACATGGATTGCGGCGATTACGTAATCGTAGTAAACGCAGAGAAGATCAAAGTAACTGGTAAGAAGATGGATCAGAAGATCTACTACAATCACTCTGATTATGTAGGTGGTATGAGAGAGACAACCCTTCGTGAAATGATGGCTAAGAAGCCGGAGAAGGTTGTTGAGTTAGCAGTTAAAGGTATGCTTCCAAAGGGACCTTTAGGAAGAAGCATGATTACAAAACTTCATGTATACGCAGGTCCGGAGCACGAGCAGGCAGCTCAGAAGCCGGAAGTTTTAGAAATCAAGTTTTAATTAAAGGCACTGGAAGGAGGAAACAATAATGGCTAACAAATTTTACGGAACAGGCAGAAGAAAAAAATCTATCGCTAGAGTATACCTTGTACCGGGAACCGGCAAGATTACTATCAATAAAAGAGACATCGACGAGTACTTCGGTCTTGAGACTCTGAAAGTAGTTGTTCGTCAGCCGCTCGTAGCAACCGAGACAGTTGACAAATTCGATGTACTGGTAAATGTACATGGTGGCGGCTTCACAGGTCAGGCTGGCGCTGTAAGACACGGCATCTCCAGAGCACTTCTTCAGGCAGACGCTGATTACCGTCCGGTACTGAAAAAATCCGGATTCTTAACTCGTGACCCGAGAATGAAAGAAAGAAAGAAATACGGTCTCAAAGCAGCTCGTCGCGCTCCGCAGTTCAGCAAGCGATAATCGAGTCCTTTGGATGGTTCAAAAAGCCTGGAAAACTTTGGTTTTCCGGGCTTTTTTCATGCCTCCAATTTCTGGTGGAGCTGTTCGATTTCGATGGGATTTGTGTTTTTACAAAGAGCTGTCGCACTGGCCAATTTATGCTGCATGCATCGAATGTTAAATCTCATGCAACAGAAAGAATTTCCCAATGGGAAAATGTTATGATAAATAGTTTACAGGATTCTCAGGTGTAAGTAGCTGTAGAAATGTGGAGATACAATCTTCGAAAATTGTCTATGCAAAATGTTGTAGATGAACTTTCGTTGGCATTGAGAAAAGATGCAGATGATCGAATGCCAGAAGATAAAATATAGTTGGGAGTTTTCGTTCCTCGGTGCCAATATTGACGCGGTTAAAATCGCAAGCGAGTTCGGAAATGGTACAGATTGAGCTGCCAACTATTGGTACGACATGAAGGAACCGCGTTGAATTATGAAGTGATCGGTGAAGCAATCAGCTCTGTTTGGTGCTATGCCACACTGAGTGAAGATTGGAAAAAGCGTATAGATGAGGACTAAAAAAGCGTGGAGATCGCACGCATAAGTAAATGCGCTTTTGAAGCCGGGATAACAGTCACTTAGTTTTTTGGCAAGAACTGCCGACAAAATACCCAGAAAGAGCGCAAGATGTTCGGTGGACTCTGTTTTATGCTAACTAGAGTGGAACGAAGGCATAGAAATCCAATGCAGTAGGCTGCGTTTTTGGGGGAATTGGGGAGTTGCTCAGAAATTTGGTTACTACCTTCTGACTCTTACATTGATTTTTCACAAAGCCGGGAGTATAATTATTTTATTATAGTATGGAAATTACTCAAATAAAATTGGAGAATTGTATGGGCTATTTATCAAGCGGACAAACGTCAGAAAAGTGGAATTTTTTAGCAAGATGGATCGCTGATCTTTGTAAGGCGGGACGGATTCCCGGAGCAGTAAAAATGGGCTCATATTGGGCAACCCAAGAAAAAGTGTAAAAGCCGAGGGATGTCCGCGTTAAAAATGGACGATATCGGATGATAAAATGAAGTGGCTGTTTCTGTGTATCTTTTTAGATGAGAACATAAGAGCCTGCGGAATGTGTAATAGGGAAGACGATTACATGCAAACAGCATAAATCGTTTTTTAGAGGGGGGAAGGCACATGGCTTCTTTAACACATGTTTGTATGTGGAGAGAAAAAGGCTGGAAAAGGATAACGGCTGCGGAAGCTGCACGTCTTCATCCAGGCGGAACGGTTTCTGCACATAGTGGCTTGTTTATGTGTGAACTTTGTGGTCAATATGTGTTGCTTACGGATAGTACGGTTCAAGTAAGGCATTTTCGACATAGCTCTTCAGAGAAGAGCAAAAATTGTCCAGAACGTACATTTGGAGCGGGGGTGACATACGGGTATTTGCAGGGAGAACATGAACTGCCTATACGTATTACGAACATCACAAATCGTAATTTCAGCTTGGAAATGGGATTTATACAAGTTCCTCAAAATTTACTTACGCCTCAACTGAAAATTGGAATTAGGCCAATTGGATATATGGCCAAGAGTTTTACTTATGTAAAAGAGCGTCTAAATATTGAAGGAATTACTTATTTATCCATAGGTAATGTTCCAAGCGAGCGTTATAATATTGTAATTACTAGTACTTCAGAATTAATTTACCAATTCTGGCCAAAGACCATACAAGGCATTGATTCATCGGGAACTGTATTTGATGCTTTGACAGGCAAAAAATTGGTCTACGATTCGGATGTCGCTGTTGGAAAAAAATATTACTTACTGCGGAGAGGAACGCTGCATGGCAGGATGGGTTCTCATGTGGTGTACAAGGAAATATCACGTCAAATCGTATCATGTGAAACTTGGTATGTTTATGAGATAATTGCGAATGATTATGATGAAGTGTCTGCCCGATTTTTTCTTGACTATCACTGTCGCTTGACGGAGCAACCAATTTCAATCCAGCCAATATGGCCTGTGTATGTTGAAAGCCCATATGTTATAAAACACAATCAGAAAAGCGTCGTAATGCACTTGACGGGCAATCCACCGATAACGCAGGTGTTTCCAGATGCCCCTGTAAAAAATTATCCATGTACGAATGGTTCGGTTATTGAGATTCCCTGCAATAATCGTCAGCAATTGATCTCGGTGGGCCGTACAAAAGCACTTCAGTATACATATTTTTGGAAGGAATCATTAAGCCAGACAAGCGAAAAGCCTGCGGCTACAGTTACAGATATATATGACACCCTTATTGAAGGTGGTAAAAAATGTAAACTCCCGGAACGTAGGGTTTTGCGCGTGACCATACCGTATGATGGGGTGCTTACGATTAAACAGGATGAATTTCTCTTGGAAAAACGCAAATTATATGCGAATACATCCATGGAAGTTGACGGCATAGCTTGGAATACTGAACTTGTGATTTGCGTTGGTTTGGATGTAGTCTGGAAGGCTCTTTTCTGCAAGGAGAAGGCACTACAGAATCTAGAAGATGAAGCGGCCATATTGCATAAATTTGAATCTTATATGGGGGCACAGATGTTAATCCCACATACGATAGGAAGCCTGGCATCTAAGCTTTCGAGTTATCCACAGATTAGGCAATGGCTATACAAATGTACTCGATCTGGGCATATGAGTGTACGTGCATATCGGGAGCTACAGAAATTCATTCAATCAATCGGATAAAATGATCAAAACAAATGAGGGAGGTAGTATATGAATTATATTTTACTTCTAACGCAGGACGAGATTGTGATTCTCTGCAATCTAATATCTGGGAAAGGATTTAAAGTCCTATTTCAGAAGAAATCAAAGGAGTTTTCAAAGATTAAGCGTGGTTTCCGGCCAAATGGAATCTCGGAAAGAGATGCTGTCTCCCTGGGAATCAAATATATTGAAAAACCATTCATATCCTCATTTGTAAATGCTACTGTTGAAAAATGGCTGAAAGAGATAGATGAGTATTATACTAATCTGGTCTCAAATGGCCGAGGCGAAGATGAAGCATTGGCAGAAACTATTTCGAATTCCTATTTTTCTGCCAACCTCAGTCTGTACTTTAAACTGATAAGAAAAGATGTTGATGAAGTTTATCTTGCTAAGTTAAGAGAACATATGGCAGATATAGCAACTCTGGTTGACGAAAATAAGCTAGATGAGCATATTTCTCAGTCAGATGCTACTTGTGAAACTGAGAATTTGCGCGAACAACTGAAAAAAAGCACAGAACAGCTAAAAATTTATGAAAATCAGTTACAGTCTTTGAAAGAGGCAAATGCTTCTATGGAACAAGATTTTGCGGATGCGCAAACAGAAATACAGGAACTGCAACAGGACAAGCAAAAAATGGAGGCAGAACTTGCTGACTTTAGAGCTCGAATCCAATATGATGATAGCGAGAAAATGCAGGCTACCATAAAATCTCACAACTTCGATTACCTCTCTCTTTGTGAAGTTTCGGATCCAGATTCCATGGGTCAGGTTTGGTTAAATCGACTTGCCGACATTAGAAGAAATGGAACAATAGAAGCCTTTTACGAAGATGAAAATATGCCGAAATATTTTGGAAATCGTTCAAGAATTTTTTTTAAAGATGGGCCTAACGAGTCTGGAACAGTCGGCGTTTGGAATTGGAAGTCAACACCTAACAACAACGATTCATCGCGCGATTATGTAACTTCTGAGTTCAATCCTATTGTAGAACCAATAGAAATTATCACAATACGAGAATGCAAAACGGATAAAGAACTAATAGAAAAAATAAAGGCTGGAGTGAATGCTGGTATAACCTCATGCCGGGTTATATTTGCAGCGTATTTGTCGAAGTCACAGTATGTTGGAATTCTTTGCTGTTATTCAGATTTGGAACAGAACGGAAAAATGACGAAATTAAACAAAAAAGTAATTTCATTGCCCAAGTATGATATTAGCGGACGAGACATTACACATCTTTCTAACGGAAAAACATATTACAGGTCTATTAGCATCGGGATTCCATCTGAAATTATTAATGTAAAAGACCCGATGGATATTGTTAAAACTGTAATTTTGACAAGAAATTCATGGCAGTTGTTTAAACAGCAAGGAAAAACTCGTGCTGTGTGGAAAAATATACGTGACTTCCTTGATGGTCTGGACACAACGTCTATTATTGATGACATTGTTTCTTCGGCAAATTGCTCTTATTCTGAAGCAACAAAAATGCTGAGTGACTTTATTGAGTATGCTCAAAATTATATCGATGGGACTTCGATAGAAGACAAAATTCTTTCTGCGGTGATAGTTTCAAACCCAGAATTAATGAAACGCTGCAAGTCTCTTATTAAGGACGAGTGGATTGCCGAAAATCAAGAATTAGTCAATGCAGCTAATAGTGTATTAGCTACATTACAGCGAGAGATTGAACAAGCAAAGAAACAACAAGACAAGGAACACTTTGAAGCACAAGAAAAACTTGTTGCTATACGGCGAGAGCACGAAGAATTGGTTTCGACGATTCAAGCTCTTGATGCGGATATTTCTGCAAAAGAACAGTTAGCTGCTGATGTTGAAGCGGCTGTCAAACAAAGAATTCGTCAGGCTCAGAACAATGCGGCAGATTTTATTGCAAACTTTGCTTTTGTACCACAAATAGCAATTGCAGCATCTGAAACGTCTGCGGTGTCAAATTTGCCGGAAATGAAAACAACTGTAACAGAAAATATGTGTTATATTCAGGGAGCAGGACTAAAACCGGATGACCTTGAAGAAGTATCTACCTGGAAAGAAGTGTTAAATACCATTGCAAGTGAACTGATTGAGGCGGGGGTTGCATCAAGGTTCTCTCTTCCGTTTGCAGCCTATATATATGCGGCATACATAAATAAAAGTCCACTTTTGATGGTTGGTCCTAATGCCAATGCAATCGTTGATGCATTTTCGGGTGCTATATCTGGAAAGATGGCTGGAACACTGGAATGTACAGGAAATTATAATGCACAGAGTGTTAAAGCATGTTATTCCAGCGAGGACCGCATTGTCAAAATTATTAATCCATTTGCCGTTGATTGGATTAGTCGGATTCCTGACATTGTAAGTAATGAGGACAAATTTTTCGTTGCTGTTCATCCATATGCTGAAGATATCCAAATTGAACCTAGGAGTTTATATAGCTATATGCTTCCAATGCTTACAGAAGTATTCATAGAAAAGTCCCCAACAGGGCTTATACTGGGTGGTCACTGCACTGGACAGTATGAGGACTTTCTTCCTGTTAAGGCGTCCAAAAGTCACAACAAGCTACTTACAGAGATGCATGTATCATTGTTAACAAAAAATAAAATTCAAGTATTGCTCAATAACATGCATACCATGTTGAATGATCAAAACCTTGATTATGATGTGATATTCGCACTTGTGCCATATGCTTATGCCACGATGCAGACAGCATTGATTTTGAATGCAGTCCAAGACGGAGAGAAAAAAAGAATTTCAATATCAAAGAATCTGCTTGAATTGCTTAATGACCTGTATGGAGAAGATGAATGAACAAATATAACCGTCTTTTGACTCGTGCTTCTATTGAATATCAGATTACACGAGGCAAATCAGAAGATGTGAATCAATGGAAAATACGGATAATTTATAGCGTACTTGGTAAAATGGCATTGGCATCACTGTATGATGTGCAGGAAGGTGAAGAATCATCGCTGACCCATATGAAGCGTAGGATAGAACAGTTGGCAGTCCATTACAAGGAGATGTATCCGGAACTTGGAATGTTAATGCCACCAGATTATGAAGAGCTCTCAGATGAAATCTACAAAATTTATCTGAATACAGGTGTTATTTATCATAAACCAAACCATGTTGTTATGGCTGCAAAAACAGATACATGCTTAAACGGAATTAAATTTACTCGTGGTTATGAAATTGATGCTAAGCAGATGATGAGCGGGCTTGGAACGTACATCAAAACTGAGAACAATGCCACTATCGGCTCTTTTTTGGATATGTATCAATTGAATCAGCAGACGCTAGCCGATTACTGGACTCTATGCGTTAAATGTGCAAATTGGCAGACGTTTCATTCGGACCTTTCTATTGAGTATTTGCGTATGCTTCCGCCATTCAAGCGTGGATACTGGATTGATAAACCGGACAACAATGGCGTGGTATCACTGTTACGAACAGGATTTAAAGGTTCACAGTTATACTACCTTTACAAAGTGGAAAATGGGAAATTGATGGTTAGTCAGCTTCCACAATGGCAAGTTGAGGACTATGCCTATCGTTCTTTGTCAAATGCTTGCTTATTCCAGGGAGGTACTTTACCACCAATGAAGTATCACTATGACGGGGATCTGGTGTATTTCAGTTTTGGATATTTGCCGCCTCCAGCAGAACTATATTTATGGAAGTTATATACATGGCCAACATCAATAACATCGTTACCAAAAGATTTTAGCAGAATTTGTATGCGATCGGTATTTGATGAAATAAGATCCGTGATGCAGCAACAAGGTTACAAATTTATAGAGGAATAATACTATGTCTAATGGAGCTAATTCGGTGCATAAACAATTACGTACTGAACTTAAAGATTATATAAAATCACAATATTTTGGCAAATCGCCGATACTGCTGTCGGCTGTAAGCACTCAACTTGACGATGAGGGAGTGCTATACCAAAAACCTTATATCGAGTCATCTCCAGCATATAAAAGTGAAAATAACGGTATTCAAAATTCCAATATTCCGGATTGGTTGAAGGCTTATTTTTCCAAACTTTCCGATGCGGGAATTGGTGTCTATCCCTCACCTTTTTTGCATCAGATCAAGGCATTGGAGGCTGCCACGGCAGGGCAGGATCTTTTTATTGCAACAGGTACAGGTTCGGGTAAAACAGAGTGCTTTATGTGGCCGCTTATGGCAAAACTAGCCACGGAGGCAAAAATGTCAAAAGGCACATGGAACATGCGTGGTGTACGAACAATTATCATGTATCCGATGAATGCGCTAGTGTCGGACCAAATTAGTCGATTGCGTCGTTTGATTGGTGATCCTGAAAATCGATTTGTTAATGTCTTTCGGGATGCGTGTGGCAAGGATGCAAGAAGACCTCAGTTCGGAATGTATACCGGACGCACTCCTTACCCTGGACCAGAGCCGAATAAAAACCAAGATCACCGATTGGAAAAGATATTGGCCCGGATGGCATTCCCTCAGAATGACTCCGAACGAAAATTTTTTAAGCAGCTGGTCAAAGAAGGAAAGATACCAGCTAAAGCTGACATGGAGGGCTTTCTTGAGGGTTTGCATAATAGTAGACATATTCCAAATGATGAGGATGCAGAATTAATTACAAGATTTGAGATGCAGCAGTTTTGCCCGGATATTCTAATTACCAACTATTCTATGCTGGAGTATATGCTTCTGCGACCTAGAGAATCAAAGATTTGGAATGATACAAAAAAATGGCTTGAAAGTAGTATAGACAATAAGCTTTTGTTTGTTATTGATGAAGCTCATATGTATCGTGGTTCATCAGGTGGAGAGGTTGCACTATTAATCCGAAGACTTTTCCATAAGCTTGGTATTACACGGGATCGGGTTCAATTTATTCTTACAACAGCAAGTATGCCAGACGGTAATTCTGATGATCGAAAAGCAGTAATAACCTTTGCAAATGAATTGACTGCTGCAGATAGCACTTGCGAATTTTGCTATCTGACTGGTGTACGAGAAGAAATTGCAGATCGGCAAAAATTTGATATACCATTTTCAAAGTTTAAAAAATCTGATCCAGCTGATTTTGAAGAGAAAGAAGATGCACGGTTGAGGGCACTGAATGACTTTTGGGGCAATGTTGAGGGGAGTATTGCGCCATTTGACAGCCTAGATAGCTCATACAAATGGATGTATAACCATTTGTATGAATATCGGCCGTTTTTTGAGCTTATAAATATGTGTCGTGGAAGTGCGATTTCGTTGGGCGAATTATCTTCTGCAATATTTCCAGGTGAGCCAGAGGAGGAAGCTTTGCAGGCAGTAAGTGTTTTATTGGCTATTGCACCGCTTGCAAAAAGTGAGAGAGGTTCAGTCCTTTTTCCAGCGCGTATGCACATGCTTTTTAAGGGAATAAAGGGTGTATACGCTTGTACAAATCCAGACTGCAAACATTCACATAGTGAAGGTGGACTTACTCTTGGCGAAATATATCTTTCTGATGGAAGAATAACATGTCCACATTGCGACAGCGCAGTTTATGAACTTTATAATGATCGTCGTTGCGGGGCATTATTTTATAAAGGCTATATTTTGGAGGACGATTCGAATTTTAAGGGCAATGTGTACCTGTGGCATTATCCTGGGCAGTTAATGGATAAACGTATGAAGGAAGTTCACCTGTTTATCCCATCTAATGATTTTGAACTGCCTACAAAACAAGGAAAAAATGCCGTTAAAGCGTGCTATCTTGACGTTAAAAGTGGATTTATAAATTTTCGAGATGACTCGCTGGCAGGACAGCCAGGCATCAGGAAGCTTTATTATTGCAATTATTCAGCGAAGGGAAGACCACAAATTGTGACATTTCCAACATGTCCACATTGTCGGCATCAATTATCGTCAGCGCAATTATCGTCGTTCAGCACGCATGGAAATCAGTCATTCTTTAATCTTATTAAATCGCAATTTCAGGTTCAACCAGCTGTTCCAGGGAAAGATAATGATCCTGATAGATTGCCAAACGAGGGACGCAAGGTGCTACTCTTTTCAGATAGCCGTCAAAGAGCCGCAAAACTGGCAAGAGATATGTCAGATTCTTCGGACATCATGGCAGCAAGACAGTTGTTTGTTTTGGCAGTTCATATGATGGAGAATGCTACTACTGAGCAGTCAATGAATGAGCTTTATGATTATTTTTGTTTGGTGGCAGCTCAGCATCATGTACAGATCTTTCATGACCCTGAAAGGGAAAAATTTGCAGAAGACTGTGCTTCTGCTTTGAATAATTATAGTCGATGCATTAAACGTGGACGTGAATATGCGCCCCGCTTTTCAATAGCAAATGCTCCGATTCAGATGCAAGAATACTTGCTCAGGCTTTATTCGGGTGGATATAATACGCTATATGACGCAGCAGCAAGCTGGATTGAACCGACCGATCTAGCACTGTGTGATGCTATTGATATGCTTGAAGATGAAGGCATAGTGGTTGAGGAAAAGGAATTCTTGGAGTTCTTTAATGCATGGATGCTCTCTATCTGTGATACTGCTACTGCAATTGGTCATACAATAAATGATACGGTAAGACTAAATGTGCGTCCCAATTACGGCGGATATGGTCTTGACAAAGCGTGGTCTTTTTCAAAGAACATCAAAGACATTATGGGATGGGATGATGGCTCTAAAGATGCAGATGTATGGAAGAGAATTCTCAAAGAATCCTTTCTTGATGTGTCACAGCCGGATAATGGAAGATTATATGTAGATCTTGCACGTGTTAAACCCAGATTTAATGTTAACCAACCTTGGTATAGATGCGAGCAGTGCTCTGAGATTACTCCTTTTCTATTAAAAAAACGATGCCCGAGTTGCGGAGCTGCAATGGTACATATGATGTCAAACGAAGAATTTGAATCTCTTAGTTTCTGGAGAAAACCACTTGCTGATGCGTTAGAGGGAGAGCAGATTCACGTTATTGACACAGAAGAACATACTGCCCAGCTTTCTCATAAGGATCAACGTGACGATATGTGGAGCAAAACTGAAAAGTATGAACTTCGCTTTCAGGACTTAATTCAGGATGGCGAAACTCCAGTGGATATATTGAGTAGTACGACTACGATGGAAGTTGGCATTGATATTGGATCGTTGGTTGCTGTTGGATTGCGAAATATTCCACCAATGAGAGAAAACTACCAGCAGCGCGCTGGACGTGCCGGAAGACGAGGATCAAGCCTATCCACTATTGTGACATTCTGTGAAGATGGACCGCACGATACACTATATTTTAAAAATCCGGTTCCAATGTTTAGAGGAGATCCTCGTAGGCCATGGATTGATATTAGCAGTGAAAAACTGATACGGCGTCATCTCGCTATGGTCATATTCCAAGAATACTTGTATGAACATGCAAATAGTTTGGATATGATTGCCGCTGCTACATTCCTTGACGATCACATGGAAGATTTTATCAGATTTGCTTGTAATTATCAGATTAACAAAGGTGATCTTCTTATGCCGGTCAATATGAAATTTGATTTCAAGGGATTTATTGATTCATTAAAAGAGAAACTTGAAAATTTAAAGAAAAAACGTGACGATCATCCAGAATTATTCGGCGTGGATGAAAATGTTCAAAATGATGATGCCAAGACCTTACTTGATGCTCTTTATGAGGAAGGTATTGTCCCGACATATTCATTTCCTAAAAATGTTGTCAGTACATATATCATGGATCCATATGGTAAAACGAAATATGAGGTAGAGAGAGGTTTGGATGTCGCAATTGGTGAGTATGCACCTGGTCGAGCTATTGTTGTGGACAAACAAACGTATCAGATTGGGGGGCTCTTCTATCCTGGTAGTGAAAAGCGTCATGGGCAGGCAGCGTCTCCGGCACGCGCTTATATTGATGATCCTAACTATTTAAAGCCAGTACTTACTTGTCTGGAATGTGGCTGGTTTGGGCTAGAAGAAGAGCGCACTACTACATGTCCGTTTTGCGGAAATAAAAAATTGGAAATAAGTCGGAAGATGCTTCGTCCATGGGGCTTCGCTCCTAAAAATGCTACGGCAATACCAGATGCGCAGTTATCGGAAGAGTATTCTGCAGTGCAGCAGCCACTGTATTCTACATTACCGGACTCTGACGAAATGTATGCTATTCAGGGATGCAAAAATATTCGAATGGCCTCAAGAAGCAACCAGAGAATAATTATGATGAACAAGGGGCTGGAAAATCGAGGTTTTATGATTTGCAAAGATTGCGGAGCTTCAATGCCTGGTGATGATTTTCATGTACTGGATGATGTCCAGAGGCCATATGTCTCAAAGTTCGCCCGAAGCAAATGTCGTCATTTGAATGCGATAAATGTTAACCTCGGATACGATTTTGTAACAGATATGTTGGTCATAGAGTTCGCAATTGATGATATATGTATAGATGCTCGCAGGAATGATAATCCATGGCTGAGTCGAGCTGCGCAGTCTCTTGCGGAAGCTTTGCGTCTTGCAGCAAGCAAGCATCTTGATGTGGAATTTACAGAATTAGTTACAGGATATCGTTTGAGGAAGAATCCGACGGGTTCTTTTGTTGATATTTATCTTTATGACAGTCTTTCTAGCGGTGCCGGCTATGCGATAAGTGTGGCAGATGAAATTGAATTTCTTTTAGATCAAGTAGAAGAACTTCTTAAAAGCTGCACATGTGGCGGAGCATGTCATAATTGTCTTAAACATTATCGAAACTAGTATGTACATGGAATGTTAGATCGTTTTTCTGCTCTTGAGCTTTTAGATTGGGGCAGAAATGGGAAGATAGCAGATGAGTTTAGCGTGAATGAACAGATAAAACTCATAACTCCGCTGCGTAATATTCTGAATATGTCGGGGTGTCATATCAGCTTTGATACTGAAGGCATTATTGTTAAGCAGAGGGGGCATGAAAAACGACTTGTGGTGTATCCTGCAATGTGGGTGGAACCTCGAAGTAAAAATACGGTTTATGTTAGTGATGCATATATAAAATATGCAAAGCCTTATGCGGTTCAGAAAATATTGGATGAAACTTAAGTAAGAGGATTAAAATCAAGAACGAAGGATTGGTAGAAAGACCATGCGTTAAATCTAATGGAACAAAGCTCAGAATTCTATAACTTTATCAGCACCTGATTCGGCACACGGATGCAGAATATACATTGTTGACTGCGGAGCTTATAAAGAGCTTTAAGAGAGAATAATAATCAAGGTATCGCAGAATAACATTAGCGATGCTCTTCACTGTGTGTATAAGTACAATATTTTATTGTTGGGTATTCGGACTTGATGGCAAAATTTGAATTATTGAACCGGAGCAAACTGTGGTAGAGTATAAAGAAATGCTTCTTAGAGATCTGAGGGAATAAAGACATTTATTGTATGGTTATCGCTATGGGTGATGGTATTATGGACATGGCATACATATGGTTGCGAATTCTGCGGAACCGAGGACACAGTGGGAAATGCAACATGTATTAGCAGTATCACGAAGAAACTATGGGAAGGGAGATTGTTTTTTTGAAAAATTTGTTTAATATAGCAATGTTTGATTCATACAAAGAAGATAATCGCCGCGAAGTTAAGAAAGCCAATGGAGGACTGCCAATATCGCTGTGGGACACGTATTCTGCGTTTGCAAATTGCTATGGTGGCGTTATTATACTTGGTGTTGCTGAGAATAAAGATGGCTCTTGGAGAACTACTGGATTGTGTGTGGCTGATAAAGGCAAGCTCTTAAAACAGTTTTGGGATACGATCAATAATCGGAAGAAAGTGAATGTCAATAATGAAGATGTTCAATCTGATTAATATTGGAGAGCGTTCTGGTAGTGGAGTACCCAATATATTCAATACTTGGGAAGATGCACACTGGAAAGAGCCGGTAATAGAAGAACGTTTTGACCCTGATCGTACAATTTTAACACTTGAATTTGTGAAAAAACAGGCGACAAAAACAGGCGATAAAAAACAAGCGATAAAAACAAACAACAAAAAACAAGCGACAAAAACAAATGAAAATGTTGCTAAGATATATGAGTATCTTTTACAGTTCGGCGAGGCGAAAACAAAGGATATTGCGGACTTTCTTGGTTTAAGTGCTCAGCGAACAAGAGTAATTTTGGCAACGATGGATGCCATCGAGAGAACTGGCGCAAATAAAAACCGCAAATATAGACTCAAAAATAGGTTTAGGGAATGACATGACAGTAATCCTCTTGGTTAATGAGGCGCATTTAGGGTAATTGATAATGCAATTGTAGAAAAGTGAGATATGTTATAAAAATCTTTTGTAAATGATATAGTTTGAGTTTCAATAAGAAGCAGGGCGCTGGGGCTTATTCCTACTGTCCTGCTTCTTGTTTGCTAAATGCGAACAAAACTGAACAAGAAAAACACCTTGACAAGTAACCAATCGGTAACTATAATAAAAAGTAACCGATTGGTTACCAATACAAGGAGGATGATTATGGCTGGCGATACGAAAGAGAGGATTCTTGGAACGGCACTGGAGCTATTTGCACAAAAAGGATATCTTGGGACATCGATGAGTGACATTGCGAAGCAGCTTGGCATCACGAAAGCGGCGTTGTATAAGCATTATGCCAGCAAGCAAGAAATCCTCGACCAGATTGTGGAACGGATGAATGAGATGGATTATGAGCGGGCAGAGGAGTATGAGATGCCGGAGACGGAGCCGGACGGTTTTGCGGAAGCGTACTTGAGTCTTCCGGTTGAAAGAATCCGTGATTACAGCATGGCTCAGTTTTATCATTGGACGAAGGAAACGTTTTCTGCTAATTTCAGAAAAATGCTGACGTTGGAACAGTATCGGGATCCAGCGATGGCACAGCTGTATCAGAATTACCTTGCAACCGGACCGGTGGAATATATGGCGGCGATTTTCAGAAAACTGACGGATTCGGATGAGGCGGCGATGCAGATGGCGTTGGATTTTTACGGACCGATGTATCTTCTTTACAGCGTTTATGATGGGGCGGAAGATAAGAATTCGGTTGCACCTTTGCTGGAGGCCCACATCGATCAATTTATTGCCAGAGTTGAGGCTGAAAACAGAAAGGACGGGATGCCAGAATGAAAGATGGCATAGAGGAAAAAAGGTGGGTTTTATGCCCGCAGTGTGGTGCAAAAACAAGGCTTCAGATATTTTGGGAGACGGAATTAAAGAATTTTCCGCTGTTCTGCCCGAAGTGCAGGCAGGAAAGTATGATTGATGTGAAAAATTTTATGATTGAGACGAAGAAAGCCAGACGCTGAGACGCAGTGCAGATCACAAAGAGGATCCTGTGCTGTGTCTTTTATTTTTAAAGAAACGTCAACATGTTCCATGCTATGGAAAGAATGATGGAAAATAATTTTATTTCTTGGAATGGATGTTTGACTAAAAAATGTATGAATACAGAAAAAATCATCATGAATAGGAGGAATTTATTATGTCAGAAAACGTAAACAAATCAGAAAAAAAGGTAACCATCCGTCAGGAACGAAAAGAAGATTACCGGGCCGTTGAAAACTTGACCCGCGAGGCATTTTGGAATGTTTATCGCCCCGGCTGCATGGAGCACTATGTGCTACACTGCTACCGGAAGGATCCGGCGTTTGTGCCGGAGCTGGACTTCGTGATGGAACTGGATGGCGAACGGATCGGGCAGGTGATCTATGTACGGTCAGAAATCGAGTGTGATGATGGAAGAAAGGTGCCGATCATGACGTTCGGTCCAATTGGCATTGCGCCAACGTATAAGCGGCAGGGCTATGGAAAGCAGTTACTGGATGATTCCATGGAGAAAGCGAAAGAAATGGGGGCGGGTGCGCTTGCCATTACCGGAAATATTGATTTTTATGGAAAATCAGGCTTTGTTCCGGCCAAGGAAAAGGGAGTGCGCTATGCAGATGACCCGGAGGCAGACTACTTTCTCATCAAGGAGCTGATTCCTGGTTTTTTGGATGGGATTTCCGGTACGTATAAAGACCCGGAGGGGTATTTTGTCTGTGAGAAAGATCCGGAAGCGTTTGAACAGTTTGAAGCGACATTTCCGAAGAAGGAAAAATTAAAACTTCCTGGCCAACTGTTCGGGTAGATGGAGTAAGACAGGGGAGGACGGGAAATCCGTCATGAATATTACCGTCACTTATGCGACCGGACGAAACGTATGGTTATGTTGCTTGTAAGATTGCAGGGAACATATAAAGGGGGCTGGCAGTTAGAAAAAACTTGCTTTCTGTATCCCTTCTACCACTAGACATCCACCCCAAAGTCAAGTATAATAATTAGAACAGTTGTACGATTATAATAAACGGGTAATCAGAGCACACGCGGACATCTGATTTCCCGTTTTTGTGTTGCAATATATCCGGAAGAAGCTGCCGGCGGCAGGTTCTGCAGGTAAATAAAGATAAAAAGGAGGTACCCTATCCGATGGCAAGAAAAAATCCGTTCGTCATGCCCATCCTCAAGTGGGTCGGCGGCAAACGGCAGCTACTGGACAGCATCAATCCGCTGATCCCGGAATGTTCTACCTATTATGAGCCGTTTATCGGGGGCGGCGCGGTACTCTTTGGGAGACAGCCGAATAAGGCGGTGATCAACGATTCCAACGAGGAGCTGATCAATGTATACCGGACGATCAAGGAAGAGCCGGAGGCACTGATTGCGGCGCTTTGTGCCCATAAAGAACAGAACTGTGAAGAATATTATTATACGGTGCGGGCGTGGGACCGAGACAAAGAAACGTATCAGACACGGACGAATGTCGAGCGGGCGGCGCGGATTATTTACCTAAACAAGACCTGCTACAACGGCTTGTTCCGCGTCAACAGCTCCGGGGAGTTCAATTCGCCGTGGGGCAGATATAAGAATCCAAACGTCACGAACGAGGCGACCATCCATGCGCTGAATGCGTATTTAAATAAGGCCAATATCACGATCAAGTGCGGCGATTACCGCGAGGCGTTGAAGGGCATCCGGAAGGGCGCGTTCGTCTACTTCGATCCGCCTTATATGCCGATCAGCTCATCGGCTTCGTTTACGGGCTACACTGCGGGCGGCTTTGGGGAGGAAGAGCAGATTGCGCTGAAAGAGCAGTGCGACGCGTTAAATGCAAAGGGCATCAAGTTTTTGCTTTCCAATTCCTCCTGTGAATTTATCGAGGATTTATATAAGGACTACATCATCGACCATGTGGACGCCAAGCGTGCGATCAACGTGAAACCGGAGAAACGCGGGGAGATTCAGGAAGTTCTGGTACGCAATTATGAGCTTGATTGATGATAAATGGAAACGTTTATTTGATAAATATCAGATTGAACGGGAAATCGAAAAAAATGGGCGGTTTTACATCACGGCCGACCAGATCCGCGAGGTCAAGGAACCGCGTTTGATGACGAAGTTTGATACGCGGGAATCTCTGCCGCAGGTATTTGGCAGGAAAATTTCGATTCTTCCGGTGTCGCGCGGCAGCTATGTACTGGGCGAGTTTGACTTATATCAGGATTTTCCGGAGATTCCGTCTGATATCAAGCGGGTGACGAGTGCGAAGATTCCTGATTATTTTGAGACGATCGACCTTCACGATATCCGCTCGGAGGCCAGTGCGATCAACGTCATGAGCATCACGGGGATTCTGGATGATTTTCTGGGCGAGGAACGCATGGTGCAGACAGTTTCGGGGCGGATGGGCTCTGGAAATTTTGAGTTTTATGTCAGCGACTATCAAAAATCAAAGTCGATTGAGACAAAACCGCTTATTCAGGTGCAGAACTCGCAGGTCGAGATCGACGGCGGATTTGAAAATGAGAATGTATTTACGCTGATCGAGGGAAAGAACGTCGTCCACAGCAATTTTCTGATCCGGCAGCTCTATTATCCGGCGAGGATCTGGGCGGAGAAGATACACAAGCCGATCCGGCCGGTGTTTATGGTGTATTCGAATAATATTTTCCGCCTGCTGGAGTATGAATTTACGGATCTGCGTTATTACAATTCCTTGCGGCTGGTGCAGGAGAAGAATTACAGTCTGGAAGAGATTGAGATCACGCTGGACGATTTATACGATGTCTGGAAGCGGACGAAGGTCAAGCCGGAACCCCCGGTTACCTTTATCCAGGCGGACAGCTTTTACAAGGTCATTTCCCTGGTGGAACGGCTGAATGAGAACCCGATGACGAGCGGGGAGATCGCGCAGCTCTTTGGATTTAAGGAGCGCCAGTCGGACTATTATTTCAACGCGTGCCGCTATCTCGGACTGGCGGAGAAGCAGACGGAGAAAGAAGGCGTGAAGGTATATATCACACCGCTCGGAAGACGGCTTTTAAAGCTCCCATACCGGGCGCGCCAGCTCGAGTACGTCCGCCTGATTCTGGAACATCCGATTTTTCACGATTTGTTTGAAATCGCATTGCAGATCGGAGATGTGCCGGATAAGGAGTACGTTGCGAAGAAGATGCGCGAATACCATGTCTGCGGGGAAAACCTGATCGTGCGGCGGTCGAGTTCAGTGCGCGCGTGGCTGTACTGGATTTTGACGCTGGTGAACGAAGGATAGGAGAGCGGTGCAAAAAAGATATAGATCGCTGAGTTATAAATTTGTTTAACAATCTCTCTAAAAATCGTTATATTTATCCCTTATCATACTAAGTGTTCCAAGAAAAAACATTCCTAACTGCATAAGGAACGATATAATGCACTCTACTTTTTGAGAACCCGGATGTAGGTCCAGTCAGCCTGCCATCCGGGTCCTTTTTTATTCCTTTTTGGAATTTAAAGTTTGTTTAACTATTACTAAAAAAATGTTTCACTCTCCTTTGTATGATAGTCTTGTTCGATAGGAACGGAGATCACACGGCGGCTCATGCGGTGCATGAATCACGCCGAATCCATATCCCGGAATGTGGGAGGACATAAAAGGAAAGGAGTGCTTACAATGCGGGCAAAAACAAAAATTTTAGCAATCGGTTCTTCGGTGGCGCTGATGGCGCTTGGTTCATCCATGTGTGCATTTGCTGCACAGGGAGGCTGGGTACAGGATAACGGCATCTGGTATTACAAGGATGCACAGGGGGAAAATGTGACCGACACCTGGGAAAAATCGGGGGACGGATGGTTTTATGTAGGAAGCGACGGCGCGATGCGTACCGACGCGTGGGTGGATGATACCCACTATGTGGACAGCACCGGACGGATGGTGACGAACCAGTGGATTAAGGTCGATCCGGAGACGGACGGTGCACCGTCGAGCGACGGCGGCTGGTATTTCTTTGACGGAAGCGGCAAGACCGTCGTAGACGGATGGAAAACCATCAATGGAAAGAAGTATTACTTTGATTCCGACGGAACGATGAAATACGGCTGGTTCAACGACGGGGATGCAACCTATTATCTGGGCAATGAGGATGAGGGCTGGACGGCAAACGGCTGGCTGTGCCTCGATTTTGATAAGGATAACCTGCCGGAGGAAGGCGATGTATCTGATATCGCGACCGGCGGCGGAGATACCTCGAAATGGTTTTATTTCCAAAGCAATGGCAAGGCAGTCAAGGCAAGCGGCAGCAGCTACACCAGCAAGACCATCAACGGAAGCAAGTATTACTTTGATGAGAACGGCGTTATGCTGACCGGGTGGGTCGCGATGGGAAGCAACAGCGATGCGGACAGCTCCGATCCGACCGGAATTTCTTCCTTTAAGTATTTCGGCGGCGATGATGAAGGCCAGATGGCCAAGGGATGGAGATACCTGACCGATCATCCGGAAGATTCCGATGATTCTGAGTCGGTACATCCGGCCACCTCCAGCAATCTGGACAACTACGGCAATGCGGACGGAAGCTGGTACTATTTTGACAACAATGGTGTACCGAAGCATCTGGATGCATCGGCGACGAACCTGTCTCAGGCGACCAGCCGTATCAACGGACAGAGCTATTTCTTCGATGAGTACGGACGGATGCAGTCGGGCCTGATCGGCTTTGAATTTGCAGACGGAACCACCGGCAGCGCATACTTCGGAAGTAGCGATTCTGATGGAAAGATGAAGACGGACAAAACGAACGGTGTCGTAGAGGACAACGGCGATAAATCGACCTTCTTCTTTGAGACCGCAGGCAAAAACAAGGGCGCTGGTTTCTCCGGCGATAAGAAGGGTTACCTCTACTATAATGGCAAGCTGGTCAAGGCAGATAAAGGAACGACGACGCAGGTATTTGAGGTCAATGACAAGTTTTATCTGGTCAATGAATCCGGCAAGATTCAGAACAGCAACAAGGCGTATAAATCCGATGGCGACTTTGCATATGAGTACAGCAACGGAACCATTTACCAGATTGATTCCAACAAACAGCGTCTGGGCGAGGTAACCTCCGGGGAGGCACTGCCGGAGATTTCCTACCAGAATGTTTATACATTGCAGTAACAATAAATCGAGCTGATTTAAGAGAAAGAGAAAGCAGGGAGGCGGGATAGAAGAGAAAACACGTAAAATAAATGAGAAAGCATAAAAAGCAGAAACCATAAAAACGGCAGTTTACATAAAAACGGTAACTGTTAAAAATGAATACAGTTACGAATCTTGTTACAATAAAAATACCCGAAAGATACCCGGTCACCCACAGAACCGGGTGTCTTTTTGGCAGTGAAAAACAAAAAGCTGCCCGGCGTCTGGCTGAAGTTTACGCAATGGCAGATGGAAAAAGGCAGGAGACAGGGAACGGAATCAAAAGTTAAATTGACAGATAGGAGAAATGCAGTAAACTAAACGTATAAAGGACAAGAGCTCAAGAAAACGGAAGAAGGGGGAGATGGTATGACGCTCAAAAAGCGGATGTTTTATTCCAACATGAGAATCATGGGCTGCGCGTTGACCGCCTTTTTTCTCGTTGCGCTGGCGGTCGTGCTCTTTTTTAAGGAACCGCTCTCAAAGGGCTTTGAGTCGCTGGACGGGGCGCAGTTGGATGCCGGCGTGATGCAGGCGGCGGCGTGCCTGGATGCGGCGCAGAATGAGACGGACTGGGATGCGCTGGCGCGGGAGCTGGAGCCGTACGGGTATGAGCTTCTGATCGAGGAAAACGGGGATATTTCCTATGGAATCCATAAAAAACAGGGACAGGAACTTCTACACAAGTTTGTCCCGGAAAATCATAAAAGTGGGCAGACAGAGCTTTATTATGTACAGGGAACCACCATCGCGGGGCGTTACAATACGGCGGCGGACTGCTACATGATGGCGGTCGGCGGAACGGAGGAAGAGTGGTGGCTGATTCCGATCCGGCGTTCTGGCCCGATGCTTCCATATATGCTGATGGTGATTGGCGGCTTGGTGACACTGATGCTATTTTGCCTTTCGGGTGTGTTTACCAGACTTTGCCTGGCGCCGCTCACAGAGCCGTTGGATGCGCTGGAACGGGCGGCCAGACGGGTACAGGAGGGCAATCTGACGGAGCAGATTGTCTATCAGGGCGATGCGGAGTTTAAGGAGGTCTGCCGGACCTTCAATACGATGCAGCTTTCACTTCTGGAGAGCCGGCGGCAGCAGGAGCGCTATGAGAAAGCCCGGACGGACATGGTGACGGGAATTTCACATGACCTGCGAACACCGCTGACGGCGATCCGCGGCTATATCAAGGGGATTCTGGACGGGGTGGCGTCGACGCCGGAGAAACAGAAACGCTATCTGGAGACGGCGTATGAGGCAACCGGAGAGATGAATGTCCTGCTGCAGAAGCTGTTTGACTTTTCACGGATGGAAAGCGGGCAGATGCCGTTTCATATGATAAAAGGCGATCTGGCAGAGCTTGCGGAAGGCTGGGTGGCAGGAAAGGAGAGCGAGCCGGAGGGGGAAACGGTGCAATTCCATTTTGAGCGCGGTCACGAGGCGATGGCGGAGATTCAGATGGATATTGATCAGATCCGGCGGATTCTCGCAAACCTATTGGAAAACAGCCGGAAATATGCCGGAAAAACACCGGTCAATGTCTACCTGCGGGTGGATGAGACGGATTCGGATGTCTATTTGGAATGGTGGGACGACGGGCACGGCGTGCCGCCGGAAAAACTGCCGCATCTGTTTGAACGGTTTTACCGCTGCGATGAAGCGAGGCAGACGCGCGGAAGCGGCGTCGGGCTTTATGTGGTAAAATGGATCGCAGAACGCCACGGCGGGCGCGTCGAGGCAGAAAACCGGGGCGGGCTGATGATACGGCTGTGGTTCCCGAAAGGAGAGTGAGTGCATGGAGCGGATTCTGATTGTGGAGGACGATGAAAAAATCGCCGGGTTAGAGCAGGATTATCTGGAAATCAATGGCTATGGGACAGAAATTCTGGGCGATGGCAGCGGCGTGATTGAGCGCCTGAAAAAAGGCGGTATCGATCTGGTGCTTCTGGACGTGATGCTGCCGGGAATGAGCGGTTACGATATTTGCCGCCAGATCCGGGATGAAATAGACATACCGATCCTGATGGTGACGGCCCGGACGGAACCGACGGATGTGATCCGCGGGCTGGGACTGGGCGCCGACGATTATATTACGAAGCCGTTCGATCCGTCGCAGTTGGTCGCGCGCGTGCGGGCGCATTTAAACCAGTATAAACGCCTGACCTCGCATAAAGAAGAACAGGAGGAGTCAAACCCGGATGAGATCCGGATTCAGGATCTTGTGATTGAGACGAAGACCTGGAAGGTGCGAAAGGGCGAAAAAGAGATTCGTCTGCCGAACCGGGAATTTGAGCTTCTGCGCTTCATGGCCGAGCACCCGGATGTGGTATTTTCCAAAGAACAGCTTTTTGAGGCGGTCTGGGGCTTTGATTTCGTCTCGGATGCGGCGACGGTGTCCGTGCACGTGAACCGCCTCCGGGAGAAGATCGAGGATGACGCGCGCAACCCGAAGATTCTGGAGACGGTCTGGGGCGCGGGATATCGTCTGAACCGGAAAGCGTGAAACAGGGGCGATAATCCGTAATCGCAGAGGAAAAGAAAACTATCATAAAAGATATGGATGGACGGGGCAGATTCCAGTAGAATGAATCAACGGAACGAAGAATGAACGAACAAAAAAGGAGATTGACAGAAAAATAAGATCATGATACAACAATAGCCGAACTGCAATCGAAAATTTCAGGAAATCCCGGAAGCGAATACAGTCTGACCGTTGAGGACTCAGGGTGTTCGGACTGGGATAAGATATAGAAAGATACAGGACGGCATATGAGCAGACAAGAGCAGACAAACCATCTTTTCAGCAACCGCGATCTGCGGATTCTTCTGGTTCCGCTGATCGTGGAACAGATTTTAAACTCCCTGATGGGGACGGCGGACAGCATCATGGTCAGCAACGTGGGATCCGCGGCGATCTCGGCGGTTTCGCTGGTCGATTCCATCAATATTTTAGTGATACAGGCATTCTATGCGCTGGCAGCAGGCGGCACGATCGTCTGTTCCCAGTACATCGGACAGAAAGATAAGAACAATGCGGAAGAATCCGCGAGACAGCTTTCCTTCGTGGTGGCGTGCATCTCGTCGGCGGTCATGGCCATCTGTCTTCTGACGCGCGGACCGCTTTTGCGGCTGATTTTCGGAAGCGTTGAGGCGGATGTCATGCGGGCAGCGCAGACCTATTTTTTCTACACGGCGATCTCATTTCCGTTTATCGCCCTCTATGACGCCGGTTCCTCGATCTACCGGGCGCAGGGCAATACGAGGCTTCCGATGACGATCGCGGTCGTCTCCAATGGTTTAAATATCGCCGGAAATGCGGTGCTTATCTGGGGCTTCCACCTGGGCGTCGCCGGGGCGGCGCTTGCCACGCTCGGCTCCCGGGTGATCTCGGCGGTGGTTGTGTTTGCTTTTCTGCGAAATCCCGCTCAGGAGATCGCGGTGCGCGATTACCTGCACATCCGTCCGGATGGCCGCCGGATCATGCGGATTCTCTCCCTGGGAATCCCGAACGGCATTGAAAATGCGATGTTCCAGTTTGGAAAACTGGCGATCCAGTCCACCGTTTCGACGCTCGGAACGATCGCGATCGCAGCCCAGGCGATGACGAATATTCTGGAAAATTTAAACGGCATCGCGGCGATCGGTATCGGAATCGGCATGATGACGGTGGTCGGCCAGTGCCTCGGTGCGGGACGCCAGGATGAGGCGGTTTATTATATCAAAAAGCTGACGGCAGTGGCGGAGATCGTCATCATCGCTAGCTGCGCGCTGGTCTTTCAGGCGACGAAACCGGTCACGATTCTGGGCGGCATGGAGCCGGAGAGCGCGAAGATGTGCCTCTATATGATCGGCTGGATCACGGTGGTGAAACCGATTGTCTGGACGCCTGCCTTTATTCCGGCGTATGGAATGCGGGCGGCCGGGGATGTACGGTTTTTGATGATTCTCTCCTGCATCAGCATGTGGGCGTTTCGGGTGACGCTGTGCATTTATCTCTGCCGTGTCCACGGCTTCGGACCGATCGCGGTATGGATCGGCATGTTTACGGACTGGACGATCCGGGGCATCGTATTTACACTTCGTTTTATGAGCCGGAAATGGCTGGCGCATAAGGTTGTGTAAAAAAGATAAAAGATTGAGAAAGTTTAACATCTGTTTAAAAATAACCTTCTGTTTGTTTAAGGTGGTTTGTTACGATCACCACAGAACAAGACAGGAGGTTTTTTTATGATAAAAGATGGTGTGAATGGTTTCTGCATGGCACTGGCGGACAGTGTGCCGGGTGTTTCCGGCGGTACAGTCGCGTTTATCATGGGATTTTATGACACATTGATCGGCTCGATCCACGGACTGATTTTTGGAAATATGGAAGAAAAAAAGAAGGCGTTCGCCTATCTGATCCGCTTGGGAATCGGTTGGAGCGTGGGAATGGGAATGGCGGTTCTGATTCTTTTTGCCCTGTTTGAGCAATATATCTATGTGGTCAGCTCTCTGTTTATCGGTTTTATCGCGGGGGCAATCCCGCTGATCATAAAGGAAGAAAAAGAGTCTATCCGATATGTGGGAAAAGGACTTCTGTTCGGCGTACTGGGGGCGCTTCTGGTAATCGGGATCGTGTGGGCGAACGGAAAAACGGGAACGGCATCGATGAATCTGGGACAGGTCTCACTGGGAACGGAACTCAAATTGTTCCTGATCGGCATGGCGGCGATCTCGGCGATGTTTCTGCCGGGAATTTCAGGTTCCACGCTGCTCTTGATTTTTGGCGCTTATATTCCGGTGATCACGGCGGTAAAGGGACTTCTCTCCCTGAATTTTTCCTATCTGCCGGGACTTACCTTTTTTGGATGCGGGGTGTTGGCAGGAGCGGCAACCGTGGTAAAATTGATTCAGGTCTGTTTAAAGCGCTTCCGGACGCAGACCGTCTATCTGATTCTGGGAATGATGGTGGGTTCGTTTTATGCCATCGTGATGGGACCGACAACGTTTGAGATACCGAAGGCACCGTTAAGCTCGGGCAATTTTCAGATCGCAGCGTGTCTGGCTGGAGTTCTGGCCGTGCTGGGGATGCAGTTTGTGAAGGAGAGAAGGGAACGAAATGGGAATTGAGTTACAAATATTGGATTGGATTCAGCAGATGCGGACACCGGCGGGGGATGTCTGGATGCCGCTTATTTCACGGCTTGGAAATGCCGGGATGATTTGGATACTGCTCATGTGCCTGCTGCTTGTGATTCTGCAGACGAGGAAATGGGGGATTGCGCTGGCGGCGGCCCTCTGTCTGGATATGATTATCTGCAATGTTCTGCTGAAACCGATGGTTGGCCGGATCCGCCCGTGCGATGTGAACCAGTCGGTTCAGCTCTTAATTGCCCGCCCGGCGGATTATTCCTTCCCGTCCGGGCATACGGCGGCCTCCTTTACGACGGTTGCGGCATTATATTTTGCGGGAGCAAAAAAACTGTGGAAAATAACGCTGCCACTGGCGATTCTGATGGCATTTTCAAGAATGTATTTATATGTACACTATCCGACCGATGTGTTGGGCGGCGTGATTGTGGGATGCGCGGCAGGTTATCTGGGAAACCGGCTGGCAGAGCGTCTGGTACGGTTCTGGAAAGGAAAGAAAGGGGGAAGTGCAGATGGCAGCGGCAGTGATTCTTCCAGCGTATCAGCCAGATGAAACCCTGATCCGGCTGGTAAAAAGGCTCTGGGTGCGCGGATACAGCATCGTGGTGGTGGACGACGGAAGCGGCGAAGCGTATGAACGGATTTTTGAAGCGGTTAAAAATAAGGCGGTTGTCCTGAAGCACGAGGTCAACCGAACGATCATCCGGAACGGGGTTCTGTACCGGAACCAGGCGACGGATATGGAGACACTGGTTTTAAACTGGGATGGAAGCATGAAGATTTACCCGCCGGGGGAACTTGACGGGGACAAGCTGGTGCTCAGTCTTTTCCAGGCGGCAGTGCTTTGGGCCGATGAAAAAATCAGGGAGCGGAAAAAACAGAAAAATTTGCAGGAAGATACACCGGAACGCCTGTAATTGCACCGTTTTTCTCTTGATATCCTCTATTTCCGATGGTATAATCTATAATCGAAGCAGTTTCTTCCGTATATGGTATGACATATACGAATGACAGAAAAGGGATGATTATGATGGGGTTAGACCTGAATCAGTAATTTTATTCATTGTTAAAAGGTACGGCGTGATCTATCGACTCCAAAGCTTAGGATGATAGCAGGGAAGTACATTTTTAAATGAAGAAGAGACGTTACCGTTCACAGAAAGGCACGTTTGGAAGGATGTGCCGTAAGATAACGTGGCGGCAGCGGAAAGACCGGGGGAGGTCCCTGGGATAGAGTGATGGAGGAGAAAGAGATGTTAAATTACAAGAAATATAAAAGAGTTCCGGTGGTAAATTACCCGGAGCGCGAGTGGCCGAACAAAGAGATTGAGAAAGCGCCGATCTGGTGCAGCGTTGACCTGCGTGACGGCAACCAGGCCCTGGTTGAGCCGATGGTCGTAGAGGAGAAGATCGAGATGTTCAATCTCCTTGTAAAGCTGGGCTTCAAAGAGATCGAGATCGGTTTCCCGGCCGCTTCCCAGATCGAGTATGATTTCCTGCGTCAGTTAGTGGAGCGCAAGCTCATTCCGGATGACGTAGTGGTACAGGTTCTGACACAGTGCCGCGAGCACCTGATCAAGAGAACCTTCGATGCAATCCAGGGGATTCCGAAGGCGATCGTACATATTTACAACTCGACTTCTACCTTACAGCGTGAGGTTGTATTCCATGCAGATCGCGAGGAAGTAAAGCAGATCGCGATCGACGGTACCCGCATGGTTAAGAAATACATGAAAGATTATGACGGAAAAGTGATCCTTGAGTATTCTCCGGAGAGCTTTACCGGAACCGAGCTTGATTTCGCACTGGATATCTGTACCGCTGTACAGGAAGAGTGGGGCGCAACCCCGGACAACAAGATCATCATCAATCTTCCGGCAACCGTTGAGATGACAACTCCGAACGTATACGCCGATCAGATCGAGTGGATGAACAAGCACTTCAAGAACCGTGACAGCATCATTTTAAGTATCCATCCGCACAATGACCGCGGTACGGGCATCGCAGCGACCGAGCTGGCACTCTTAGCGGGTGCAGACCGTGTCGAGGGCACCCTGCTTGGAAACGGCGAACGTACCGGTAACATTGATATTTTAAATGTTGCTTACAATATGTTCTCCCAGGGCATCAATCCGGAGTTAAATCTGGAAAATGTAAAGGAGATCACCGAGGTTTGCGAGCGCTGCACGAAGATGACCGTAGACCCGAGACATCCGTATGCCGGCAAGCTGGTATTTACCGCATTCTCCGGTTCCCATCAGGATGCGATCAGCAAAGGTATGCAGGCGCTGCAGAAGAGAACGGACGGCATCTGGGAGGTTCCGTATCTGCCGATCGACCCGAGCGACATCGGACGCGAGTACGAGCCGGTTGTCCGCATCAACAGCCAGTCCGGCAAGGGCGGCGTAGCCTTCGTTATGGATTCCTTCTACGGTTTCCGTCTGCCGAAGGGTATGCACAAAGAGTTTGCTGACGTTATCCAGAAGATTGCAGAAAAGCAGGGCGAGGTGGCTCCGGAGCAGATCATGGACGAGTTCCGTGCAAATTATCTCGACAGAAAAGAGCCGATGCACTTTAAGAAATGCCAGATCACAGACAAGGAGTACGAGGGCGGCGCATTTGCAACCGTTGCGACGCTTACCTTTACCGACCACGGCACCGAGCGCACCGTTGAGGGCGTAGGTAACGGACCGATCGATGCGGTACAGAGAGCGATCGAGGAGGCCCTTGGCATCGAGATCCGAGTTCTGGACTACAACGAGCATGCACTTCGCTCCGGTTCCGGCGCACAGGCAGCTTCTTACATCCATCTGATGAATGTAAAGACCGGCCAGGCGACCTACGGTGTCGGCATCAGCTCCAACATCACGAGAGCATCTATCCGCGGTATCTTCAGTGCGGTAAACAGACTGTTCTACTAAGAAAAATTAAAATCAATCAATACAGATTTCCTGTCCATGTGTGCGTGAACAGGAACCGATTTGGGCGGTACGCAGAAATGTGTGCCGCCTTTTTGTGTCTTTTCATGTGCTGGGTGGCGAATCAAGTCCTGTGTCACGTAAACGGTCATGGAATTTGCTGTGGCGTTGTATTCCGATATTGACAAGAACAAAATCCCGGTGTTACGATATAGAAAACTGAAAAACGCGTGAAAATGACGGCATTCGACTGAAAATTTCATGTTTGTGAAAAAGAGAAAGGAAGTCCGTGAAAATGATTCTAAAGGCGAAATATTGTGTCACCGGAGATGGAAAAACCTGCTTGCAGGATCAGGCGGTGTATCTGGATAAAAATGGGAAAATCGGCTGGATAGGCGATGCTTCGGAGGCGGCAGAACGCTACCCGGATGAGGCAGTAAAGGATTACGGCGAGGCGACGATCCTGCCGGGACTCTTTGATATGCACGTGCATTTTGGATACTATTACAGCCAGCCGGATCTGGGGAATTATGACGACTATATGGTGGCATACTATGCGTTGGAGCAGGCAAAACAGTCGCTGCGGCTCGGCATCACGACGGTGCGCGACCTGTCCTGTCCGCCGAACCTGATGAAGCAGCTGCGTCTGGCGGGCCAGAAGGGATATGTGACGGTTCCGCGTATCATCCATGCGGACGCGGGGATCTGCATGACGGGCGGCCATGGCCATGAGGATGGCGTCGAGGAGGCGGACAGCCCGTGGGGCGTGCGTGCGGCCATCCGCCGACAGCTTCGCGCCGGGGCCGACTGGGTCAAGATCCTGACGAGCAACCGCGGCGATATTCCGGAGTTTACGCAGGAAGAGCTGGATGCGGCCGTCGATGAGGCGCACCGCCAGGGCGTGAAGATTGCGGTTCATTCGGGCACACAGCCGTCGATCCAGATGTGCATCGATGCGGGATTTGATACCATCGAGCACGGAACCTTTTTAACGGAAGCGCAGGCGCGGCAGATGGCAGAAAAAGGAATCGCCTGGACGCCGACGATCACGGCGTACACCTACCTGTATGAGCAGACGAAGCAGATGATCGAGGCGGGCGTGGATATGGACAATCCGATTGCCGCCAGAGCGGTTCATGATCAGGCGTTTTTTAAACCGGCGTTTGAAGCGTACCGGGATAATTTTAAAAAGCTCTATGACACGGGGGTTACGGTGCTGGCCGGCAGCGATATGGTGCTTTACAAGGCGCCGCCGCTTCCGATCCATCAGGAACTCGGCTACATGGTGGAGTACGGAATCACGCCGGTGGAAGCGGTACGGACGGCAACCTACAACGCGGCGCGCGTGCTTGGGATCGAGAACGAGACAGGCAGCCTGAAAGAGGGACTGGCAGGCGATCTGCTGGTGGTAAAGGGCGATGTCTCAAAGAATATCCGTGCGCTGGATGAGGTACAGGAAGTGTATCTGGCAGGAAAAGTGGTGTATACGGCGTAAAGAAGTGAAAAAGCTGTCTCTTTCAGAAGTGCAGGAGTTTTTGTTTCCTGAGATGGGAAAGACCCAAAAAGAAAATAAAAACATCTGGCAACTTTTGCAAAGAGACAGCTTCTGTTGTATTCCATTGAAACAAGTTTAAAAATAAGTTCTGGACCGAAGAAATCCGAATCCGGTACGGTTTCTATCCTCATGCGGACTGTGCAGACGGGAATCGCGCCTAGAAAACCACTTCATTTCCGTGAACAAACGGATTCGGTGTGTGCACGGTCAGGATCTTAACGACACGGTTCGTGTTGTTGACCCAGTCATGCGGAGTCTGGGAGTGGATCTGGATGCTGTCGCCCGGGTTCAGGCAGTATTCATTGCCATCCAGATATACAGTCAGGATGCCTTCCAGAACGTAGATAAATTCCTCGCCCTCATGCTGGTTCATCTCAAGCTGGTTTTCAGAGCTTGTGGTGGCGGATGGCATCAGGTGGAAGATACGCGGCAGGCAGGCGAAGCCCTGTGCATTTCCATTGATCAGATACTGTATAATCTGGGGATTGATCTGGGAACAGTGCATGGAAAAGCTTCGGTTGACCGGGGACTTCTCCTGATCGGCGGAGGAGTCGAAAAACGAAGACAGGCTGACTCCGAGAATATTGGCAAGCTTTGCCAGCGAGTCGATCGCGATCGAGGAAAGACCACGCTCTAACTGGGACAGGAAGCCGATGGACAGGCCGGACTCTTCGCTGAGCTGTTTCAGTGTGTATTTTTTGGCGGTACGGAAGGCTTTGACCTTGGCACCGATGGTAACATTATGATCCATAAATATATCCCCCTTGCGGCGTCATTCTTTAATATAGTATATCCACTATACAGGATTTTTGGAGGAACGTCAACCAAAGGGGAGAATCCGCATATAACTTTTCCATGGGCCAGGAGGCGCTGGCGCTTCAGCATGGCATGGATACCAAGATGGCAGCCGCAGTTTACTTTTCTTTTAAAATATAGTAGAATACCCTCGTACTATTTTAAGGAAAAACATGACCGGCAGCGGCAGGAGAGGGGTATCCTGGCGGGCTTGGTGGAGGGGACAGACATCGATATGGACAGTAAATTTTATGAGCCGGAAGTTCTGAAGCAGCTGCAGGGAGAGATTTTGTCGATACTGGATGATTTTATCCGGATCTGTGAAGACTATCATCTGGAATATTTCGGGATAGCCGGAACGGGGATCGGCGCGCTGCGGCACAAGGGGTTTATTCCCTGGGACGATGACATCGATATTGCGATGCCGCGGCGGGACTTTGAGCGCCTGCTTCGGATTGTGGAAAAGAAGATGAGTGACCGGTATCTGGTGCTCAACGCGGAGCGCTATCCGAATTATCCGCTGATGACGACCCGCCTGGTGAAAAAGGGGACGGTGTTTGTCGAGAAAGTCATGAAGGATGTGGACTGTCCGTTCGGTATCTTTCTGGATCTCTATGTGCTTGACAATGTGGCGGACAACCCGGTTCTGTACCAGATTCAGTCGTGGACGGCGTGGTTCTGGAGCAAACTGATGATTCTGCGGGCGATTCCGCGCCCGACGCTGCAGCAGCGGGGCATCAAGGCGAAGCTCATCTGGGCGGTCTGCGGGCTGGTTTATAAGGGAATGAAGCTGCTTCATATCTCGCCTCAGTGGCTGCGGATGCGCTGCGAGCGGGTCTGCCGCAAATACAATAAATATCGGACGCGCCGGATGGCATTTCTGCCGGACACAAGCCCATACTGGAATGTCGTGGATCGGACGCGCTGTTATCCGCTCCGGAAGCTGGAGTTTGAGGGCAGACGCATGAATTTCCCGGGAAACATCGAGGAAATGCTGACGAATATGTATGGCGATTTTATGCAGCTTCCACCGGTTGAGAAGCGAAAAACCCACACGCCGAGCCGTCTGGAATTTTCGAAGGAAGAGATGTTATAGTGGAAAATCTGTTATGGTAAACTATTTAGCGAATGCCCTGATCGGAGGAGACGGGCAGATAGAAAAACGAAATATGAGCTGGAATATGATAGGGAGCTTTCTCTATGCGCTGGCGTCCATGGTGCTGACGATCGCGGTCATCCAGATCGTCGGCGAGGACGAGGGCGGTATCTTCTCCTTTGCGTATTCTACATTTGGTCAGCATATGTTTATGGTGGCCTATTTTGGCATCCGCCCGTTTCAGATCACGGATACGAGGCGGCGGTTCACGTTTGGCGAATATCTGCGGCTGCGCCTGATGACCTGCGGCGCGGCGCTTTTAGCCGGACTTTTTTATGTCGTGGTGCTCAACCGCGATTATGCCTTTGTCAAGGCGGCGACGGTGTTTTTGATGGTTGCGTACAAGGTGATCGACGGTTTCGCGGACGCCTACGAGGCGGAATTTCAGCGCGACGGGCGGCTATATCTGACGGGTAAATCAAATGCATTCCGGACGATTTTATCGGTCGGCATCTTTTTAGGGTGTCTGAATGCGACGCACAATCTGGTCGGTTCCTGTCTCGCAGCGGTGCTGGCACAGTTGGCGGGCGTGTGCCTGTTTGATTTTTCGGTGATCGGGCATCTGCCGCAGGTGGACTGGAAGGTACGCTCCGGGCGTGTCGGGCTGCTGTTTAAGGAAAATGTAGTCCTGTTTTTATCGGTTATCTTAGATTTTTATGTCTTTTCGGCCGCGAAGTATGCGATCGAGGGCAATATGGCGGACAAGTATCAGGCGGTATTTGGCGCGATCTTCATGCCGACCAGCGTCATCAATCTGGTGGCGGGCTTTGTTATCCGCCCGTATATCACGAAACTCTCGGATCAGTGGGAGCGGAACGCACTCTCAGAGTTTGCCGGGACGGTGGGACGCCTGGCGCTGATCATCGCGGCGCTCACGGTGCTGGCGGTCGGCGGCGCGTGGATTCTCGGAATTCCGGTGCTCTCGATGCTGTATCCGAAGATCGCGTATATGCTGCGCGAATGCCGTCTGGCGCTGGCATTTATCATTCTCGGCGGCGCGTTCAATGCGTATGTGAATTTGTTTTATTATGCGCTCATCATCATGCAGGAGCAGAAACGCATCTTTCTGGGCTATATCGGTGTGACGGTGGCGGCGCTTCTCATTTCCTCGCCCTGTGTGCGGGCGGCGGGACTGCTGGGCGGTTCGCTTTCGTACCTGCTTTTGATGGCGGCGCTGACGGCCTGTTTTGGACTGACATCGCTTGTGATGTACCGGAGACGGGCACGGGAAGTTAAACAGGGATAATTAAGAAAGATAGCAGATTTTGTTGCTGGTTACATAATAGATGCCAGATGTAGCTTTTGAGTAGTTTGTTTATAGATTTGGAGGAAACGTATGATTAATTTTGCAGTGGGACCAGTTCAGATGGATGAGGAGATCCGAGCGATCGGGGCGGAGGAAGTACCGTATTTCCGCACACCGGAATTTTCCGCTATTATGAAGGAAAATGAGCGCCTGATGAAGCGGTTCACGGGTGCTCCGGAGGATGCCCGGGCTATCTTTTTGACGGGTTCCGGCACGGCGGCGATGGAAGCGGCGGTCATGAACCTTTTTACAGCGCGCGACCGCGTGCTGATCGTAAACGGCGGCAGCTTTGGCGCGCGGTTTGCGAAAATCTGTGAGATTCATGCGATCCCGCATGAGGAGATCCGGCTGGAAAGCGGACAGGCGCTCCGGGAGAAAGACCTGGCACCGTATGAGGGAAAAGGTTTTACCGGATTTTTGGTCAATGTTCATGAGACTTCCACGGGCGTTCTCTACGATATGGATTTGATTTCTGATTTTTGCAGACGGAATCATCTGATTCTGGCGGTTGACGCGGTCAGCTCGTTCCTGGCGGATCCATTTTCAATGGAGAAGTGGGGTGTTGACCTGGTGCTGACCGGTTCGCAGAAGGCGCTGGCACTCCCGCCGGGACTCTCGATCCTGGTGCTGGGGGCGCGTGTGATCGCGAGGGTGCAGGAGACGGCGGTGCGCTCGATGTATTTTGACCTGCGCGACTATCTGAAAAATGGCGAGCGGGGACAGACTCCGTTTACACCGGCGGTTGGAGTGCTTTTGCAGCTTCATAAACGGCTGACGATGATTGAGGAAAAAGGCCTTGCGGCAGAGCAGGCGCGGATTCGTCATCAAGCGGAAGATTTCCGGGCGAAACTTGCGGATCTGCCGTTTGAGATTGTCTCGGATTCTCTCTCGGCGGCCCTGACGCCGCTTCATCCGACGGGCGTGGACAAAGAGGGAAAACCAGTCTCGGCGCATCGGATTTTTGAGATTTTGAAGGATGAGTATGGCATCTGGATCTGCCCGAACGGCGGCGCACTGGCGGATACGGTGTTCCGTGTTGGCCATATCGGTGCATTGACGCCGAAGGACAATGACTGCCTGATTGCGGCGTGGAAAGATATGCAAAGGAGGGGACTTCTGTGAAAGTATTGATTCTGGCAGCGGGACGGGGAACCCGCATCTCGCGCTATCTGTCGGGAAGACCGAAATGTACGGTGGATATCGGCGGCGGACAATGCCTGATCGAGTACACGATCGACCTGCTTCATTCCCGCGGCATCCGGGATATCGGTATCGTTCTGGGCTATGAGGCGCAGGTGATCCGCGATGTGCTGGCGGACAAGGGAGTTTCTTTCTTCTATAACCCCTTTTACGATGTGACAAACAGCATCGCGTCGGCATGGTTCGCGAAGGAGTTCTTGACCGGGGACGATCTGCTGATCATGAACGGCGATGTATATCTGGAAGAGAAGCTGCTTGACCGGATTCTCGCGCAGGGCAAGAGCCCGGTGATGTTTGCGGACGAGAGCCGCCGGGAGACAGCCGATTATAAGTTTTTCTATGAAGATGGAATCCTGAAAAAATACGGAAAAGAGCTGACCGGGGACGATGTGACGGGTGAGTACATCGGAATCGGACGGTTTTCAGCGGCATTTATGCCGGAATTTGTCCGCCGGATGGAGGAGATGATCGACCGCCAGGAGCACGGCGTCTGGTGGGAAAACGTCGTCTACAGCATGACCGGACAGCAGCCGATCTATGTCGAGGACGTTGACGGCCATTTCTGGGCGGAAGTGGATTATATCGAGGACTATGAGCGCATTCTGGAACATAGGGGCGTGGAGAAGATAGTGCGGTAATAAAAAGCAAGGGAGAAGTACAGATGCAGTTTAACAGGCATTTTACGAATCGAATAGAGAAAAAAGATGTGCTGCGGCTGCTTCTGGCGCTGGCGGCGGTCTTTGTGATCGGCCTTCTGGGCGAGTTTTTCTGCAATCTCCCTGCCCTTCGGGCAAATGGATGGGCACGGCAGGCGACGCGGACGATCGATCTGGATGAGGTGCAGGCGAGCGGATTTGAGCGGGTGGAGACAGAAAAGAACGACTTGAGTGAAAGTATCGGAGATATCGGAGAGTCGAGCGAAAACATCGAAGCGAGTGGTCAGCAGGCTGAAAAAGCGGAGGTGCTGCGGCTTTCGGATGAAAGCGGCTATCTCCACATCCCACTGGACGGCAGCTACGTCAGCCAGTTCATTTATCATTATGATTATGACGGTTTGTTAAATTCCACTGTCCGCCTCGGCTACCGCAATATCTACGGCGAACAGCGGGAGCACGATGCGAAGATGGTTGTGGATCGCAACTGCCGGGTATTGAAATTTTCTTCGGTTCCGGTAAATGGAAAGCTGGACTATGTGGACCTTCTGATCACGCGGGAAGATCTCGATGAGCCAGGACTTTCCTACATGAAGTTTGATGAGATGCCGCTTGCACTGACCGGCTTTGCGACGGTGGCACGGGCGGGCGTCAACTGGTACCGGCTGGGGCTGTTCTGGTGTGCGGCGGCGCTCCTGATTTCTCTTCT
>JBNMLY010000003.1:0-68846 GCA_050875065.1 Otoolea sp. | reverse complement strand
TTTGCCGATAAGTTTAGTATAAATCAGAACTTGCGGCTTGTAACTATTAAAAAACTATTGCCTGCGATGTTTCATTCATCGTGATGCCAAATATCGTGGCATGGAAGTTTCATAGGAAATTGCGTCCTATGAAACAAAAAACGCTCCGCGTGGATGCGCACTCGCGCGAAGAGAAATTATGTCGCAGGCGACCGCGCTCGGCGCGAGAATGTGCCAAGGCACATTCTTTGTTCTGTGTCCCAATTGTGTCCAATGACTGTTTATAATCTAAATAACTAAGACTTCCCATACCTAAAATGGGATTCGCACCTTGAAAATTCAATATTTCAGCTAACAAAATAGTGATTTATGCCTTTTTTATTGGCTGAAATATTGAATTTTCAAGGTTCAACACACCGTACCGGTGTGGGAAGTTTTAGTAAATAATAAGTGGTGTCCCGGTGAAAAGCGGGAAGAGATGGAAGAATAGGACGTATGCCTATAAGACAGGACGAAAGGAGTCATTTATGCCGAAATTAACGTACAAATATGATTGGAAAAAGATAAAAGAAAATGCCCTCAGTAAACATCAGATCGATACAGGAATAGGAAGCGTGAAAGACGCAGTGCTGAAGCTATTTAAAGAGAATCAGCTCAAAAGTCCTTATCAGAAGTATGAGGAAATGAAAAAGAAAGAAATAGAGGAGACGGCCCTGCATGCGTCCCGGGGTATGCAGCTTCAGAAACAGGGGGTAAATGTGCTGGAGATCGATGTGGCCGGCTCCGGGTTTAGCCAGCCACAGGCGCGCCATGCTGGTCTGGGTGGAAAAAATAATATTCGGGAAGGCGTTGGCCGGGCAAAGATAGATGAAATCGGGAAAGAGAAAAAATGGAAGGTTCATTGGTGGAACCGAAAGGCCTGGCTTCAAAAGCTGCCGAAAATATTACGTCCATATTCTGAGCAGGAGATTGTGGAACATAATCAGATTGTTGATAAATATAAAACGCTTGTACTGACGGGTGTAGGCGGAAACGGATTGAAGACCAAAGCGGAGGAGCTGTTTGAAAAAAAGTACGGCAAGAATGCGACTGCCAAGGGACTGGAGGGAAAGAAATATATTTATGTCAAAGAAAGTGCGCCTGAGATAGGAGAAGATGGCGTGGCAACGCAGCGCACGCGCTACAGCATGCCGGGACCGTTGGGAACGATTGCAGGAATGGCAAAGGGATCCCGGAACAGTGGAGAGTACAGCATCAAGAATCTGGGCGATTATATACTGGCAGCTGGACAGGATTATCTGACCAAAAAGTTTGAGGAATGGAAAAAGATAGAGGGAGACGCCCAGGAAGTCCTCAGGGGGACGGATCACCCGGATATGGATATGAAGGAGCGTTTTGCCCGGGCGGATGAGATTCGGAAGAAAGTGAAGCCAGTTTCCATCATGCTGAAAGGCCACAGCCGGGGCGGTGTCGCAGTTTCCCATGGTGCGATGCAGCTCAAATACTGGATTCATGAAAATTATCCGCAGTATGAGAAATACGTCAATTTCGACATGATACAGATGGATCCAGTGGCAGGATACGGCTCGGATCATGGCGCCAAACGGAATATCAACCTGGTGGAAGAGACGCGTCCGAAGATTAAAGAGGAGCTGGAAGAGCGGAAAATGAGACCTCTGGGATCTTCCGCCAATACGACGGTTGTATATTCCCTGCATACGGATCATTCCCATTTCTTTTCACCGCAGGTTGTGGATGGAGCGAAACGGATTATCCTGACAACCACCAAGCATTCAGTCAACCTGGATACAATCGATGAATCAGCGAAGGAATATGATAATAACAAGGCGCACCGCCAGGGATATATGTATCTGGAGAATGGAGAAGTATATCGAAATTCCGGTTTGAGTGAGCTTCCGGAGGGCGTATACATCGCGGATGAAAATAACCGCCTGATTAAGATTCCGAGCGTGGAAGTCGGCAGAAAAATCATAGGAGAAGTGCTTAGCAAGGCAAGCGGCCAGGAAGGGCGTCATCGTCGGATTGATGAGGTGATGGATCACTGGTTTAAGGCACATCCGATGGAAAAAACCAAAGACCATGAAGCAACGCGTGAACGCACAAGTGTAAAAGAACTGGAGGCCAACGAGAAGAAAGGAGATTTAAAGAGACGGAACAGCTATTCAGCCTCCGAACACTGGATGGGACTGGATTCGCCTTTAGAGCAGGAACCAGAACGAAAAAGAGGAATGTCCGTCAGACGTTGACAGAAATATTTGCACAATAAAAAACACCCCGGATCCGGCCAAGTCCAAAAGCCTGCCGGATTCGGGGTGTTTTTGTGTGCCAGTGCAGCAGGAAGACTGCAATGTCGGTTTTTAAGCCCCGATTGCATTTCCTGTATACAACTGATAATACCGTCCCTTTTCCTCAATCAGCTGCTCATGCGTGCCGCGCTCAATGATGCGGCCCTGCTCAAGAACCATGATGCAGTCGGAGTTTTTGACGGTGGAGAGGCGGTGGGCGATGACGAAGGTGGTTCGTCCGGCCATCAGGCGGTCCATGCCCTCCTGGACGAGTGACTCGGTCCGGGTGTCGATGGAGGAAGTTGCCTCATCGAGAATCAGAACCGGCGGGTCTGCGACGGCCGCGCGGGCGATGGAGAGAAGCTGGCGCTGTCCCTGGCTTAAATTGCCGCCATCGCCGGTCAGGATGGTCTGATAGCCGTCCGGAAGGCGGCGGATGAATTTGTCCGCATTGGCGAGCTTGGCAGCGGCGATGCATTCTTCATTACTGGCATCCAGGCGTCCGTAACGGATATTGTCCATGACGGTTCCGGTAAACAGGTGGGTATCCTGCAGAACCATGCCGAGGGAACGGCGAAGGTCGGACTTGCGGATGCGCCCGATGTCGATGCCATCATAGCGGATCTCGCCGTCTGTGACATCGTAGAACCGGTTGATCAGGTTCGTGATGGTCGTTTTTCCGGCGCCGGTACTGCCGACAAAAGCGATCTTCTGGCCCGGTTTGGCGAACAGGGAGACATCGTGAAGCACTGTTTTTTCCGGCGTGTAGCCGAAATCGACGTCTTCAAAGCGCACATCGCCCTGGAGTTTCGTGTAGGTGGCTTCTCCGGTCTCCGGGTGCGGATTCTTCCAGGCCCAGATGCCGGTCCGCTCACGGCATTCCTCCAGCTCTCCGTCGCGGTTTTCGTGGGCGTTGACAAGCTCAACACAGCCCTCGTCCTCCTCCGGGATTTCATCCATCAGGCGGAAGATTCGTGCGGCACCCGCCATCGCCATGACAACGCTGTTGAGCTGCTGGCTGATCTGGCTGAACGGCTGGGTGATGTTTTTGTTCAGGGTCAGGAAAGAGACAAGCGTTCCGAGTGTCAGACCTGTGTAGCCGCCGATCGCGAGGATCGCACCGCTGAGGGCACAGAGTACGTAGCTGATATTTCCGATGTTGTTGTTGATCGGCATGGAAATATTGGCGAACGTATTGGCCTTGTCGGCACTCTCGCGCAGTTGCTCATTGAGCACACGGAACTGTTCGAGGCTCTTTTCCTCGTGGCAGAATACCTTGACAACCTTCTGGCCGTTCATCATTTCCTCGATGTAGCCGTTGACAGCACCGATCGCCTGCTGCTGTCTGGCAAAATGAAGCGCCGATTTCGCGGCAATCCGGGAGGTGGTGAACAGCATGATCAGGATCATGACGGTGGTTAATACCGTAAGCGGTATATCCAGCACCAGCATGCTCACAAACGAGGTCACGATCGTGACGAAGGAGTTTAAAATCATCGGGATACTTTGTCCGATGAGCTGGCGCAGCGTATCGACGTCGTTGGTGTACACGGACATGATATCTCCGTGTGCATGCGTGTCAAAATAGCGGATCGGCAGGGATTCCATGTGGGAAAACAGATCCTCACGCAGATGGCGCATCGTGCCCTGGCTGATGTTGACCATGATCCGGTTGTAGGCGTAGGCGCAGAGGATACCGATGGCATAGGTCGCGATCAGTCCTAAAAGTGCGTGCGCCAGGGAGGAGAAATCAGGCGTCTCCATTTTTGTGATCGGGACGATGTAATCGTCGATCAGGCGCTGCAGAAAGAGAGTGCCGCGCAGGGTGGCGAGGGCAGAGCCCAGAATACACACCACGACAATCATAAATGCCAACTTATAATTTTTCAGCATATAGCGGAGGACGCGTCCAAAGGTAGGAAGCAGTGTCCGCATATCGGCTTTCTTCTTTTTCGTTGCTTTCTGTTCCATCTTGAAAACCTCCTTTTTAATCTGCGGCCGGCGCATCGAAATCGCCGCTTCCTTTGGTCTGTGCGTCATAGATTTCTTGATAAATCCGGTTCGAAGCTAAGAGTTCCTCATGGGAGGCAAAGCCGTTGATGGAACCGTTGTCCAGCACCAGGATCCGGTCGGCGTGCTGGATACTGCTGATTCGCTGGGAAATGATAAGCTTGGTCGTGCCAGGGATATTTTTAGCGAAGGCCTCGCGGATCTTCGCATCCGTGGCGGTATCAACCGCGCTGGTGGAATCATCCAGAATCAGGATTTTTGGCTTCTTTAATAAAGCCCTGGCGATGCAGAGACGCTGCTTCTGGCCGCCGGAAACGTTGTTTCCGCCCTGTTCAATCCAGGTGTTATATTTGTCCGGGAACCGCTCGATAAATTCATCGGCGCATGCCTGACGGCAGACTTCGCGGCATTCTTCTTCGGTGGCATCTTCCTTGCCCCAGCGCAGGTTATCTAAGATCGTGCCGGAGAACAGGACATTTTTCTGCAATACAACGGCAACCTGGTCACGCAGTGCCTCGATGTCGTAGGAACGTACATCGCGCCCGCCGACGTAGACTACGCCCTGGTCGGCATCGTAGAGACGGCTGATCAGGCTGACCAGACTGGATTTTCCGCAGCCGGTGCCGCCGATGACGCCGATCGTCTCGCCGGAGCGGATGTGCAGATCGATATCATGCAGTGTCTCCTCGCCGCTTCCGTGCTTGTAGGAGAAGCTGACATGGTCGAAATCGATGCGTCCATCGTCCACAGTCTCAACTGGTTTCGCCGGATTGGTAAGATCGGCTTTTTCGGTCAGAACCTCAGCAATACGGCGTCCGCTTGCCATACTCATGGTGACCATGACGAAGATCATCGAAAGCATCATCAGGGACATCATCACGCTCATGACATAGCTGAACAGGGAGGTCAGTTCACCGGTCGTCAGGCTGCCGGCCACGATAAAATGGGCACCGAACCAGGAAAGGGCGGTGATACAGCCGTAAACGACAAACATCATGATCGGGGCATTGAATGCCAGTGTGCTCTCGGCTTTGACAAAGAGGCGGTAGAGATGCTCTGCGGCATTCATAAATTTATTATTTTCGTGTTCTTCGCGCACGTACGCCTTGACAACACGGATGGCGGAGACATTCTCTTCGACGCTGGCGTTTAAGTCATCGTAGCGGCGGAATACCTCATTAAAAATCTTGGTAGTGCGCGCCATGATGCAGACCAGCGCGACTGCCAGAAAGAGGACGGCCACCAGAAAGATGCAGCTTAAACGTACATTAATAAAGAAACACATGACCATGCTGCACACCAGCATCATCGGTGCGCGCACCGCGATTCGAAGAATCATCTGGTAGGCATTCTGCACGTTGGTGACGTCGGTCGTCATACGGGTGACGAGTCCGGCCGTGCTGAATTTATCAATGTTGGAAAATGAAAATGTCTGGACATTTTCGTAGATGGCATCCCGCAGGTTGCAGGCGAAGCCGGATGAGGCTTTTGCCGCAAAGCGCCCGGCGAGGATGCCGCTTACAAGGGCCAAAAAGGCGACGAGAAGCATCAGTGCGCCATAGCGGTATACCTGCGGCAGGCTGCCGGCTTCAATGCCTTTATCGATCAGGGAGGCGGTGATGAAGGGGATCAGCACTTCAAATACGACCTCGATCGCGGCAAAGAACGGCGTCAGAAGCGACGCGGTTTTATACTGCCGCACCTGTTTAAGCAATGTTTTAAACATGGAAATCCTCCTTTTGTGAAAATTTTATAGACGTGAATGGAAAACAATTTCCCATGTACATAGAGTGAAACGTACATCCGGAAATAAAACGTCGATCGTTTACCCCGGGTGAATTTCTCATGGGTGAGAGTCCATCCGGGGTATTTTAATCATTATAATGCAAAATTCTTGAAAGTAAAGATAGAAATTGCTATCATTAATAAAGAAAACTTATTAATAAATGAGGCGCAAGATAGAAATGGAGAAAAACACATGAATACGTTTCAACTTACCTGTTTCCTGGCAGTGGTGGATACGCTGAATTTTGCGCGTGCGGCCGAACAGCTTCATGTGACGCAGCCGGCGGTCACGCAGCAGATTCATTCGCTGGAAAAGGAATTGAATGTCAAATTGTTTCGGCGCACGACCCGGAGCGTGCGGGTGACGGAAGAGGGATTTATGTTTCTCGATGATGCGAGACGGATCGTCGAGACATCGCGGCGGGCCCAGCAGCGGTTTCAGGAGCTGGGGCGGACCAATATGCGTGTATTAAATATAGGAAGTTACAGTGAATCGCAGATTATGACCCTGCTCCCGGCGCTTCGGAAGCTGCGGGAACCGTATCCGGATCTGCATCCGCGGCTGCGGATCGTGCCGTTCCAGCATCTCTATCGCCTTTTGGAAGAGGGGGAGATGGACGCGGTGGCGGGATTTCGGGAGCCGGCCTCCAAGAAGATAGCGGCGTCTTATAAGGAGGTTTTACAGGCACCGATCATCTGCGTCTGTGCGCCGGATCATCCGCTGGCGTCGAAAGCCTGCGTGTCTTTAAGTGATCTGAGGGAGCACCGGCTGATTTTACAGAATCCGTCACGGGCGCAGTCGGATGCAGCCCGGATACAGGGGGAGCTGATGAACGGGCGGCCGCCGTCCGAGCTGTATTTTTGTGAGACGATGGAGGAGGCAGTGCTTTTGGTGGTAGCGGGATATGGGGCAGCGATACTGCCGGAGCTGTTTATCACGCCGAATCTGAATATCGCCCGGATTCCGATTCAGGGCGTAGAGCCGGTGTCATTTGGGCTTTACTATAAATCAGTCAAGGGAAATGAGCCGCTGCGAGATCTGATCCGGCTGGCGTCGGGAAGCAAAGTGTGAAGCCACGGCAACCTCCGTGGTTGGGCAGATGCGCGCGGACAGGAACGCGTGTGATTGCAAAAAATCAGATTTCGAAAATAAGTGCTTTACAAAAACACTTTAGTATGCTAATATGGTAGCATATTAAAAAGCGAGACGGAAATCGCCAAAGGGAGAGCGGCTTCCACTGTCTGAAAACGAGGAGGACACCAATTATGAAAAAGAGACTTGTGAGCGCAGCACTGGCTGCAGTAATGGCACTTTCCATGACCGCCTGCGGCGGCAGCAACAGCGCAGCAGAGACGACGGCAGCAGACACAGAGGCAGCCGAGAGCCAGACAGAGGACACCACCGCAGAAGAGGCGAAGACAACCGATGGCGGTACCCTGATTGTTGGCTTTGACCAGGATTTCCCGCCGATGGGCTTTGTGGGCGATGACGGCGAGTACACCGGATTTGACCTGGAACTGGCACAGGAAGTTGCAAAACGTCTTGGCCTGGAATACAAGGCACAGCCGATTGCCTGGGATTCCAAGGATATGGAGCTTGAGTCCGGAAACATCGACTGCATCTGGAACGGATTTACGATGACCGGCCGTGAGGATGATTACACCTGGACCGAGCCGTACATGGCAAACCAGCAGGTATTTGTCGTAGCTAATGATTCCGATATCAACAGTCAGGCCGATCTGGCAGGCAAGATCGTAGAAGTTCAGACGGATTCTTCCGCAGAGGCCGCTTTAAAAGAGGCGCCGGAACTGACTGCTACATTCAAGGAACTTCTGACAACGGCAGATTACAACACCGCATTCATGGATCTGGAGCAGGGCGCTGTGGATGCTATCGCGATGGACGTGATCGTAGCAGGTTATCAGATTAAACAGAGAAACGCTGATTTCAAGATTCTGGATGATGCTCTTTCTGAGGAAGAATACGGCGTAGGCTTTAAGAAAGGCAATACCGAGTTAAGAGACAAAGTACAGGCAACTCTGGAAGAGATGGCAGAGGACGGTACTTTAAAAGAGGTTTCTGAGAAATGGTTCGGCAAGGACGTAACCACGATCGGTAAATAATCATAAAAATGACGATATGATTCAGGCCGAGGCCAGAATGACAGATTCGAAAAAGAAACATGATTAAATAGCAGGAATAGGGACGGCTGTGAATGATTTCATGGCAGTCCCCATTCGCGGTTTATATGTTTTTTTGGAAAATCCAAGCGGGAATTTGCTGTGTTTAACTCCTTGTGAAGACAGTCAGATATGTGTATAATAAAAAGACACGCTGCTGTTTTTATGCGGGAAAAAAATCGTGACGGTTCATGGACAGAAATTTTCCGTATTTAAATGCAAAGCCACGGCAAATTCCGTTCGTTACTGGACATGTATGCGTGAACAGGAACGAATCTACATTTTAGAAAGCAGGTATGGGATAATTATGGGTAAGATGACACTCCAGCAGATGATTGCACAGCTTGCGGGTGGTATGGCAGTCAGCACACAGATTTTTGTGGTTACGCTGCTGTTTTCACTTCCGCTTGGACTCGTGATCGCGTTCGGGCGTATGTCGAAGAACAAGCTGATCCAGACGATTGTAAAGGTATATATTTCGGTGATGCGAGGCACGCCGCTGATGCTTCAGCTCATGGTGGTGTATTTTGGACCGTATTATCTGTTCCGCATCAAGGTTGGCAGTAGCTACCGTCTGTGGGCGACCTTCATCGGTTTTGTAATCAACTATGCAGCTTATTTTGCCGAGATCTACCGCAGCGGCATCCAGTCGATGCCGGTCGGCCAGTATGAGGCGGCGGAGATTTTAGGTTACGGCAAGGCACAGACCTTTTTCAAGATTATCCTGCCGCAGGTCATCAAGCGGATTCTCCCGTCGGTGACGAATGAGGTCATCACGCTGGTTAAGGATACCTCCCTGGCGTTTACACTGAGTGTGGCGGAGATGTTCTCGATCGCCAAGGCGCTGGCGGCCTCCCAGACGAACATGATGCCGTTTGTGGCAGCAGCCGTCTTTTACTATATTTTCAATCTGGTTGTGGCTGTTGCGATGGAATGGATTGAGAAAAAGATGGATTATTACCGATAGAAGCGGGAGGAATGTGGAAAATGAATCTATTAGAATTAAATCATGTGGAAAAATCATTCGGCGATCTGTCGGTACTCAAGGATATTTCTTTAAGCGTAGGCGAGGGCGAGATCGTATCCATCATCGGACCGTCCGGTTCGGGTAAATCGACGCTTCTGCGCTGCGCGACGATGCTGGAGACGATGGATCATGGAGAGATCGTTTATTTAGGAAAGAAAGCGGCCTGGACGGGCGCGGATGGCAGGGTCTGCTATGCGGATAAGAAGGAAATGAAGGAGATTCGCAGCCAGTATGGCCTGGTGTTCCAGAATTTCAACCTGTTTCCGCACTATTCGGTGCTGAAAAACATCACGGATGCGCCGATTCACGTGCAGAAGCGCGACAAGGAGACGGTTTATAAGGAAGCACGTGAGCTCCTGAAAAAAATGGGTCTGGAGGACAAGGAGGATTATTATCCGTACCAGCTCTCCGGCGGCCAGTGCCAGCGTGTGGCGATTGCACGTGCTCTGGCGCTGAATCCGAAGATCCTGTTTTTCGATGAGCCGACCTCGGCCCTTGACCCGGAGCTGACCGGAGAGGTGTTAAAGGTCATCAAATCGCTGGCGGATCTGCACATCGCGATGGTGATCGTTACCCATGAGATGGCGTTTGCGAAGGATATTTCCCACCGCGTGATCTTCATGGCGGACGGACTTATCGTTGAGGAAGGCGCACCGGAGAAGGTGTTTGCTTCGGACAATGAGAGAACGAAGAACTTCCTGGGACGATATGGGAAGATACTGTAGGAAATAAATACGTAAATAGAAGATGGGCGTTGCTGGTTTTGGAGTGGAAAACTGGTGACGCCTGTTTTTTGCTTTATTGGAAATAAGTGGCCTGGATGTTATTGCTCATGAACAGGCACGTTTGGAGTCGAAAGTGCCGTGTGAAAAATTGTGAGGAAGAATGCAAGTGTTGTTTGCAATTTTATAGTAAATGTGATACGCTTTTACTAAGTATTCCGATTTGCGAGGCAGTAATACCTTTCAAAAAGGAATGAAGCAGAAACAATCGAGTATTCTGGCGAGGCCAGGAGTTGTGAAAAGCGATGCTGACGTTTGAGACGAGTCTTGAAGGAAAGGGGAGCGGTTCATGGAGATTCGTATACCCTTTTTTGAGATGGATGGAGTCCGCGTCGGCGCGGGCTCTTTTTGATCCTTAGAAAATATGCCTGGGTAAAGGTAAGCTACTGAGGATGGCAGATTTTTCAAGGAGAGGAGTGCAGCAGGGGCAATAGAGCGGCTTAAAGCGGAACATGTTGTAATGAGAGCCGGAACAACGAGCAGGAAGATAAAAAGATAAGAGGAACAGAATCATATGGAAACAGAATCAAGAGTTGCCGTGATCGGCATTGTGGTCGATCAGACGGGAAATACGGAAGAGTTAAATAAGGTGCTGCACCAGTACGGGCAGTATATCGTGGGACGGATGGGGATTCCCTATCATAAGCGGAATGTGAATATTATCAGCGTCGTGATTGATGCACCGGGCGATGTGATCAGCGCGCTGTCCGGAAAGCTGGGGATGCTGCGGGGGATTTCTTCGAAAGCGCTGTATTCGAAGGTGCCGGAAGCACAGGAATGAAACGAGGTGAATCAATGGCAGAATTTATACGCGCAGGACTTCGGCCGTCCGACTGGTGGCGGGAGGCGGTCCGGCCGGGCGCAGAACAGATAGAAACGATGACAGAGTTGAAACGATTGATTGACCGTCTGGAAGCGGGGGAGTCCCTGACGGAGGACGAGTGGGTCTGCCTGATCGAGGGACGGTCGCCGGAACTGGCGGAGTACCTCTTTGAAAAAGCACGCCGCATCCGGGAGCGGGAGTATGGGAAAGCTGTGTATGTGCGGGGACTCATCGAGTGCAGCAATTACTGCAAAAATGACTGCCTTTACTGCGGTATCCGAAGAAGCAACCGGAATGCGAGCCGGTACCGCTTAAGCCGGGAAGAGATTCTCTCCTGCTGTGAGAATGGGTATCAACTGGGATTCCGCACTTTTGTCCTGCAGGGCGGTGAGGATCCGGCGATGACGGACGACTGGGTGACGGAGACAGTGCAGGCGATCCGGGCGGCATTTCCGGACTGTGCGATCACCCTGTCGCTCGGAGAAAAGGAGTATGACACGCTGAAACGCTGGAAAGAGGCGGGGGCGGATCGCTATCTGCTGCGCCATGAGACGGCGGATGCGTGCCATTATGCGAGTCTGCACCCGGCGGAGATGTCGTTTGAACACCGGATGCAGTGCCTGCGCGATCTAAAGGCGCTGGGGTACCAGACGGGATGCGGATTCATGGTCGGTTCGCCGCACCAGACGGCGCGCTGTCTGGCGGAAGATATGCGTTTTATTGAAAAACTGGATCCGGAAATGGTCGGAATCGGACCGTTTATTCCGCAGCATGATACCCCTTTTGGCGGGAAAGAGGCGGGAACTTTGGAAGAAACATTGTTTCTTTTAGGTCTGCTGCGCCTGATGAAGCCGAAGGTGCTGCTTCCGGCGACGACGGCGCTCGGAACGATTCATCCGATGGGGCGGGAACTGGGGATTCTGGCAGGCGGAAACGTCGTGATGCCGAACCTGTCACCGGTCGGGGTGCGCGCGAAATATATGCTCTATGACAATAAAATCTGCACGGGAGACGAGGCGGCGGAGTGCGTCAACTGCATGAAGCGGCGCATGGAAAGCGTTGGCTACGAGGTCGTCGTCGACCGGGGAGATTATAAAGGATAAAGAGGCTGTGGACAGGTATCAAAAAGTGTTTATAAGACGTTCATAATATTGGCTTGGAATGAAAATTTTGTGGATAAGCCGTTTTGAAAAAGAAAAACAGTCTGTGATGTGGTTTGTTGGTATGAAAAAATGCCTACAGATAAATAAACTGACGGGGAAGGACGTGATTGACGGCTGGTCATGCTGGCATTTTTGAAAGTAAAAATGTCGAAAGAAAACATGACAGTCACCCATCCTGACCCATAAGAAAAGGAGAAGAGACTATGAGTTATGATTACAACCCATCATCCAAAAAAGCAGAGGAATTTATCAACCATGAGGAAATTTTAGAGACTCTTTCCTATGCCGAGAAGAACAAAAACAACGTGGAACTGATCGATCAGATTTTGGCGAAAGCGCGGCTTCGCAAGGGACTGAGCCACCGTGAGGCGGCAGTGCTTCTTGACTGTGAGATTCCGGAGAAGGTGGAGGAGATCTTCGAACTTGCGCGCCAGATCAAACAGGATTTCTACGGAAACCGGATCGTCATGTTTGCACCGCTGTATCTGTCGAATTACTGCGTAAATGGCTGCGTGTACTGCCCATATCACATGAAAAACAAGCACATAGCCAGAAAGAAGCTGACGCAGGATGAAATCCGCCGGGAGGTAATTGCACTTCAGGATATGGGACATAAGCGTCTGGCGCTGGAGACGGGAGAGGATCCGCTCAACAACCCGATCGAGTATGTGCTGGAAAGCATCAAGACGATTTACAGCATCAAGCATAAAAACGGGGCGATCCGCCGTGTGAATGTCAATATTGCGGCGACGACGGTGGAAAATTACCGGAAGCTGAAGGAGGCGGGGATCGGAACCTACATCCTGTTCCAGGAGACGTACCATAAGGAAAGCTATGAGCGCCTGCATCCGACGGGACCGAAGCACAATTACTGTTATCACACGGAGGCGATGGACCGCGCAATGGAGGGCGGCATCGACGATGTGGGAATCGGCGTTTTATTTGGCCTGGAGCTGTACCGGTATGAATTTGCAGGACTCCTGATGCATGCGGAACACCTGGAAGCGGTCTTTGGCGTCGGCCCGCACACCATCAGCGTGCCGCGTATCCGCCGGGCGGATGATATCGATCCGGATACATTTGACAATGGCATCAGCGATGATATTTTCGAGAAGATCGTGGCCTGTATCCGGGTGGCAGTTCCGTACACGGGCATGATTATCTCGACGAGAGAGAGCAAAGCCTGTCGGGAGCGGGTGCTGCGCCTGGGCGTATCCCAGATCAGCGGCGGTTCCCGTACCAGCGTCGGCGGTTATGCCGAGGAAGAACCGGAGGAGGAAAATTCGGCGCAGTTTGATGTGAGTGATAACCGGACACTCGACCAGGTGGTCCGCTGGCTGATGGAGTTAGGCTATATTCCGAGCTTCTGTACAGCGTGCTACCGGGAAGGAAGGACGGGAGATCGGTTTATGAGCTTGTGCAAGAGCGGGCAGATTCAGAACTGCTGTCATCCGAATGCGCTGATGACGCTCAAGGAATATCTGGAAGACTATGCGGCACCGGGAACGAAGGAGATCGGCGAGAAGCTGATTCAGGCGGAGATCGGTTCGATTCCGAAGGAAAAGGTGCAGGAGATCGTGCGGAAAAACCTGGTTGAGATTGAAAAGGGGCAACGGGATTTCCGGTTCTGATGCGTTTAAAAGAGGGGAAGAATCTGCAAAAAAGGCAGCAGACTTGCAGAGAAAAGCGGTGTGGCTGCGCTCAGGGCAGATATTTGTTGGAACAGTGATAGAAGTGAGGAAATGAGATCGGGAGGAGATCAAAATGGGAATGAATGAGACGCCGTCCGGCGAGCGGGTACATATCGCATTTTTCGGACGGAGAAATGCGGGAAAATCGAGTCTGGTCAACGCCGTGACCGGGCAGGAGCTAGCGATCGTGTCGGACGTCCGGGGAACGACGACCGATCCGGTTTATAAATCGATGGAACTTCTGCCGCTTGGCCCGGTAGTCATCATCGATACGCCGGGAATCGACGATGAGGGCGAGCTGGGCGTAAAGAGAGTTGGAAAGACCCGTCAGGTCTTAAATAAAGCCGATCTGGCGGTTCTGGTGATTGACGCGGTGGAAGGAACAAGTAGCTGGGACGAGGAGATGATCCGGCTGTTTGAGAAGAAAGAAATCCCGTATCTGGTGGTTTATAATAAGATGGATCTGCTGGCAGGAAAGTTGGATGTTCAGCAAGAAAAAGGCGAAGATGCCAAGGAACGGTTGAATCGGGCGGAAGAAACGAAACATATGGCAGCACATACGGTTTATGTCAGCGCCCAGACCAACGAGGGAATCCGGCAGTTAAAAGAGCGCATGGCGCGCCTCACCTCGCAGGAAACGAGTGAAAAACGGCTGGTGGCTGATTTAGTCAACCCGCTTGATACGGTGATTCTGGTCGTCCCGATCGACAAGGCGGCGCCGAAGGGGCGGCTGATCCTGCCGCAGCAGCAGGTGATCCGGGATCTGCTGGATATCGGCTCAATCCCGCTTGTCTGCCGGGAGACGGAGCTTTCGGAAGCTTTTTCGAAGCTGAAAAAAGAACCGGCACTTGTGATCACGGACAGCCAGGTATTTCCGTTGGTGGACCGCCTGACGCCGCCACAGGTGCGCCTGACCTCCTTCTCCATTTTGTTTGCACGTTATAAGGGCGATCTGAAACAGGCGGCAGAGGGCGCGAAAGCGCTGGAAACGATCCAGGACGGCGACCCGATTCTCATTTCCGAGGGCTGTACGCACCATCGCCAGTGCGGTGATATCGGCACGGAGAAGCTACCAAATTGGATCCGCCAGTACACGGGAAAATCACCGGAATTTCATTTCACCTCGGGAACGGAATTCCCGGAGGATGTTTCCGGTTATAAGCTGATCGTTCACTGCGGCGGCTGTATGCTGAATGCGCGGGAGATGAAGAGCCGCCTGCGCAGCGCGGCCGATCAGGAGATTCCGATGACGAATTATGGGATTTTGATCGCCTATATGAAAGGAATTTTGAAACGGAGCATGGAGGCGCTTGTGCCGGTTTGGGATGAAAAAACAAACGAAATGGGTGCAGAAAATTAGATTAGAAATGAAGGTGGAAAAAGCTGCTGGACGATGGGAATACCGGTCGGATGGCAGCTTTTTTGTGTTCTTTCAGGGGAAAATGCGTCTTATGAAAGAACACAAAACCACTCCGTGTGGATGCGCACTCGTGCGAAGAGAAATCATGTCGCAAGCGACCGCGCCCGGCGCGAGAATGTGCGTTGATATATCAGGATGTATTGGAAAAAGACGGAAGAAGGAAGAAGCCGGGGAAATGGAATGTAAACTATACGTATTTAATGGGTTGACATTAAAAAGTCAACGGTTTATAATAGCGAAAGTTGCCTAAATGAGAAAACGATCATTTGAGTATGGCTAGGTTTGTCTGAGTGACAACTGGGGGAAAGCAGTGTTTAAATAAGGAGTGTAAGGCATGAGTGTACAGTTAGCAGAAGAGATTATAAAGGGGCGCCGCCTGAAACGCGGCGAAGATCTGAGCTTTTTGCTGAGTGAGGATCTGGACGAGCTCTGTGCGGGGGCTGACAAGATCCGGAAGGAGCTTTGCGGCAACCACGTGGATCTGTGTTCTATCATTAATGGACGAAGCGGACGCTGCGGCGAGGATTGCAAGTTCTGCGCGCAGTCAGCCTGTCATCATACGAAGGTGGAAGAATATCCATTTCTGGAACCGGAAGAAATTTTAGAAGACTGCAAGCGCCATGAGGCCAAAAAGGTACATCGTTATTCCATCGTGACCGCGGGACGTGCGCTGACGGGGGCGGAGATGGAGAAGGCGCTTCAGGCATACCGTTCGATGAAGAAAGAATGCAAGGTAGAGCTCTGTGCTTCCCATGGCCTTCTGTCCCAGGAGGATTTTAACCGTTTAAAAGAGGCCGGCGTGGGACGGTATCATGCGAATATTGAGACATCCCGAAGAAATTTTCCAAATATCTGTACAACACATACATTTGAGGATAAGCTGGAGGTCATCCGGCGCGCGCAGGCGGCTGGGCTTTCCGTCTGTTCCGGCGGTATCATCGGCATGGGAGAAACCTGGGAAGACCGGATCGACATGGCGCTTACACTCTGTGAACTGGGAATCAAATCGATCCCGATTAATATCCTGCGTCCGATTCCGGGAACACCGTTAGAGCACCAGGCACCGCTTTCGGAGGATGAGATTCTGCGGACGATCGCTATTTTCCGCTATATCAATCCGACCGCCATGGTCCGTCTGGCAGCAGGACGAAATTCAATGGAACATTCCGGTGAACGGGCCTTCCGCTCCGGCGCCAATGCAGCCATCACCGGCGATATGCTGACAACCTCCGGAAACCGCATCAGCGAGGACCAGGAGATGCTGACGGCGATGGGCTTTGCGGTATAAATGAGCCGTGCGTCGGATGTCAGAGAAAGCATCAAGCGTTATGCTCGCATATAAGCATGATGCTTTCTCTGACAGATGACATAGGGCGTATGCCCGACAGCGAGGAAAAGCGAAGCTTTTTTGAGCTACGCACGAAGGGATATAGAGTTTATAAAAAGGAGCATTCATATCATGAGTAAACCACTTTCCGCAGAAGCGGAGCACAAACATTATTTTACAACCAAACGGATGGCGCTGATCGGCGTTATGACGGCGGTAACCTGTATTCTGGGACCGCTCTCGATTCCGCTTCCATTCAGCCCGGTTCCGATTTCCTTTACGAACCTTGCTATTTATCTGGCGGCCTATGTGCTGGGAATGAAAGCCTGCACCGTCAGCTATCTGATTTATATGCTGCTTGGCATGGTGGGTGTGCCGGTATTTGCAGGATTTACAGCCGGTGTCGGAAAGCTGGCGGGACCGACCGGCGGTTATCTGGTGGGATTTATCCTGATGGCGCTGATTGTCGGATTTTTCGTGGATCATTTTCCGGGTAAAGTCGTTATGCATATTGTAGGTATGGTGCTGGGACTGGTAATCTGCTATATTTTCGGAACGATCTGGCTGGCAGGCCAGCTTAACATGACGTTTGTAGCCGGGCTGGGCGTAGGGGTTATCCCGTACCTGCCGGGCGATGCAGTCAAAATCATTTTCGCCGCCCTGATCGGACCGAAGCTGCGCCGGGAAATTTACCGTTTAGGAGACTAAGAATCGCTTCGCAGTAAAAGCGGCCGCTTAGTATGAGATGATAATGTAATAAGGAAGAACAGATGGGTGAAAGAGGAATCAATGGACCGCTTTCATCCATCTTTTTTGTTTCATAGGAAGCTGCACTTTATGAAACGAAAAATTGGTTCAAACTGAAAATAGGAAGAAAAAAATAAAAGCAAAAAACAGAAACAATCACATATATGGAATAAAATACAGAAAAATAAAGAGATTAAAGGACTAAACTTGAACAATTCTCGGCCATATGGTATAATATGAGCACTTAAGGAGGTATTTTCGAGTTTAGTATTTATGGCATACTGAGCACAGAAAAAGGGAGATCCCGGCGAAACAGGGAGGAGGCAGTTGTATGGAGAAAAAGATTATCACTATCAGTCGTGAATATGGCAGCGGGGGTCGGCAGATTGGCCTGGCAGCCGCTAAAAAACTGGGAATGGAATTTTATGATAAGGAACTGATCGATGCAGCGGCAAAGGAAATCGGTTTTCCGGCAGAGATCATCGCTGACCGTGACCAGCGCCTGACAAACAGCCTGCTTTATAATTTTGCGATGGGAACGCTGTATGGACTTTCCTATCCGAAGGAGCCAAAACTCAGTGAACTGCCGCTGACGGAGCAGATCTATGTAGCACAGAAAAAAGCGATAGAGGAAGCGGCGAAGCGCGGAAGCTGTGTTTTCATCGGCCGATGTGCAGATTATATTTTGAAAAGCCGTCCGGATGTACTGCGGGTCTTCATTTATGCAGACCGTGATATCCGAATCCGCCGTGCAGTCAACGAATACGGCGATCTGGAAGAGCATATCGATGAATTTATGCACCAGACGGATAAACGCCGTCGGATCTACTACGAAAACTATACCAACCAGCGCTGGGGCGACAGGGAAAATTATGATCTGATGCTGAACAGTGGGGATTTGGGAATCGAGAAGTGTGTGGAACTGATTTGCCAGGCGGCGAAGTAAAAGAGATGTAAGACTTATAGTTTCAAGCAATCAGTATGGGAGAGTTTGAGATAACAAATGCAAAGAAGATGATTGAATTTTTTTGCAGCTATGTTGTCCTATATATAAAGGATGCCACCGATAGACGCTTGCTCCCTTGATGATGCGTAAAAAATAACCGCTCAAGTTTTGCTAGGACCGGGGCGGTTATTTTTGTACCTTATTACTATCTCGACCAACTTTATAGCCGAGACTAAAGCACATAAAGCATAGGCTTATCCGTGCAATCACATCTTCTAAATCATTTTATCTGATATTCCACCCATGAAATAACGGCCCATTCCCTTTTCCAAGGTCTAATTCAAACGCCAGCGCCCCACTTAAATAGCTACGTGCATCGTGAATACTCTGCTTCAGGGAATGTCCGGCGGCGAGACCGCAGGCGATCGCGGAGGAGAGAGTACAGCCGGTTCCGTGATTATTGGGATTTTCAATCCGGGGACTGGAAAACCAAATGGGAGCCTGGTCTGGCCGGCAGAGGACGTCACAGACGGTAGACGTATGTGTGATATTTGCTTGACGGCGGTTGGTTGTATTGGTATGTTTGTCTATCATGTTTTCAGCAAGTGCGGTTCCCGTTGTTGTGGTGGATGTAAATGCAGGCTGTTTTTCCCGATGTCCGCCTTTTAGAAGGATCGCCGTGTGAAACTGATGGGACAGCCGGGTGGCAGCCGCTTCTATGTCTGCGTCATCGTTCAAGGTATGAGTATGCATTTGAAGCAAAAATTCCGCCTCCGGCAGATTCGGCGTTATAAGCGTGGCGTGTGGAAATAAAAGTTCACGGGAGGCGGTGATGGCTTCCGGGGTTGCCAGAGGGCGTCCGCTGGTGGAGATAAGCACCGGATCGAGGACTACCGGGATATTGGGATAAGTGTTTAGTTTTTCTGCGACAATCCGAACGGCAGTTTCGTTTCCTAGCATTCCGATCTTGATCGCCTGTGGCGTTAAATCCGAAAGAACCGAATCCAGCTGTGCCGCCAATAGCTCTGGGGAGACGGGGGAGACGGTCTGCACAGCGAGCGTATTCTGGGCGGTGATTGCAGTGATGACGCTGCTTCCATAAAATCCCAGAGCAGTGATGGTCTTTAAATCCGCCTGGATTCCGGCGCCGCCGCCGCTGTCTGAACCGGCGATGGTGAGAACCATAGGGATAACACGGTGGGTTTCAGGAATGCGGTGGGTTGTAATAAAATTAAATCCTTCAGAAAGTTTCACTTTAGGCGTTTTGGGCGGCATTGCGGCTGGATTTGAGTTTGTAGTTGTCTTGATATTCATGTTCCATTCCTTCATGTTTTATGAATGTACTCTCGGAGTCCTTCCTTTACTCGTTTTTGCGGCTGATTTTTTGCCAGTCGCCCCGGAAGTTTGTCAACGTATGCATCAGGAAGTTGGGCATAACTGACAAAATCATCTCACAAAATCAAGCACAGAAAGATTCTGGGAGTACATATGATTTAACTGATAAAAGAGAGGTTCCGATGTTATTGGTCATGGAAGGCAGGAACGGTAGAGTTTAAGGTGCCTCGCAGTTCCCGAACCGCAGTCCCAATATCGGGCTGTCCGAAAATCCCGGATATGACAGCAGCCCCGGCGATGCCGGTTCCAGCCAGTGTGGAAAGATTGGAGGCGTTGATTCCCCCGATGGCGACAACCGGGATGGAAACGGAGTGGCAGATGGCGGTCAGAGTCTCGCGGGACATAGGGATGGCATCTGTTTTGGTCGGGCTTGGAAATACAGCGCCGGAACCGAGATAATCGGCTCCGGCTTTTTCTGCCTCCAGGGCCTGTGCCACGGTTTTGGCGGTCACGCCGAGAATCTTATCCGGTCCCAGCTTGGCGCTCACCTCGCGGGCTGGCAGGTCGTTTTGACCGATATGGATGCCGTCGGCCCCGCTATTTATGGCGACATAAAGACTGTCATTGATAATCAGGGGAACGTGATAGCGTTTGGTGAGTTTCCGGATAGACAGCGCTTCGCGCAGAAAATCTTCCTCGGACAGATGTTTTTCGCGCAGCTGCAGCATTGTGATTCCGGCGTCCAGTGCCTCGTATACCTGGTCTTCCAGAGGGCGCATACCGGGGCGCTGCGGCATCGTGATCGCATATAAAAGGCAGTTATTTCGTTGAAATTTCAATTTTTTGACCTCCTTGCAGCTGTTCGCCCGTCATTTGGCTGATGGCGTCCATGAAATAGGTGTGAAAACTTCCCAGACCTGTGCCGTTTGCACGCATCTGTGCCACGGCTTTCTCACCGCATAACCCGATTTCTGTAACGGCACAAATGCTGGGGTAGAAATAAGATTTTGAAGTCGCCGCAAATGCCGCTAGTAGTCCATCCATCATACATCCGCTTCCGGTGATTTGTGCCAGTTCCGGGCAGCCGTTGTGAATGCGTGCGGTCTGTGAAGCGCAGACAACCAGATCGCAGGGACCGGTACAGACGATGACAGCCCGCAGTTTTTGGGATAGAAAGCGGGCGATGTGTGTGTCTGTGCGGAGGCGTTTTGTGATGGAAGATTTTGAAACAGTTGCTTCTGCAGCTTCCATAGAGTTGGAACTTGCATTTGCGTCCTGCATTTGCACAGAAACTGCGTCCACCCCGTGCTGTTCCTTTTCCACCGGATATCCAAACAAATTCGCCAGCGTTCGGATTTCGGACGAATTGCCCCGCACGATAGAGATGGAGACGCGCGACAGGATCCGGCGGGCGGCGTGTCTGCGGTGGGCGGACACACCGATGCCGACCGGATCGAGTACAACCGGGATTCCCTTTCGGTTAGCGGCCCGTCCGGCGCGGATCATAGCGATGACGGAGCCAATTTTCAGGGTTCCCAGATTGAGCACCAGCCCGTCGCTGGCAGAGGCGGTCGAAGCCGTTTCTGCCGGGTGATCGGTCATAACGGGGGATGCGCCCGCAGCGAGAAGCAGATTTGCAACGTCGTCTGCGGTCACATAATTGGTGATACAGTGGATGAGCGGCGCGGTTTTTCGCGTCTGTTCTGGATAGTAAGCAAGCGCCCGGGATAAACGGGCAGTCTGGTCTGACATCGCAGCAGCTCCTCCTTATTACTGTGCGTCAAGCAGCCGTTTCAGATAGGAAAACAGTCCGATCCGACGCATAAATTCAATCAGCAGAAATGCGATGGCAGTTCCGCAGGCGGTACTCATCAGGAATGGGAGAACGTAGAAGAATAAGGCAACGTCCTTTCCCATCAGAAGGACAGCGACCGGATAGCAGAGTGTGCCGCCGATAAGGCCGGTTCCGACTACTTCACCGAGGTAAGCAAGCAGGAAACGACCGGTTTTCTGGAATAAATAAGCGCCCAGAAAAGCACCGACCATACTTCCAGGGAAAGCAAGCAGGCTGCCGGTTCCCAGAATATTTCGGATAAGAGAGACACAAAATGCCATCGAAACGCCGTAAACCGGTCCTAAAAAGACGCCGGCGAGGACGTTGACAAGGTGCTGGATCGGAAAACATTTGGATGCACCGATCGGGATGGAAAAGCCGGATAAAGCGACGGTTAAAGCAACCAGCATACCGGCCAGGGCCGTTTTTTTGATGGAAAAAGTCTGCGCCGGTGCGGAAGATGCAGATACAGTTGAGTGATTCATGGAAAAACCTCCTAAGTAGTTATGTAAAAATTATTCGTCAAAAATCGAAACAATCTCTCCCGAAAGAATCCGGTTCATGTTTTTGACGGCACAGAAATTGCCGCACATGGAACAAGTGTCTTCTTTTTCTGGTTTCGATTCTGCGCGGTAGCGGCGGGCTTTCTCCGGGTCGATGGCGAGAGAAAACTGCTCTTCCCAGTCGAGACGGGCGCGCGCCTGTGCCATTTTGCGATCCCACTCTTTTGCCCCAGGAATACCTTTGGCGATATCGGCTGCGTGTGCGGCGATGCGGGAGGCGATGACACCTTCTTTGACGTCGTCACGGTTCGGGAGGCGAAGATGCTCGGCCGGGGTCACATAACAGAGGAAAGAAGCGCCGGCCGATGCTGCGATGGCGCCTCCGATGGCAGCTGTGATGTGGTCGTAGCCCGGAGCGACGTCTGTCACCAGCGGGCCGAGCACGTAGAACGGGGCGCCCTTGCAGACGGACTGCTGGATCTTCATATTAGCTGCGATCTGGTCGAGCGGCATATGGCCCGGACCTTCGATCATGACCTGAACGTTTTTTTCCCAGGCGCGGCGGGTCAGCTCGCCGAGTGTCAGAAGCTCTTCTAACTGTGATACGTCGGTTGCGTCCTCCAGACAGCCCGGACGGCAGGCATCGCCGAGACTTAAGGTAACATCGTATTCCTGGCAGATATCGAGCAGGCGGTCAAAATGCTCATAGAACGGATTCTCCTGTCCGGTCATTTCCATCCATGCAAAGATGATGGAACCGCCGCGGGAGACGATGTTAGTTAAGCGTTTCATCTGTTTGAAGCGCTCGGCAGTGTTTTTATTGATTCCCACGTGGATCGTCAGGAAATCAACGCCGTCTTTCGCGTGCATTTCCGCGATCTGAAGCCATTCTTCGGAGGTAATTTCGCGCAGCGGTTTGTGGTAATAAACTACGGCGTCGTAGATTGGCACGGTTCCGATGATGGCCGGGCACTCGGCCGTCAGCTTGCGGCGGAATTTCTGGGTGTCGCCGAAGGAGCTTAAGTCCATGATGGATTCTGCGCCCATGGCAACGGCGTCGTTGACTTTCTGAAGCTCCATGTCGAGGTCGTTTAAATCGCGGGAGGTTCCGAGATTGACGTTGATTTTGGTGCGGAGTGCGGAGCCGATTCCGTTTGGGTCGAGGCAGGTGTGACATTTATTGGCCGGGATCACGACCTGTCCAGCTGCGACCAGTTTGACCAGTTTTTCTGGTTCCATCTGCTCTTTTTTGGCAACCGCCAGAAGTTCCTTTGTCAGGATTCCCTTGCGGGCGGCGTCCATCTGTGTGGTGTAGTTCATGCGTAGTCCTCCTTTTTTCAGGCGGGCGTGAGCGGTGGTTAGGAATTGAAATATGAGATACAAAAAGAGAGTTCCTTTCCTGAGACGGGGAATAGTAAATCAAAAGCCTGACGCAGCGCCTGTCCGAAGAGATAGAGTCCAGTAGAAAACTGGAAATTTATAGAAAAGGCGTTTTTGTAAAAGACTGCAAGGGTACAGGATAGAAAAAATAAAAAGACCTGCACCACGTGGATACAGGTCAGACAGATGCTCTTGTGTTCATATAAGTAAAATTTATAGAATGCTATCAATGTCGTCGTATATGTTCCCTACGTTGGCATTACCCAAATCAGGTTATAAAGGTCGAAGTTGAATGACTTCCTCTCAGCCCGCTCACGAGCTCCCTCATTTAATTTGAGGTAAGTGTAGCACGGGGAACGGCGCTTTGTCAAGCCGTCTGGACGAATGCGCCCCTTTATGCTATAATAGGGACACTTAGCGAGGTGTTTTCAATCTTAACATAGGTGTGCGAGTGCTCTGGAATAAGAGAAATATTAAAAGCAGGGGTGCAAGCGGAAAGCAGCACTTATGGCAGAAGGAAGGGCATAAAGCCATATAGGCAGACTTTGTGCGCGGGAGAATGAGATGAAAGAAAATATGAAAATATGTGGTCAGCTGCAGAGTTATCTGCAATGGCCGATTATACTGTCAGTCTTCATGTTGGCGGCAAACCTGGTTGTGGGGGTGGTGAGTCCGGCGGCTGGTATTGTGATGGCCGGATTTACAGTGCTGTATATGATGGCGTCACTGTGGCTTTTTATCTACAGGAGAAAACGTCTGATGGGTGGACTGGTGGAGTTTTCGGCCGAGTATGCGTGGGTGCAGAAGCAGCTTCTCTATGAAATGGCGGTGCCGTATGCCATTGCGGATACGGAAGGACATCTTCTTTGGATGAACCGTGCGTTTTCAGAAATTGTTGGGGAAGATAAAAACTGCCGTAAAAATGTGGCGGCGCTCTTTCCAGAACTGACACGTGAGTTCCTAGATGAGATGGAAGAACAGGTCAGCGTTCATTCTTCTCTGGACAACTGCTTTTACCGGATTGACATTCAACAGGTTGCACTCAGCGAAAAGAAAGGAATGAAGAGTGGAACGATAGATGGAAACGACGCTGAAATGTTGCTGGCTCTTTACCTGTATGATGAGACGGAAATGCTACGTTGTAAACAGCAGATTGACAACCAGCGGCTGGTGGCGGGACTTATCTATCTCGACAACTACGATGAGGCTTTAGAGAGTGTCGAGGAGGTGCGCCGTTCCCTTCTGGTTGCCCTGATTGACCGTAAGATTACCAAGTATTTTACGGCGATGGAAGGTATCGTCAAGAAGCTGGAGAATGATAAGTACCTGTTTGTGATCAAGCAGCAGTACACGAAAGAGATTCAGGAGAGCCGTTTCTCAATTCTGGAGGATGTCAAGACGGTTAATATCGGAAATGATATGGCTGTCACGCTGAGTATCGGTATGGGCATGAACGGCGACAGTTACATCCGCAACTATGAGTATGCGAGAACGGCGATCGATATGGCATTGGGCCGCGGCGGTGATCAGGCGGTTGTCAAGGATGGCACGAAGATCCGCTACTACGGCGGAAAATCGCAGCAGCTTGAAAAGACAACCCGTGTCAAGGCGCGTGTCAAAGCGCACGCGATGCGCGAGCTGATGGATACGAAGGACAAGATGCTGATCATGGGACACAAGATTGGCGATACGGACTCCTTTGGCGCGTCGATCGGCATCTGGCGGATCGCGACTTCCTTCAATAAAAAGGCGCGGATCGTCATCAATGGAGTGAATTCTTCCGTGAAACCGATGATGGCGCGGTTTGAAAACAGCTCGGATTATCCGGAGGATCTGTTTTTAACCGGCGAGGAAGCGGCCGAGTGGGCGGATTCCAACACGATGCTGGTGGTAGTGGATGTCAACCGCCCGAGTATCACAGAGGCTCCGGAACTGCTCAAGCGGATCAAGACGATTGTGGTGCTTGATCACCACCGTCAGAGCAGTGAGATCATAGACAATGCGGTCTTATCCTACGTCGAGCCGTATGCCTCTTCGGCGTGTGAGATGGTTGCTGAGGTACTGCAGTATATCGGCGATGACGGTATCAAGATCAAGCCAGCAGAGGCGGATGCGATGTATGCCGGTATCGTGATTGATACGAACAATTTCATGAATCAGGCAGGTGTGCGCACGTTCGAGGCGGCGGCATTCCTGCGAAGAAACGGCGCAGATGTGGTGCGCGTGAGAAAGCTGTTCCGCGATCGGCTGGAAGATTACCAGGCGCGGGCTGAGGCGATCCAGAAAGCGGAGATTTATCACGGCGTATTTGCGATTTCCGTATGTCCGTCCGCGGGGCTTGAGAGCCCGACCGTGGTCGGCGCACAGGCGGCAAATGAGCTTCTGGATATTGTAGGCATCAAGGCGTCATTTATCCTGACGCAGATGGGCGATACGATCTATTTCAGTGCGCGTTCGATCGATGAGATCAACGTACAGATTATCATGGAACGCTTAGGCGGAGGCGGACACCGCACGATTGCGGGCGCACAGCTGAAAGGTGCGACGATCGATGAAGCCAGGGAGAAGTTAAAAGATCTCATTAGGGATATGATGGAGAAAGGAGAAATATAACGATGGAAGTTGTATTATTAGAGGATGTAAAGGCACTTGGCAAAAAAGGTGAGATTGTAAAGGTAAGCGACGGTTACGGACGCAACTTTATTCTGACCAAGAAATTGGGAATTGAGGCAACTCCGAAGAACTTAAACGATCTGAAGCTGCAGAAGGCAAATGAGGCGAAGATCGCGGCAGAGCACCTGGCAGAGGCTAAGGATCTGGCAAAACATCTGGAGGATAAGTCCATCACCCTGTCCATCAAGGCAGGCGAGGGCGGAAAAGCATTCGGTTCTGTTTCCTCCAAGGAGATTGCAAAGGCGATCAAGGATCAGTTAAACCTGGATATCGATAAGAAGAAACTGGTTCTGCCGGAGCCGTTAAAGACCTTTGGCACACACGAGGTTCCGATCAAGCTTCATAAAGAAGTGACCGGAAAACTGGCAGTAAAGGTTGTAGAAGCTTAATACGGAGGACTGAACCATGGATGAGGCCCTGATAAAGCGGGTTCTCCCGCATAGTGTAGAGGCGGAACAGTCAGTCATCGGATCCATGCTCATGGATCGGGAAGCAATTATCGCGGCGTCTGAGATTATCACAGGCGCCGATTTTTACCAGCACCAGTACGGCGTTATGTTTGAGTCTATGGTAGAGCTTTTCAACGAGGGAAAGCCGGTCGATCTGGTAACGCTTCAGAACCGGCTGCGCGAGAAGGATGTTCCGCCGGAGGTCAGCAGCCTGGAATTTGTCCGCGATATCATGACGTCCGTTCCGACCTCAGTCAATGTCAAATCGTACGCCAATATCGTGCGGGAAAAGGCCGTTCTGCGCAGGCTTATAAAGGTCAATGAGGAGATTGAAAACCTCTGCTACAGCGGCAGGGACAAGCTGGAGGACATTCTGGCGCACACGGAGAAATCGGTGTTTGATCTGCTTCAGAGCCGCGGCGGCGGTGAGTTTGTGCCGATCCGGCAGGTTGCCTTAAATGTTCTGGAAAAGATTGAGGCGGCATCGAAGAGCAACAGCACGGTCACGGGTATCCCGACGGGATTCATCGATCTGGATTATCGGACATCGGGCTTTCAGCCGTCCGACTTTATTTTGATTGCAGCCCGCCCGTCCATGGGTAAAACGGCATTTGTCCTAAATGTGGTGGAACATGTGGCGGTTAAAAAAGGGCTTCCGTGTATGGTATTCAGCCTGGAGATGTCGAAGGAGCAGCTAGTCAACCGTATGTTGTCCATGGAGTCGAATGTCGATTCCCAGAAGCTGCGTACCGGTACGCTGACGGATTCCGACTGGGATGCCGTCGTGGAAGGGATCGGTACGATCGGAAGTTCCAAGTTGATCATCGATGATACGCCGGGTATCTCGATCTCGGAGCTGCGATCTAAATGTCGGAAGGTGAAGCTGGAGTACGGTTTAAGTCTGGTCATCATCGACTATTTACAGTTGATGAGCGGCAGCGGAAAGAGCGGCGAGAACCGCCAGCAGGAGATCTCGGAGATTTCCCGTTCCTTAAAGGCGCTGGCGCGAGAGCTGAATGCGCCGGTGATCTCCCTGTCCCAGCTTTCCCGTGCCTGTGAGACGCGTCCGGATCATCGGCCGATGCTCTCGGATCTGCGTGAGTCGGGTGCGATTGAGCAGGATGCCGATGTGGTTATGTTCTTGTACCGTGATGATTATTACAATAAGGATACGGATACGCCGAATATTGCGGAGGTAATCATCGCCAAGCAGCGTAACGGCCCGATCGGGACGGTGCAGCTGATGTGGAGACCGGAGTTGACGAAGTTTGCGAATTTGGCGAAGTAGAGTCGCAAAGGGGACGGGACATGAGGAAACTTGCGCCGTCTGCGTCTCCAGTTTCCTCATGTCCCTGTTTGTTGGTAGGCGATATGTTGAGAAAAGGAATGGAAGATGCTTGAACTAATAAAAAAATCGGATGTAGCTGACATAGATACGGTTCGCCATCTTTACCGTACATTAGCGGGAACGGAGTTCTGCGCGTGGACAGATGGCTATCCGGGCGAACCGGAGCTTTTGTCGGATGTTTCGAGAGAGTCTCTGTTCTGCATCCGGGACGAAGTCTCGGGGGAGATCGCGGGGGTGGTTTCGATCGACGATGATCCGGAGGTGGAGGAGCTCTCCTGCTGGTCGGAGGAACTGCAGCCGTCGGCGGAGATTTCCAGGCTGGGTGTGGCAGAGAAGTACCAGAACCGGGGCATCGCGCGCAAGCTTCTGGCAGGAGCCATGGAAGAGCTTAAAAAGCGCGGCTGCAAGAGCGCCCATATGCTGGTGGCGAAGGACAATGTGAAGGCGCTGCGTTCGTACCAGAAGCTGGCGTTTACGAAGGTCGGTGAGTATGTGCTGCAGGGGCATGATTACTGGTGTTATGAGAAGAAGCTGTAGCAGAACAAGGATGGAGTCGCTCATGGCCTTGGCAGTTATCAATGCGAACCCCATGTAAATTTAGTTCTGACAAGAGAGGGGTACCTTGTAAGTCGGAATACACAAACGATAGAGTTGGAAAAAGAATCACAGACAGGAGCAGATGCTATGATTCGTGAAATTGAGACGAGAAGAAGTATCCGTAAATATAAAAAAACGCCGGTATCAAAAGAGCAGATTGAGCAGATCCTCCGGGCGGGTGTCCTGGCGCCGTCCTCGAAGAACCGGCAGCCGTGGAAGTTTGTTGTGACGGCTGGAAACGCGAAGGAAGAGGCGTTAGAGCAGATGGCACAGGGACTGGAACGGGAAAAACGGGCTCCGCTTATTCCGGAGAGCCGCCTGTATATCGCCGGTGCGGAGCATACGCTTCAGATCATGAGGGAGGCGCCGGTGGTGATTTTTATCGTCAATCCGCTGGCGGAGAACATCCGACAGGCAGTGTCCGCTGATGTGCGCGTGTCAGAGATTTGCAACGCCCAGTCGGTCGGCGCGGCGATCGAAAATATGTCGCTGGAGGCAGAGGCACAGGGCCTTGGAAGCCTGTGGATCTGCAATACCTTTTTTGCACAGGAAGAGCTGGAGCACTGGCTGGGGCAGAAGGGCACGCTTTATGCGGCGTTTGCGCTTGGATATGCGGATGAGGCGCCAAAGGCGCGTCCGAGAAATGCGTTTGAAGAAGTTGTAGAATGGAGAGGAGAGATTTAACTCATAAATATGTCCGAAAATATAAGCAAGATGCTGCCAGGATTTAACAAGATTAATTTTAAAGAGGACAGTCATTTCCGTGCTGGTTTGGTGACGGAGTTCAGAAAGAGTTGGAGGGAAGCCTGAGATTTTTTCTGAACCCCGTCATATTTTTTCTGATGCTGTCATATAGTGATAGTAAGGGACTGGGGAGGACAAGCAGAACAAACAGAATAAGGGGAGATGCGAATGGAAGAGGTGCATTACCTGATTTCAGATGCTTCCAGGCAGGTGCAGGTGGAGACACATGTACTGCGCTATTGGGAGGAGGAGCTGGGGCTTCTGATTCCGAGAAATGAACTGGGGCATCGGTATTATACAGAAGTCCATATCCGTCTGTTCCGGCAGATTAAGAAGCTAAAGGAGCAGGGGTATCAGTTGAAAGCCATTCGGGGAATCCTCGGTAAAATGGAAGAAAATCAGAAAACAGAACCGGAAGGGCTTCTGGAGGCGCAGGCACAGGCGGTTTTTCGGGAGACGGGAACAGGAGAACGGAGCATGAGCAGGCAGGAAAATATGGAAATGGGAAAAAATACAGGAGCAGAAAATAAAATAGAGCCATTGCGGCGCAGAACGGCGGCAGAGCGGGAGGCGCTGGCAGCAGAGAACGCCAGACGGCGCGGTGATGCGGAAAAAAATGAGTCACAGCATATGGCGTCGGTGGAAACGATAAGCATAGCAGATGCGGCAGAGAAGACAAAAGAGATCCACTTGCCGAATGGAACGGAAGAATCGAAAGCGGTAGGGATGGCAGAAGCATCGGAAAGAGTCAAAGCTGAAAACAATGCGCCAGCCAATATAGAAAAAGGAGCGGATGGGAAAGCTGGGCGCGATTTGGAGACAGGGACGGACGGTACCGAACAGGAGATCTTGCAGGGGAGGGAACAGGCAGCGGATTCATCGGCTCTTTCTACGCCGAATGAAAAAAAGAAGCTGACGCAGGCGGAGATTACCCAACTTTTGGCGGGGGAGAAGATGCGGCAGTTCCAACAGATCATGAACCAGGTAATCGGGCGTGCGATCGAAGAGAACAGTGAAAAATTGAGTCAGGATGTCAGTTATCTGGTACATGATAAACTGATGAAAGAGATGGAATACCTGATGCGGGTGTCGGATGAGCGGGAGGAGGAACGCTTCAAGCGTTTAGACGAGATTATACGTGCGTACCAGCGGGAAAATCAGGGGCGCGCGGAGGCAGCGGCAACCGCCCAGGGGCGTTTCCCATTTTTCAGGACACGGATGAAGAAAAAGAAATTTGGACGGAACGGCAATAAATTGTAATGGAGCATCATTCTGATGCCCTCAAACGGAAGTTTGAAACTGAGGTGATAAAGAGGGCAGGAGAGAAAATATAAAAAGGGGCTGTCGCCCAGCAAAAATATTTGCGGATGCGACAGCCCCTTTTATGTAGATTGTACGTGTGTCGAATTAGCCCTGCTCGATAGCGCCGGTCGGACATACGCCTGCACATGTACCGCAGTCGATGCAGCTATTAGCGTCGATATCGTATTTGCCATCTCCCTGAGAGATTGCTCCAACTGGACATTCGCCAGCACAGGAACCACAACTTACACAAGAATCAGTAATTACAAATGCCATGATAAAATCCTCCTTTTATATTTATGCGTTTGGCTATATTCTATACTAAAAATGTAAAATATTCAAGGAGAAATTAATGGTTTTCATGTTTAAAAATAGGATCAATGGCAAAAAAAGCCCGTTTTTTGACAGAATGCCGGATGAAAGGAACGGCTATTGATATTTCTTTTCAACAGGCAGCATGGGCGGAAGCAAATTACAGGCGAGGGTTAAACAGGAAAAGTATCTATAAAGATGCAAGAATTTGAAGCGCACGGTCGCGGACGATGCTTTCGTAGTGCTCATCATAGTAGGCTTCAAATGTGTTTGGGGCGGCGGCTGTCCGCAAGGGCTCGCTGTATTCTGACAAAAGATTGCATAGACGGTTGAATGCGTCGGTGTTTCCAGCGTCCTCACGGACAATCAGGTAATAACGGCCGTCGGAAGGGTGCTTGTACAGGGTGTTGGGTGCATTACAGACGGGGGCTGCGACCCGGGCCGCATGGCATACACTGTCCAGGGTCTGGAAAGTAAAAATACGTGCGGAAGTCTTCGGGGAGGCTGGTTCGGAGGTGGAGGCGGCATCTGCCGGTTGTACAGGAGCATTTTTTTTACTGCTGTCAAACAGGTTGATAAGTTCGTCAGCGCCTTCCAATAATTCATGGGTGAGGGTTGTCAGGGAATCCTCCTCGGTAGAAGGGGAGAAACGCGAGAAACGGGTATCCAGTTCTTCGGGATCTTCGATTTTGGTAATAATCAGCATGATACTTTCCGTTGACAGTGGGATTGCCTCAATCATCAGTGGTATATCATCAGCGTCAAAGCCGACTTCGCTGGCGGCTTTCTGCATCATTTCATGGAACAGCCGTTTCGCTTTTTCCGTGCCATAGGCCAGTTCAGCCAAGTTTAAATTACGCGCACTTAAATCTACACTGGTCAGTGTACAGCGGATCTGGTTTTCATTGATACGTTCTATTTTCATGGATCAAATCACTTCCTTGTCTTTGGGGCTGCCGGGTGGCAGCCGGTTTACAGCGCAAAGCGCTTATATATTCTGAGAATATATCATACTATATAATATAATCATTTGGCAATTGAATATGAAAAAGAATTATGAAAAAAGCCCTAAATCGTTAAAAAAACAGTTGCGGTACGAAGAAGGATCGTTTACAATGAATCTTGAGAAGTGGTATTGACCGAAGGGAGGTGCGGTACGAAGACGTCCGTTCTGTTTGGAAAATACCAGCTAGAACGTGTGATCGGACGCGGACGGAGCGGAACCGTATTCTTGGCAAGACATCTGGGGCTCGACGAAGAGAGGGCGATTAAACGGGTGGAGCGGGGCGGGAACGATCAGATACAGGAAGCAGTGCTCTTGAAGAGGCTGCGCCATCCGGGAATACCGATTATCTACGATCTGGAAATTGACGAAAATTATTATTACCTCATCGAAGAATATCTGCACGGTGAGTCGTTATATGCCCGAATCGAACGAGAGGGCAGTCTGCAAACGGAAGAGCTTATCCATCTGGGGATTGAGCTTTGCCGGATCATAAAATATCTGCATTCATTCGAACCAAATCCAATTTTATATCTGGATCTACAACCTGGAAACATTCTGATTTGCCGGGGAAACTTAAAATTGATCGACTTTGATCAGGCGGTATTGGCGTCTTTGACGGATACAAAACCTGTCTGCTATGGAACGAAAGGCTTTGCGGCACCCGAACAGTATGAAGGAGGGCCTCTGGATGAAAGGACCGACATCTATGCCATTGGCGCCCTTCTGTACTATATGGGAAATGGGCACGCCCCGGAGGGGGAAGACAAAGCAAGGCAGGGAAGATACGGGGGAGATCTCTATACCATTATGGGGCGATGTCTCAGAACAGAGAAAGAAGCACGTTACCAGAATGTCCAGGAGGTTTTGTCAGCACTGGAAGAACTGGAAGCGCGCATAGTTGCAGAACGTCAGATACCACTTCTCAAAATTGCCGTGGCCGGAAGCAGAGGAGGAGCGGGGGTTACGCACACCTCGTTGAGCGCGGCCGGATATCTGCGGCGGAAAGGCTTTTCCTGCCTTTACAGGGAACGGAATGACACGGGGGCGGTTCGCCGTATGGCCTCCTGGTATGGCTGGAAGCCGGATGAACATGGAATTTATTACATGGACGGTCTGGCGTTGAAACCTAGTTACGGAGGGAGCGTGCGGCTCGAACAGCCGGCCTTTGAGGTGATTTTAGACGATGTTGGAACGGGACTCCAGCCTGTCCTAGAAGGGGAATACGACCTCGTTTTACTGATATGTGGAATGCAACCCTGGGAGAAAGAGGATTCCTTGCGGGCGATTCACTGTCTGGCGGGGCAAAAGCGCCTGAAAATTTTGCTAAATCACAAAAAGGAGGATGGGCGGGATTACCTGCCGGAAGAAGTGAGACATTTAACCTATCTGCGTCTTCCCGTTTTTTATCCGCCGTTCGATGCAGTCGGAAGGCGGAAACGAAGAGAGGAAGAAACGGAATTTTTTGAGGTCTTATTTGGAGAACTGTGTCTGGAAAAGTGCCTGCGGGCGGAAAAGGGGACGAAATACCTGACAATCAGGCAGGCGATCAAGCGGGGGTGGGCGCATTTGTTACATAGCGTTCTACGGTAGCCGGAACAGGAGGGGATGATATCGATTAGAAGCTGGATACAGAGGGGACATTTGGAGTTAAACAGAAAGACCAGGTGGAAACTGTCGGAAAAGCGCAAGATAACCGGCATGGAAGAATTGGAATGGATAGGGGTTGCCGGGAGTGGCGCCTCTGTTGGTGTGACACATTTTGCCCTGATGACGGCGGCGTATTTATCTGGCGTGATGCGTCTTCGCACAGCCGTTTTGGAGCAAAATAGGAGTGGTGCGTTTGCACAGCTTGAAAAGATCTGCCAGGCAAAGAAAAGAGGCGAAAATCTGGTTATGGGTCAGGAGGAAAAGCCGTTTAAAATTATGGAAGTTTTTTTCTATAAAGAAGCTGGAACGGAAGAACGGTACGAATGCCTGAAACAGGGGGTGGAAGTAGCCGTGATGGACTTTGGGGTGCTGACAGAGAATAATCGGGATGCGTTTTTTCACTGTAGCCGCCGTTTCCTGGTCGGTTCGGCCAGTGGGTGGCAGCTTGCGGAATTTGCGAACCTTGTGGCGGAAAAACAAAAATGGCCTGCAGGGTGTGAGTTTTTTATCACATTTGGAGAAGAAGAGACGGTAGAGATGACCGAACGGTATTTGAATATCCGGGTTCGACGGATCCCTTTGCAGAGAGATGCGCTGATTGTTACGGGAGAAACCATGACTTTTTTTGGAAAATTTCTACAATAACAGTGGGACAGGCCGGGGGTTATAGATTACCGGATACCTCAATGGGGTCACAAAAGGATAAAAACGGCCTGTTTTTGCAGAATGGAGAATGGTATTGATACGATTAAAAAACAACAGAAAGGCAGAAGAAGAGAGGAGGCGTAGAGAACAGCAGAGGATATTCGTCGAGGGCTTGGAGCGTTATAAGAGCAAGGGAATCCCGATCCTGATCGATGGGAAGGAGTGCAGGCCCGAGGAATACCGGAGGATTTTTGAACTTCGGGAAGATGGCTCTTTTTATATGGGGGACTATGTGGGAGCGGAGTCAGGAGTGTTGACGGAAATTCATTTTGACCGCGTCTATAACCGATGAGAAAAAGAGGCGCTGTTTTGTCCGTAGTTGGGTATGCCGCCATTTGGCTGTGAGGAAAATTTTTGCATAATACCCTCGTCTTTAGGTGAAATGTGTGAATTTCCGCGCGGTGCATATGGCGACCGTAACCCAGAAGGCGTAAGTCGGAGAAAAATAGATGGGAAGAAGTTAAGAAAAAAGTCAACATTCCATCCGGTGTGTGTGCTATACTACTAGAGAAATATGGAAATGCAGAATGTTTAGTAGGAATAGATCGTAAACATGTACCGGAGGATAAGATGGAAAGAGGAAGATCGAGGAAAGCACGCCCGGGCTGTCTGGGATTTGTAATTCGCTTTTTGCTGTTTCTAATCGTGGCGGCAGCGGGAGTGGTTGGCTATGTCAAATATATGCCGAGTCGTGAGCGGGTGGATTTAGATGCACTATATGCGGCAGACGGTACCAATCGGGTGGTGCTGTACCTGAACTATGAACGGCAGGAGGAAAGCGGCATCTACGTGGATGGACAGACGTATCTGCCGGTTGCGTGGGTGGATGCGAACCTAAATGAGCGTTTCTACTGGGATGCGAATGAGGAAATATTGGTATACGCCTTGCCGGAAGAGATTGTGAAGAGGGATGAAACGACCGTGGATGAGGATGGAAAAAAGATTCTCTACCGGGATGGCGATGCAGTCTACCTTTCACTGGGATTGATTCAGAAATACACCGATGTACGTTTACAGGCGTATGACAGTGAAGTGCAGAAGCGGGTCTATGTGGAAAATATCTGGGAGCCGGTTACAGTAGCAAATGTGGCATGGAAAGCCAAGATCCGTTTAAGAGGAGGCTTAAAAAGCCCGATTGTGACAGAGGTTGGACGCGGTAAAGAGGTAATCGTGCTGAAACAGTACGACAACTGGTCCAGAGTCATGACGCCGGATGGCCATATTGGCTATATGCATAAGTGGAAGATGAAAAATCTTCATGAGGAAACACTGAAGAGTGATTTTACTGCGCCAGTCTATCGGAACCTTTCACTGGATAAAAAGATTGTGCTGGTCTGGCATCAGATAACGACCGCGGCGGGTAACCAGGCGATGGAGTCGCTGATGGCAAGGACGAAAGGTGTCAATGTTATTGCGCCAACGTGGTTTACACTCAGCAGTAACAGCGGTGCCTATGAATCCCTGGCGGATAGGTCCTACGTCGATCAGGCACATGAAAAGGGATTGCAGGTCTGGGCGGTATGGGATAATTTCAGCCGCGAGTGCAGCAAGAATGTGCAGGCAGAGGTACTCCTCTCCAGGACGTCCGTGCGCGAAAAACTGATTAAAAATATGATGACAGAGGCAGACCGTTATGGATTTGACGGTATCAATTTGGATTTTGAGAGTTTGAAGACGGCGGCGGGCGTCCATTACATCGAGTTTATCCGTGAGCTGTCGGTTGCCTGCCGTGAGAAGGGACTGGTGCTGTCGGTTGATAACTATGTTCCGGCGCCCTACAACCGTTTCTATGACCAGAAAGAACAGGGTAATGTCGCAGATTACGTGATTATCATGGGTTACGATGAGCACTATGCGGGAGGCGAAGCAGGTTCCGTTTCCTCAATCGGATATGTTGAGAATGGAATTAAAGATATGCTTTCCTTAGTCCCGAAAGAAAAAGTAATCAATGCAGTTCCGTTCTATACGAGACTTTGGACGGGTAGCGGCGAAAATGTCTCTTCCCGTGCGATGGGAATCTCCGAGGCGACGAAGTGGGTGTCGGCAAACGACATGGAGCTTTCCTGGGATGATTCAGTGGGACAGTATTACGGCAAGCTGGACACTCAGGACAGTGAAGAGCAGCTCTGGATGGAGGAGACGAAGTCCTTAGGGCTTAAGATGGATTTGATCAAGCAGTATGACTTGGCGGGCGTAGCCGCGTGGAGACTGGGGTTGGAAACCAGCGATGTTTGGGATGTGATCCGTTGGGATCAAGAAGAAAAGAAGTAATATAACATACAAATAGCGATTCAAAGTAGGGCAGCCGTCTCATGCGTAGTGTGGGACGGCTGCTTTTTCCATAGAAAGCTGCAGAAATGGGAGATGGAAAAGGACAGAAAGGGATGAGATGCCCGGATTTACATTCCATCGGATTTTCGATATAATAAAAATAGATGAGGAAACAATGCGGAAAGGATGGGGATAAAATATGGTTGAGAGCGGGAGATTACGGAGGTGTAATGGATCAGGAAGAGAAAAATAAAACACTTGGATGTGTGCAACTTCAATATAATATCTGTCTGCTGCTACAAGGCTGTGTGCTGGCGTGTCTGGGGATTGCAGGGCCGGCGTTGATTCAGGAGCAACGGCTTCAAATTTATAATTCCCTGACACGGGCAATGATGCAGGAAAGCAGCTATGTTCTTATGATTGCAGCGGTTAAGCTGGTTTTGATGAATGCGGTGCGAATGCTGCCACATTATCTGGGGGCGTTTTTGATCAATGAGTCGGTCAGCGTCTATATCAGTGAAAAGAAACGTTTTGGGCTGAACGTACTATTTACGATGTCGTTGATTATGCTGATTTATGATGTGATTTTCCGCATTTATGGAATTAAATATGATTTGGGGATTCCAGCACTTTTGACGGTTGGCGTAGTGCTTTGGCTGTCTTATATGGATCTGTTTTCCGTCAGTATGTTAAACAAAGTACTTCTAGTCGGTTCGATGCTTTTGGGAATTCAGTGGCTGGACGTGATGCCGACGCTGACGCCATACGGCTTCGGGCGCGGTGAGATATCGATGGATGTGAAAAAAGCGGCTGCTTTTATCGGGGAAGAACCGCTTTTGATGCTTTTTGGCTGGGCGATGCTTATGGCGCTTTTATTTGCCTCGCTGATGCAGGTGCAGCTTCTTTATAAAGAGCACAAGTTAAAGATTTCCAATGAAAAAACGCGTCAGGTAGAAAAAGAGCTGTACGATACACAAATTGAAGCCCTGAAAATGCGTAATTTTAGTGAGGTGCAGAGTCTGGTACATGATCTAAAAAGTCCGTTGACAACGATGCAGGGACTTGTGAGTCTTGCGGAAATGATGGAAGAGAATTCGTTGATTCGGGAGTATTTCCAGAAAATTTCTTCTTCTATGACAAATATGAGCCTGATGATTTCGGAAATTTTGTATGAGAACAGCCGTACCTGTATGACGACAGAGGAGCTGATGCGGATGGTTCTCGCGCAGATATCGATTCTGGTTCCGGCGGATATGCTGGTATATGACAACCGGTGCCCGAAAGCAGTGTTAGAGGGAAATAAGATACGTCTGACGCGTGCGGTTATCAATCTTTTAAATAATGCTTATAGTGCTGTGGATGGAAAAGATGGACGGCTTATACTGACGGTATCAGAGGCAGATGGACATATCTTTATTACCGTCGAAGATAACGGAATTGGCATTTCCGATGAGGCGATGGAACATATCTGGGAGCTGGGGTATTCAGGAAAACGGTCAACTGGTCTGGGGTTGGCGTTTACCCGTCAGGTCATTGAAAAACATGGGGGAACGATTCGGATCGAGAGTGAAGAGGGAAAATATACAAAGGCCATTATCTGCCTGAGGGAGGAAATTGGGGATGGAGAACACAAAAACGATTCTGGCAATTGATGATAATCCGGATATTTTGTATACACTGGAACAGATTTTTAAATTTCAGGACTGGGTGCCGCTTTTAGCTTCCGGGTATGAGGAAGCGGAGGAGAAAATCCGGAAAGAAAAAATTGATTTGATTCTGGTGGATTACCATATGCCGGGGATGGATGGAATAAGTACAGTGCGTGAGATTCGGAAAAAACTGCCGAAAACGCCGATCATCGTATTAACGATCGAGGAAGAAGAAGCCATTGTGAACCGTTTTATGGAGGCGGGGGCGGATGATTATTCGCTCAAGCCGATTAAAGCGATCGACTTGATAGCCCGGATTAAGGTTCATTTACAGTATCATGAAAAGAGTCAGTATTATGAGAATCATGATAAAGGGATTAGCCGGGTGACACTTGATAAGTTGGAAAATCATATGCGGTCGCTCGAAGGATATAAGGATATTGATGAGTTGGAGATGATCACTCAGATTAAGAAAAAGACACTTTACCGGTATTTGCAATATCTGCTGAAGGAAGGGCGGATTGAGCAGGAGTATTCTTATGGGGAAATGGGAAGACCGAGAACTTTGTACCGGTGGAAATAGAAAAATAAAGGGCAGAAACGTGCATCGAAAGAGTATGTCACGTTTCTGCCTTTTCAGTTGAAATGGTTTTAGACGAAATATTTATAAAGGCATCCGCTGTCGGGGAAGAAAATTTGACACAAAAACCAGCATTCCAAGCCCTATGATGAGAAGTACGCCTGCCAGCGGGCGGTTGTAGCGCCAGGTGGTGTAGACATCCCCTTCCCCCGGGCGTGGGAGTGGCTGGGGATCGAACGGAAGTCCATTGGCTGGGAGCAGGCTTTTCATGTTTAAAAGGTGGATAACGGGGATATTTTCCCCCAGGTATAAGGGGATGAGGCCGGATGCATCAGATGGAAGTTTATCTTTTCCAGGCAAAAGAAGCCCGTTGCGCGCGCCGATCATCTCGGGGCCGCCCCCGAAGGAAAGAAGATTGCCACCAGCATTGATGAAGCAGACAGGCGTTCCGTCTGCCTCGTAGATCGCCTGGCGGGCCGCTATGTTTTCGTCCAAGTCTTCATGGTACAAAAAGGTAAGCCCGTCCTGCTCCAGACGTTCAACGATGGCGTTTTTTGTCTCTTCCGGCATCTCGCCTCCAATATCGTCAGCTCCGCCCAGGGAAAAAGCCTGCGTATGGTTACGGATAATTCCCTGTTTTAGAAGCACCTGCTCCATATCCAGATATGTAAATTCTGGAAGATTAGCGCCGTAGGTGGAAGCACCGACGGAGTTAATGATGATGCCGTCTGCACCGATGGAATCAAGGGCGCACAGGACGGCGATATTCATAGCGGGAAAAGAACTTGAAAGATTGACTGCAACCCGGTCTCCCTGTTTCACGCCGCACTGTTTCAGCAAATCGACGATCATGGCTGCAACATTGGGATTTGTGCTGGAACGTTTGGCCTCTAGGCTTCCCAGCGTGGTTGTGATATCGGTGTAGGAGTCACCGATCAGCCCGGTGCCGCAAGGGTCATCGATCGCTGAGATCGGATAGCCGCGTTCAAGGCGTGCCCTCCGGATGGCGGCAAAGGCGGTATCTGTCTGGACTGCAGCGTTGTACATTTCTTCATAATCATTTTTGGGTGTCCGTGTGCGAGTCTGGCGCAGAAGTAGGACGGAAGCTCCGAGGAAGAGAAAAACGGTCAGGAGCAGAAGCCAGACCTGCGTTTTTTTTACATTTTTCATGCGATAGTCCCCCGTTTTTAAAATCAGCGCAGCAGCATTCCTGCCAAGCAGGTCAGAGCCGTTACGATTCCCAGTGAAAGTAAGGTTGGAACTGTTTTCTGCCGTTCCATGTCACGTCCAAGGATGCCGGGAATCAGGCTTCCGATGGAGAAAGAAGCACCAAAGCCTAAAAGACTTACTAGATATTTGAACAGAATGCCGCTGAATACGAAGACCGCATAGCGCCGTCGGCCATACAAAATCATGTATTTGGACAGAAAATGCACAAGTAACATACATAGAAGGGACAGAAGAATGGTTCCCAGCATCCGCTTCCAGTCGTAAGAGTACATGGCAAAGTAGGCGGGAACGATCATGCCGCCGGGGGACAGATCGGTAAGTTCTGTGTAGATCAGGCTGAAAATAATGCCGAGTAAAAGCAGTTCATTCATAGGCGGATTCTCCTTTGTATCCATGTATTGCGTCTAGTTCTTTGATCAGTTGGTAGCCGCAGCCTTTAATGTTCCCAATTCCGACAAGCAGCGTATTTTCTGGCAGATCCAGGCAGCCATGCCAATCGGAAAGAACGCGCAGATCGGAGACACCGGCATTTCGAAACAGGCGTTTCGGAAGGGCGGCACCGCGCCCGGTCAGAAAAACGGTGGAGTCTGGATAGAACGGGAGGAAATATCGTGCAAACAGAAGGGCGCGGTCCGGGCGGTCTTCCCGGTGGTTGTAAAGAAACGCCAGATGTGGGAAGCTGGAGGCATATTCTTCCACGATGTTGTGTGTCGATTGTGGATCATTGGCGGAAAACAGGTTTAAAAAGTGGACAACCTTTCCAGATGGAGAGGTAATTTCATAGAGATGTCGCGCGCCAAAGTCCTGTTTTGCCTGTGGAATGGATGCCTGGAAGTCCTCTTCACTCACGTCGAGCGAGGCGCTGACTGCACGGGCAATCCCGATATTTTCAGAAGCGGTTCCCGTCGACGGGCAGACCACCAGGCGGCAGTTTCTTCTCTGGCAGGAATCCGAGAGCCGTTTTCCAAGTTCAGGATCCGCTGTGTAGAGTGTGCCGTTTTCTGGGATGGTCGCAGAGAGGGAAGCAGAGATTCCCTCCAGCGTATCGCCCATCTCAAAGATGTGATCGTACCGCGCATTTGTAATGATTGTGATATTGCTTCGGACAATGCGTTCCTGGGCGATCTTCTGAAGCTCCGGGTTGACTGCCATGCACTCAAGAATCAGGATTTCTGCGCCCTCCCGCCTGGCGCGGCGGATGGTACGGAGCTGTTCATGGATGTTGGCCGGGCCGAGGCGCCGGACTGGCTGTTCTGTGCCATTCACACCGATAAAACGTGCATCCGTTCCGGTTGTTTTGGTAAAAACACGGTATTTCGTCCGGAGTGCTGCATCCAGATAGCGGCAAGTGGATGTCTTGCCACGGATACCGTTGACGTGGATCACGGCTTTAAAGGAAGAAAGACAACGTAGGTTCATCCAGTTCTCCCAGGCAAGATAGACGAGAACCAGTGCGGACAGGATCAGACAGATAGATACGGCCTGCATGGAAAGGCCCCCTTTCTCTGTTGAAATATGGTTTACAGAATACATATAAAAGCCCCATTTTTTGTAGATGGGTTTCATTACCTCCATCATATCAATAAAGCATATAAAAATCAAAACAATCAGAATAAAATTCCCGTGAGAAAAATGAGAAAAATATAGACAGATAATTTACAAAAACAAACACTAATTTTCAGAGAGAAAAATGAGAAAAAATAGACAAACCGTGACGGAACATTTATGATGTCTATAAACAGTTGTGAATGACAAAGCATCTTCTTCCAGACAAAGGATCATTGAAGGTATGGAAAGAAAAATTCAAATTATTCGATCTGTTTTTAGAATTTTGACGATTTTGCTTTTAGTACTCCTGTTTATCAGGCGGTGCAGCACACCGGGAAAAGAAACGTACCGGCTGCTGGATGGAACAGAGCTTGCGGTTCCGGTTTATGTGAATCAGGGCACAGAAGATGGTTTTACTATTTACCTGGTAGCGGGTATTCACGGAAATGAACCGGCTGGATGGAAAGCAGCCAGGCAGTGGAGAAACAGACACCTGGATGCGGGAACGATTTACATTGCCGCTCCCGTCAACCGCTGGGGGGCAGAACAGCAGAAGCGCCGGACCCAGGAGGATCGCGATATCAACCGGAATTTTCCGGGGGATGCGGATGGCTGGGATGCCGAGCGGATTGCAGATGCCGTGTATCAGGACATAGCGGCGGTTCAGCCAGATTTGGTACTGGATCTACATGAGGCGGAGACAGAAGAGGGAAGGGATGCCCTAGGAGATTCCCTGATTTGTGAGTCGTTGGATGAGACAGGGGGGTTGATCCTTTCTATGCTGGAAAAATCTGGGAAAGAAGAAAGCAGACTTCCGGCATTGACACTCTATGGATCGCCGCCGCCGGGAAGTATCAATCGGGTGGTGACGGAAATATTGAAAATCCCGGTTATTACAGTCGAGACGGATCGGAGAGAGGAGCTGGAAATTAGAATCCAAAAGCAGAACAGCCTTATTGAGTATATTCTTACGGATTACGGGATTTTAAACGGACCGTAAGGGAGGAAGCGGCAGGGCTGCGTAAATTGTGAAAACAGACGTCCGGATTATACGGAGGTATGTTGATAAATATAGAAGGAGGAACTATATGAAAAAGAGTTGGAGACAGTTACTTGCCTTATCGATGGTAGCGACAATGGCAGCGTCCCTAGTTGCCTGCGGTGCAAAAACCGAGGAGACAACAGCGCCGGAGACAACTGCAGAAACAGAAGCTCAGACTGCGGACGAGGGTCCGGAACCGATTCAGCCGGTTTGGTCCCCGATGGACGAGAATGGCGACACAAAACGTGATGGACGTGATGACACAGGCGAAAACGGAATGGTGGCTTCTGCGAATGTATATGCGAGTGAAGCTGGTTTAAAGGTTCTACAGGAAGGCGGAAATGCTGTAGATGCAGCCGTTGCAGTGTCCTATGCGCTGGGAGTTGTAGAGCCGCAGGCATCTGGTCTTGGTGGCGGCGGATTCATGCTGATCCACACGGCAGACGGAAAGAACAATTTCATTGATTACCGCGAGGTAGCCCCGGCCGCACAGGATGCACAGACTTGGCTGGACGAAAACGGCGAAGTGAAGAACAATGGGCTGGCAAACCAGAGAGGCGGCCTCGCAGTAGGTGTTCCGGGCGAGGTAGCCGGTATGGAATACGCGCTGGAGAACTTTGGTTCTGGTAATGTAACCCGTGAGGATGTTATGAAACCGGCGATTGAACTGGCAACTCAGGGCTATGTGGTAAGTAATTATCAGTCCAGCGCCATCAATGATCACTACGGTGACATGGTAGGCGATTATACGGATTTAGGAAGCTATTACCTGCGGGAAGATGGACTTCCATACCAGCCGGGCGATGCGCTCCGCAATCCGGATCTGGCAAAGACCCTTCAGATGATTTCTGACAATGGTAAGGATGCATTCTACAGCGGTGAGGTGGCGGACGCTATCATCGATGCGATTGATAAATATGACGGTGTCATGACAAAAGAGGATCTGACGAACTATGAGATCAGTTTAAGAGAGCCGGTCAGCTCCACTTACAGAGGATATGATGTTATCTCCTGCCCGCCGCCGTCTTCTGGAGGTACACACGTCATTGAGATTTTAAATGTGCTGGAGAACTTTGATATGGGTGCTCTGGAGGTCAACTCTCCGGAATATGTTCACAAATTCTCCGAGGCATTTAAGGCCGCATTCGCGGATCGTACCGCGTACATGGGCGATACCGATTTCGTAGAGAATGTTCCGCTAAAAGGTTTGACGAGCAAAGATTATGCAAAGACGATCGCTGACAAGATGACAGAGGAAAGTCAGGTTTGGGAGAAAGGTAACCCGAATCAGTACGAAGGAAATTCTACTACTTCTTTCTCTGTGGCAGATAAAGAAGGTAACGTAGTTACTGTGACACAGACGATCGAGTGCTTTTTCGGAAGCGGCATTGCAGTTCCGGGATACGGATTTATCCTGAATGATCAGATGCATGATTTTTCTACTGATCCGGAATCTGTAAACTGTGTTGAGCCAGGTAAGAAACCGTTATCTTCCATGAGCCCGACGATTGTATTAAATGAGGATGGCACACCGTTCATGACGCTCGGTTCCCCAGGCGGTGTTCGTATCTTCCCGACCATTGCACAGGTTATTTCCCGTGTAATCGACAGCAAGATGCCTCTTCAGGATGCAATCAACTGTGGACGTATTTTTGACAGGGGCGATGATGATGGCCTTTGCTATGAGATCGGCACACCGGACTGCGTATCAGAAGAGACGGCAAAGAAACTGGAGGAAATGGGTCATACTGTAACCGAAAAGGGTGAATGGGATCTGTTCTTTGGTGGTGTTCAAGGCGTTATGTATAACGAGGATGGCACTCTGACAGGTGCAGGTGATCCGAGGCGTGACGGCAAGGCACTTGGCTACTAATTACATCTTTTGTGCGAAAAATAAGAAATAGTGAAACAATATTTAAAATCCGTGGGACATATGGTAGCATAAAGTTATAATCATATGTCCTGCAGGACACAAATTTAGGAAGCATGGCAAAAAGGAGAGACAGGAACATGAAAAAGAAATTAATGGTTGCAGCACTTTGCGTATCAATGGCGGCGGGCGCACTGACCGCTTGTGGATCTGGAAGTTCATCCGCAACTACCACACAGGCGGCAGATGAAACACAGGCAGCGGCAGTTGACAACGGTGCATCTGTAGAAGCGGGAGAGGTAGCAGAACTTCCTGCTGGCATTGCTGAGGCACCGATCCTTCTGACTAGTGATGGACAGAGTGCGGATGTAAACGTAGTGCAGACTTTGTTAAAGAAATGCGAGATAGACAGCGATTTAAATGCGACTGCAACCGCAGATGATCTGGATGGATACAAAACACTGGTTCTGGCAATCGGCGGCAGTTCCAAGGGACTTGGCGCCGCTGGTATTGATGAGAACCAGGAGATGGAGCGTGTAAACGCAGTGATCGCGAAAGCAAAAGAGAATGGCATGAAGATTATCGCTCTGCATATCGGTGGAAGCGCACGTCGTGGTACACTTTCTGATAAATTTATCCCAGATGCACTAAAAGCGGCAGATGCGGCCATCATCGTATCAGAAGGTGATGCAGATGGTATGATGAAAGACATCGTGACAGAGGGCAACATCCCGACCGCATTTATCGACAATCAGGTTGGCGCGATTGAGCCGTTAAAAACTTTGTTTGGTAAATAATTTTAGTCTCGTGACTGCGAAAATACTGAACAGTCGCGATCATACATCTGTCCGGGGGCTTCTTTCGGGGATGGACTGTGAAAATTCAGTCTAAAAAGGGAGCCGTGCATACGGCTCTCTTTAAGTTTACCCAAAATCAGGAAAATATATCATTTCAGATATAAAAAGAGGCTGGAAAACGGACAGGGAGGAAACAGAAAGGAGAGAAAAAGTGAGTCACGAACTTATCATTTTTATCGTTATGATTGGTATTTTCATGCTTTGCTGTTTTGCGGCGAAGCTTCCGGTCGGAGTTGCCATGATGCTTGCGGCGATTGGCGGCTGCCTGGTCGGTGGAAAAGGCCTTCCAATCCGTCATCTGGTAGAGGGAACTTTTTCCTATGTAGATACTATTCTGGTTATCTCGACCGCGATGATATTTATGAAGGTCATTGAAAAATCGGGGGCCTTGGATGCCTTGAGTGCTGTTATTATCAAGAAATTCCATAAACATCCGGCAATCTTGTTAATTCTCATCATGGTTGTTATCATGTTCCCGGGTATGATTACTGGTTCTTCTACCGCAGCGGTTCTGTCGGCAGGAAGTATCATGGCGCCGGTACTTCTCTTAATGGGAATTGACGCTGTTTCTACCGCAGCGATTATCGCGATGGGTGGTCTGATGGGTATGGTGGCACCGCCAGTCAATCTTCCGGCGATGATCATCGGCGGCGGTATCGACGTTCCGTTCGTAGGATTTGGTTTGCCGCTTCTGCTTTTAACCATCCCGGTTGCAATTTTCTCTGCCCTGTTCTTAGGTTTAAAGCAGGCGAAAAACATGGATTATTCGAAAGTAGAGCCGCAGTTAAATACGGAGCTGGCAGAAAAATATGGAATCCGCCTCTACATTCCGCTGGCCGTGTTGATTGTGCTGATGGCGCTGACAAAGATTTTTAAGGTGATTCCGGATATCGGAATGCCGTTAATGTTTATTATCAGTGCGGTTGTCGGTATGTTTACTGGCCGCAAATTCAATGTGGTAAAAACGGTATCGGAAGCAGTTCATACATCCCTTCCGGTTATGGGTATTCTGATGGGCGTTGGTATGTTTATCCAGGTAATGACTCTGACAGGTGTCCGCGGTTTTATCGTTATGTTCTGTCTGGGACTTCCGGAGAGTGTACGTCTGATTGCAGCCGGTATCACAATTCCGCTGTTTGGTGCCGTATCTTCTTTCGGTGCAGCTTCCGTACTGGGGGTTCCGTTTGCACTGGCATTCCTGAACATGAATACCGTTTATACGATTGCAGCCCTTTCGTTCGTAGCATCTCTGGGTGATATGATGCCTCCGACCGCCCTGGCAGGTATCTTTGCTGCACAGGTTTCTGGCGTGAAGGATTACGTCAAGGTACTGAAACGCTGCATGGTTCCGATGGCAATCGTGGTTGTATATGGTCTGGTATTTATCTACTTCTCCAAGGCAATTGCAGCATTCTTCTAAAGGAGGTATGAAAGGATGATTACAACTTATATTTACAGGGCAATCGCGCTTTTACTGTTCATTTTTACCGCCTATGATATGTACAAAGAGGATGCACCGTCCATGAAAGTCAATGCCTGCATGGTACTGGTTCCGCTGGCGCTGCGCGTGCTGATGATTAAGTAAGGAGGATGAAAATGGATTTCAAAAAATATAAACATATTTTTACAGCTGTGTGTGCCGTGGGAAGTCTGGCAATTGCGGTAGTAGCTGGGAAAGATTTCTATGATTTCCGTCATTATCAGGAAGCGATCATTCCGGGCCCGGGTGTAACCTCCACGTTTCAGTTGAGCGAGTACAATGAAAATCTGGTGGGAACTTTTGGAGATACGACGGTATATGTCATGAAAGGAGAAAAAGAGGGAGGTTCGTTCCTTGTATTGGGCGGAACTCACCCGAATGAGCCGTCTGGTCATATGGCGGCAATCACGATGGTAGAGAGCGGAAAGGTAGAAGCAGGTACCGTGTATGTGATTCCGAGAACGGATAACAGTGCCTTTACACATAACGATCCGCAAGAGGCCTCCCCGCATTTCTACCATATCGACAGTAAGAGTGGAACCAGAGAGTTTGTATATGGCTCCCGTGCGTCGAACCCGATCGACCAATGGCCGGATCCGGATGTATACAATCATCAGTCCGGTCAGACTCTGTCCGGAAGCGAGATGCGTAACATCAACCGTACCTATCCGGGTGTCAAAGACGGTACTCTGACGGAGCAGATTTCTTATGCGGTTACTAACATGATTAATACGCTGGGCATTGACATGGAAATGGATTTGCATGAGGCATCTCCGGAGTATCCGACCATCAATGCGACGGTAGCACATGAGCGCGCAATGGATATGGCTTCTATGGGTATCTTGGAACTCCAGATGGATGGCGTTGATATGTCCTTGGAGCCGTCTCCGGTATCACTGCATGGTTTAACACACCGCGAGCTGGGCGATCACACCAACACATTGGCACTCCTGATGGAGACGGGTAACCCGTCCCAGGGACGTCTGCACGGCGCGACCAGCGAAGATCTGGTTCTGACTGGAAAAGACAAGTACTATGAAAAAGCGTCTGCGCTTGGATACCTGTACATTCCGTATGACAATGAAAAAGGTGTTCCACTAGAGCTGCGGGTTGGTCGTCATTTACAGGGCTGTATCGAGTACATGAATGCATTTAATGATATGTACGGTGCTGAAAAAGGTAAGATCATCATGACAGGCATTCCGACCTATGAAGATCTGACAGCTGGAGGACATAAGCTGGGCGAGTATCTGAATTAAGGATTTTTGAATAAAAAAGAAACAGCGGATGTGCGCTTGGAAACTCTGCGGAAGTTGCTGCTGTGGTAGAACTTCTGGGGGTGCATAAAAAGAGGAACCGGCAGTCGGATTTGTGCGAGTGCCGGTCCCTTTTTATCAAAATAAGACTGTTTACATTTCTGATTGTTGTTTTTGGCATTGTTTATGACTTATGCTATTACAGATCTATTTTTCTGAATGATTGCTTTAACAGATTCGACATTTTTTTCTGTAACATCTGCAATCTGGTCTAATGTATACCCCTTTTTATACATGTTCAGAATGATTTTTGTATTGGTTTTTTCAGTAGCCCTTTCCTCAATTCCTAAACTCAGATTACACATAAAGTCCACGTCCTTTCTCCATTCGTCGTTGATGGGAATATTGTACTCATGTTCTATTATATCTAATTTTTCATATTCATTCAATTCACTTGAAAGAAGTGCTCCTATCAGCCGATGCATTTCGTAAGCTTCCTCATGTTCTGGAATTTCGTTGGTGATTCCGATTAGCACTATATTTAACAGGTTCATATTTCCGTTCCAGTGATAGGGTGCCAGCATCTCATCCTTTGTGAGATGAATATGGCTAAGGCTGTTATAATCCATATTCATGCAGATCCAGATGCTGAATACCTGCTTGATATCGTCATAATTGGTATTTACAAAGTCTCGTTCTTTTTGCGATGAAATAAGTCTGCTTACATAAAAGATGGCACGGTTTAAGAGCTTATATTCGGTGGGCTCGTCCTTTTGAGCCTCAATGTTTACAATGATCTGGGATAGACCATTTTTCATACGGACGTAAAAGATAATATCGAACCGGATTAGTCCCTCATGGATCTCCGCATTCTCCGTATTTAGTCCAATGATTCTCTGACCGGCCGAATTTGTTCCTTCTGAATTCGTTAATCCAGGTTCAATGGGGACAATACCAATTTGGGGTTCGCCCTCAATGTATTTCACGACATCTTCAGGCTTCATTCCTTTGAATTCGGCAACTGTTTTTACCAGAATATGAGCTAAAATGTTCTTTTGAGCTAATATCCGTTTGACGTGGGTATCATACTGTGCTTTGTCTCCTGCCGCAGCCACAGCGTTTGTTATTTCTGTGTTCAAACAGGCATTCCTCCTTTTCGTGGTGGATGCCTCTCTGATTCCATAAGAAAGCCTTCGTACTATCATTATATGAAAAAGTTCCAGCAGAATCAAATGAATTTCTTATAAACTTTTCTGTTCGTTTTTCTTGCTTTTCTCAATAACAGAAAGTTATACCTTCATTCCCTTTCTTCATTGGATTTTCCTCATAAACACGCGTTACAATAAAGACAGAAAGAAACAGAACAGGCAGCCGGATCAAGGCGGTGTGTTCTGACAGGGGGAACGAGTAGCTCATAGATTTTTGAATGATAAATATCCGTATCATTCAAACGCAGATAAGCAGATAGATGGAGGAAATGAAACATGGGAAAATCACTTACCAGAAAGATTATTGAGTCACATCTTGTATCGGGGCATATGACACCGGGCGAAGAGATTTTTATCAAAGTGGATCAGACACTGACCCACGATATCAATGCGGTTATGACATACCTGGCGTTCGAGGCGATTGGGCTGGACCGTGTCCGCACCGAGTGCAGCGTCAGCTACCTCGACCACAACTTATTATATGTAGATAACAAGACACCGGACGACCACATTTATTTACAGTCCGCAGCGAAAAAATTTGGTGTGTATGTATCCAGACCGGGCAACGGTATCTGCCATGCTGTACATGTATCCCGCTTTGGCGTGCCGGGCAAGGTATCGATGGGCGGCGACAGCCACACACCGCACGGCGGCGCGATCGGTATGCTGTGTATCGGTGTCGGCGGCATGGATGTGGCAACGGCGATGACGGGGGTTCCGATGCGCCTGACGATGCCGAGAGTCGTGCGCGTCAACCTGACCGGCAAATTAAGACCGGGCTGCAACTCGAAGGAAGTCATCCTGGAAATGCTTCGCCGCGTGACGATCAAGGGCGGTCTGGGAAATGTATATGAGTACGTGGGACCGGCCGTTGCCGAGATGGAGGTTCCGGCGCGTGCAACCATCGCAAACATGGGCGCGGAAATGGGCGCGACCACTTCTATTTTCCCGGCAGATGCACAGGTGAAGAGATTCCTGACCGCACAGGGACGTCCGGAAGCCTATAAAGAGCTTCTTCCGGATGAAGATGCCGAGTATGACGAGACGATCGACATCAATTTAAGCGAATTAGAGCCGTTAATCGCATGTCCGCACCAGCCGGACAATGTTATGCCGCTGCATCAGGCGGAGAAGAAGAGAGTGCAGCAGGTATTTATCGGAAGCTGCACCAATGCGAGCTACGCAGATATCGCGAAAGCAGCGCTGGTATTTAAAGGACATCATGTGAATGAGGATGTAAGCTGTACCTGTGCTGTTTCCTCGAAGCAGGTGTACCGCCAGCTCATGCGTGACGGTTATGTGGAAATGCTTCTGGATGCGGGTGTGCGTCTTCTTGAGATTGCCTGCGGTCCGTGCTGCGCGATCGGACAGACCCCGGCCACGGACGGTGTGGCAGTCAGAACTTCCAACCGTAACTTCAAGGGCCGTGCCGGCAACCCGACCGCGAAGATTTACCTTGTCAGCCCGGAGAGTGCTGCCGCAACAGCGATTGTGGGAACCTTTGCAACGGCTGAGGATATTATGGGCGAGGATGTGAAGATTCTGGATACCATTCATGAGCCGGATCAGTACGACATTGACGATTCGATGATTCTGCCGCCGCTGTCCCCGGAGGAAGCGGCCAAGGTAGAGATTGTCCGCGGACCGAACATCAAGTTCCTTCCGGTTCCGGAGCCGCCGCAGGAGACACTGGATGCGCCGATCAGCCTGAAAGCGCGTGATAACGTATCAACCGACGATATTACCCCGGCAAGCGCTGAGTTCAGCAGTATGCGTTCCAACATTCCGCTGATGTCCCAGTATTGCTACCACCGCTATGATCCGGAATTTGCAGCGCGTGCAAAGGAGATGGGACAGAGCATTATCATCGGCGGTGAGAACTATGGTCAGGGTTCCTCCCGTGAGCACGCAGCCATCAACCCGATGTATCTGGGAGTCAAGGCAGTCATCGCCAAGAGTATTGCCCGTATTCATAAAGGAAATCTGGTCAACCACGGCGTCATCCCGATGCTGTTTGAAAATCCGGCTGATTATGACCGCCTGGAGCAGACCGACGAGCTTCATATCGACAACCTGCGTGAGCAGATCGCAGCACGCCGCGTTGAGATTACTGATAAGACGAAAGGATTTTCCTTCTTTGTTAAGCTGGAGCTGACCGAGAAAGAGATCGAGGTTGTCTTAAACGGCGGACAGCTGAGAACGCTGAAAAAACAGCTGGCGGCGGAGAAAGAAGCGTAGAGACTAAACATACAAAAGCATAAAAGTGGCGACAGCGCGGGCAAAAGTGCCGGTGTTTGCGAAAAAATGCTTGTATGTTGTGCTAATTGTGCCTCCATTATATTTTTTATATACAATAACTACTTATTCACCAACCTATTTATTTTAGGAAAGGGCGTCTGTGCGAATGTGCAGGCGCTTTTTTCATGCGGCTTGACGGGAGAAAGCGATTTGTAGTAATCTTGTGGTAGAATAAGTAGAATGAAAAAAACATTGTTTGGAATGCTTTCTGGATATGCGGATTCGACAAAGATAACACAGGAAGAAACGGCGTATCAAAAAGCATCCGAAGAGAAAGAAAAACAACGACAGAATCAATTTAAATGAGAATAATGGGGGATGTTCCGTGAGAGATACAGACTGGCAGATCTTACAGGCACTTTATAAAAATCCAAATATGACGAAAGTTGCCAATTCGTTTTACATGACGCAGCCGTCTTTAACTAAGCGGCTCAAACAGATGGAGGAGGAGTTTGGCGTGACGATCGTCAACCGGACGCCGAAGGGACTTTCATTTACGCCGGAAGGCCGGTATCTGGCCGATCAGGCCAAGCGGTATCTGGCGTTTATGAAGGAGACGACCGAGACGCTGGCAGCGATGCAGAAGAGCGCGGAGGAGACGATCGTGATCGGTTCTTCCTATACATATAGTAAATATATGCTTTCGGAGCTTTTATTCCAGTACCGGAAAGAACATCCGGGCGTGCAGTTTGAGGTGGTGACGGATCAGAGCGATGCGCTGTTCCGCAAGCTGCTCGATGGGACGGTGGAGGTCGGATTTATCCGCGGCGACTATGAAGGGGCGCTGGAACGAATCCGGGTCGGGAAAAGTGCCGCCTGTCTGGTAACGAAAGAACCGGTCAGGATGGAAGATTTGCCGGGGCTAGACCGGATCGAGTATAAGACAAATGATCGGACGCGGGAGATTCTGGAACGGTGGTGGGGGGAGAATTTCAGCACCCCGATCGGAAACGGTATGCCAGTTGGTTATATTGATGTGGCATGGCAGATGATAGAACGTGGTTTTGGTTATACACTCTGCTTCCTGCCGGAGCATTTTGCCAATGAACACAACCTGTGCCTGACCCCGCTTTTTTGGAAGGATGGGACACCGGTGGAACGGAACACCTGGTTTTTCTATCCGAAGAGCAAGCGGCTGTCCCCGGCGCTCTCGCAGTTTGTGGAGTATGTGGCGGAAGGGGCCAGGCAAGAGAAAGGTTCAAAGAAGGATATATAAAAGGTTCTGGACGCGTGTGTCTGTAAGGCAAATATGTTGGACAGAGAGACGGAGATAAAAAGAAGCAAACGAATGCATGAAATGGAAGGGAAGAGATAGATGCGGGAATTAGACTGGCTGATTCTTAGAAAATTGTATGAAAAACGCAGCATCAGCAAGGCAGCGGAAGATCTGTATGTGACGCAGTCCGCCCTGACAAAGCGCGTCAAGACGATTGAGCAGGAGTGGGGCGTGGAGGTTGTAAAACGGAGCAGCCAGGGCGTGACGTTCACAGAGGACGGGCGCTACCTTGTCAAAAAGGCGGGAATCATGCTGGATTTTCTCGGCGAGATCCGCGAACATTTTTCCGAGCGCCACGGCGTCAAGGAGCTGGTGCGCGTCGGCGTCCCGAACTCATTCGCAAGACTGCATATGCCTAAACTTCTGAAAGGCTATGTGGACGCCTACAACCGCCTGCAGTTCAAGACATTTCCCAATTCCAGCGATATGCTGATCCGTCAGATCACGGACGGAACCGTCGATATTGCGATCGTCTGTGGCGATTATCCATTTCTCGGGGAGAAGATCTGCCTGTTTGAAGAAGAACTCTACATCATGGCGCCGATGGGGACTTCGCTGGAGGATGTTGAACACCTGCCGCTCATCGAATCGTACTTAAATCCGATGGTAAAACTGCTTCTCAACCAGTGGTGGAAGGAGCATTTCGGAGAATCCCTTCATGCCGCCCATTTCGTCCCATATTCCGATATCGCGATTGAGATGGTGGAAAATGGACTCGGTATCTGCTTTCTTTTTGGCTCCGACTGGGCGTTTGACCGCAGCCGTTTCCAGCTCATCCCGATCTACAACAAAGAGCAGGAACCTGTCTCACGCCGCGTCTGGATGATGCTCTCTGATTCCTGCTATCGGAATCAGGATATCATGGATTTTATATCATTTACAGAAGAATACTATCACGTCAATAAAGTAGAACGGAAATAAAAAATAAATATAGTAGAGAGTATTATATAGTGCTATGGCAATGCCAGACCCAGCTTCCTGAGCGATGCGACAGGAAGCCTGCCAGCTATCCGACACACAGGCGCAAGAGCGCAAGCGTTTTCTGGAAGAATATCCCCGGGTCTGCGCTGGCCCTCTCACGCTCCTTCTTTGTACCTCCCCTCCCATTCCATTCTGGAATACCCCCACATTCAAATCCTGAATTTCCATTTGTCAATTCTCCATGTTACAATTTTATCAAAGCAAGAAACAAAGCATCTGCGAGGGCAAGTTGTTTCAGAGCCATATGAAACGACGAACTGAGGGACGCAGGATACTTTTCATACGATACAGCGTTTATCTGGAAGAAAATGACTAGAAATCCGCTGCATCGGCTTCATACAATAAAAGGGTCAGGAGGAAACAAACATGAGTTACGCATACGTAGGATGCCGCACCACCCGCGAGAGAAATGCACGCGGCAAGGGCTTAAAGGTTTATGAGATTTCAGAGGCAACCGGCGACTGGAAAGAGATTCAGTGCCTGGAGACGCTGCCGAACCCGTCCTATCAGGCGATGGATCTGGAGGAGAAATATCTCTACTCCGTACACGGCGACAATACACAGGTCAGCAGCTACAAGATCGAGGCAGATGGAACGCTGTCTGCATTAAATACCATCGAGATCGGCGGCAAGAATCCGGTCTTCATCACACCGGACCGCACCAACCAGTACATGGTCGTGGCGGCTCTGCAGGGCGGCGCTGTCTATGTCATCCGCCGCAACGCGGACGGAAGCCTGGGCGAGATTGTTTACACCGCGCATATGGCAGGTAAGAAAGAGGGCGCTATCTCCTTCGCACACCAGTGTATCTGGGATCAGAAGAAGGAATATCTCTTTGTCGTATGTCAGGCGAGACTGCAGGGATATGGCGAGATCGTCGTATTCCGTTTCAACCCGGAGGATGGCAGCCTGACACAGACCGACTGCTACCGCGGACGCGAGTACGATGAGCCGCGCCACGTATCGATTCATCCGAACAACCGATTTGTCTATTTAATCAACGAAAAGGGAAATACGATGACCTACCTTTCCTTCGACGATAAGAACGGTACATTAAAAGCCCTGCAGGTACTTCCAACTCTGCCGGATACCTACACAGGCGAAGGACAGGCGAGCGCATCCTTACTCAGCAAAAACGGCGAGATCCTGATCGGTTCCAACCGTATCCATGAGTCCATCGTACTCTACCGCATCGACCAGAACACCGGTTATATGAAGGAATTAGGCTATTACCCGACTCTGGGTCTGACACCGCGTTTTATCTCCTTCAACCGCGATTACAGCCTCTTCTATGCAGCAAACGAGGATAGCGATACCATCGTGGAGATGCGTCTCTGCGAGGAGACAGGCCGCATGGAGTATACCGGACGGATCATCCACACCGAGAGCCCGGTCTGCATTACATTTCGATAGGAGGTTGCTATGAACTTAGGTCTTATTTCTTTAATTTGCCTTCTGGCAGCCATCGTGATTGGATTTGTGAAAAATTGTAACGTCGGTATTCTCTGTACCGGTATCGCCGCGGTGCTGGCGTTGGTATTTGGGCTCAAGGCGTCGGATATTATTAAGGGATTCAGTGCGTCCCTGTGCATCCAGATGGTCGGTATCACCTATCTGTTTGCGATTATCAATGGAAATGGAACGCTGGAACTTCTGGCGCGCAAGATGGTAGCGCTGGTCGGCAAACAGAAGCGTCTGATTCCGTTTGTGATCTATATTTTAGGATTTATCATCAGTGCCGTAGGACCGGGCGCGATCCCGAGTCTGGCAATCATCCCGGTTATCGCAATTCCGGTTGCGGCCTCCGCAGGCATCAACCCGATTATGACGGCGATCATCGGTGACCTGGGCGTTATGTCTGGACGTATGAGCCCGCTGACCCCGGAGGCAGCTGTTGTCCGCGAGCTGATGGCAGCGCAGGGGCTGGAGGCAGATACGGTTCCGATCATGTTCTGCCTGATTCTGACAGCACTGGTAACCACGGCGGTTGTATATATTTATTACAAAGGCTGGAAAGTCGATGTGAATGCAGTGGAAAAAGAAGCAGAGCTTCCGAAATTTACCGGAAAACAGCTTCTGTCCCTGGCAGCGCTGGCAGGCCTGGCCATCGGCGTTCTGTTCTTCTCCTGGAATGTCGGCCTGATGGGATTTTTAATGGGCTCCCTGTTAATCATTTTTGGCTGCGGCGATGAGAAAAAAGCGATTCAGATGGTACCGTGGAATGTTATCATCATGGTTCTGGGCGTTGGCATCCTGATGAATGTCATCTCCCTGTCCGGCGGTATCGATATCATGGTAGCAGCCCTGGAGCGGGTTATGAACAAGCGGACGGCTGCGATGATTTTGGGTATTACCTCTGGTTTTATGTCCTTTTTCAGCTCCGGTCTCGGCGTCGTATTCCCGACCCTGATTCCGACGGCAAGCGGACTGGCATCTACACTGGGCGCAGATGCGCTCGAGCTGGTATCGGTGATCGTTATCGGCGGAACGATCGTTGGATTTACCCCGATTTCCACTACCGGCGCGCTCATCATGGCAGGCGTTTCCCAGCAGGAGAACGCAGAAGAGCGTTTTCCGCAGAACCGTATGTTTATCGAGCTGTTCGCAGTCTCCTTCTTGGCGCTGGGCGTGGTAGCGGTATTCTCTTTCCTGGGACTGTACCATCTGTTTGTATAGTCTGGAAAGAAAGCAGCGTATCTGAAGGATGGGAAAGCCGGGCAGATAACAGTCTGAAAAACGCTGGCAAGATATGGTTTGAGAATAGAAAGAGGAAAATATGACAGCAGAAGAGAGAATGATGTGGGTGGAGCGCTACAGCGCCCTCCCGACCGGAAATGTGGCGGATGCCATGGACGGGCTTGGTTTAAAACGCGGCAGCGTACTGGGACTTCATCCGATTGATCCATCCCAGAAGCGGGCGGCGGGATTTGCCCGCACGGTTTTACAGAAACGCCGGAGTACCCCGTGGGACGGCGTGAATCTGGCAAAACACGGAAAAGTGATCGACGACAAGACAGAGCCGGGTGATCTGCTGGTTATCTCGATGGGCGGCATCACGGACGTATCGACCGGCGGTGACCTGCTGGCACTCCGCGCCAAGCTGCGCGGCGTGCAGGGCGAGCTGACCGATGGATGCCTGCGTGATGTGGATGACATCGCGGCCTTCGATTTTCCGGCGTACAGTGCCGGAACTGCTCCGAACAAGAGTGCTTACGACATCGAGACGGTCGGCGTGGATGTGCCGGTGACACTCTGCGGCGTCCTGATTCTTCCGGGCGACATGATCGTGATGGACCGGACCGGTGTGGTCGTAGTTCCATCCGGAAAGATCGCGGAAGTCTACGAATCCGCTTCCCGTATTGCAAAGCGCGAGGAGCGCGTGGTGGTACATCTGCGCGAGGGGAAGACGCTGACCGAGTCGAGAAAGCTGGCAGCAGCAGAAGTCGGTCAGTAGAACAACAGAAAGCAAATCTGGTGAAGCTGGATGATTTGGAAATACGATTTGGCGAATGAAAAGTTGTAGGAGTACAAGACTGTAAAAAGCGAAATGGTAAAAAATCTAAAAGCAAACCGTGGCTAAAGGGGAAATCCCTGACAGGCTAGCCACGGAAACAGGTACGAGACTCTGAATTAAAATTTGAATGACTCATTTATGGGCGAGAAGCTTGTAAATGAGTCGTTTTTTGTATGTAAGGGGAGAAGGGGATACTTATATAATGGAGAATACAGGGGAAACTATTTATATTTATGTTATGTAGGAAGCGATAATTCAGAATAGGAGGAATGCTGGAATGAAGAAATATTTTAAGAAATATTCTGTAAAAGATTTTTTATATCTGATTCTGGGCGCATTTATCTACAGTATCGGCACGCACAGTTTTATCGAGACGGCGGATATCGCGCCGGGCGGTGCAGTCGGCGTGGCACTGATGTTAAACCATGTGACGAACCTGCCGGTCGGACGGCTGACGCTGATGGTCAACGTGCCGCTTCTGATACTGGCGTGGTTTTATTTAAGCCGGGCGTTCGCGCTGCGGACGGCACTCGCCTGTGGAATCTGTTCGGTGGTGCTCGACTATGTGATCGCCCCGCTGCTTCCGGTTTATCTGGGCGATCAGCTCATGGGAAGTCTCTACGGCGGCATTCTGGTCGGCGTCGGCATGGCGTTTATTTTCCTGTCCGGCTCGACAACCGGCGGCAGCGATGTGGTCGGCTATCTGCTTCAGAAGAAATATCCGCACGTCTCGATCGGGCGGGCGCTGATGATGATCGACGGAATCATTCTTTCTACCTCGATCTTCGTCTTTGGAAATATCGATGCGGCGCTGTTCGGACTGATTTCCCTGTACGCACAAACCAAGGTCATCGACATGATCATTTACGGAAATGACGCTGGAAGCGAGGCGTCGATCGTGACGAAATATCCGCAGGAAATTGCGGAACGTGTCATCAAGGAGATTGACCGTACCGTGACACTGCTTCCGGGAAAAGGCGGCTATAGCGGTGAGGACACAACGGTGGTTCTCTGTACGGTTCGCAAAACGGAATTTAACCGTCTGAAACGTATCATTGCGGAGACGGATGAAAATGCGTTTGTGATTGTGAAGGAAACTTCGGGCATTTTTGGACTTGGGTTTAAGAATGTGGCGGAGGCGCAGCAGTAGGAGCAGGAATAGCTTTAGAAGAGTCCAAAATCGACATATCATTTTTGAAATAAAAAATAGCGGGATATGTCGCGAACGAGGCGAATATAGATAATATAAGAATGCATTAGGAGCGATGCACTTGAACGAATGGTTTGAAACACACCCGTTTTTAAAACGAATGCGAAGGCGGCTGTCAGTGGAATTGGCAGTCTGCCTTCTTTTATTTTGCAGTGTCTTTCTGGCGGCGCGGTATGCGGGACTGGTGTCGGCGGGGACCGATGCGGTGCTTGGAAGGAAAAAGCCGATTGTCTTTTTGGATGCCGGACATGGGGATTTTGACCCGGGAAAGGTGGGGGTGGACGGAAGTTTGGAAAAGGACATCAATCTGGCAATCGCGAAGCGCCTGAAATGGTATCTGGAGCAGTCGGATGTGGAGGTCGTGATGAGCCGGGAGGATGACCGGGGACTCTACGATGCGTCGGCCGGAAGCCGGAAAATGTCAGACATGAAAAACCGCTGCGCCCGCGTCGAAGAATCCGGCGCCGATCTGGTCGTCAGCATCCACCAGAACAGCTACCACCAGGAGAACGTATCCGGCGCGCAGGTCTTCTATTACCGGAAGTCGGAGAAAGGAAAGCGGCTGGCAGAGCTGCTGCAAAAGCGCTTTGATTATGCACTGGGAACTCAAAATCGCAGAAAAGCCAAGCCAAATGACAGCTATTACCTCCTGCTTCACGTCAAATGCCCGATTGTCATCGTTGAGTGCGGATTTTTATCGAACTGGAAAGAGGCGGCGCTGCTGAAAACGGAAGAATATCAGGACCGCGTGGCGTATACCCTGCATATGGGAATCATGGAGTATCTGAATGGCCGCTGAAACCTTGAACTGGCGGGAAAGATTGTGGTATACTAGGAGCACTTAGCGAGGTATTTTCGAGCTTAGTGCGAGTCATGCCGTTGCATACTAGGAGCACTTAGCGAGGTATTTTCGAGCTTAGTACGGAAGATTTATTCATTGTGAGTATAGAAAGAAGAATCAATATGCAAAACGAAACGAAACAAGAACTTCACACCCAGGTGTGGAAAATAGAGAATCCGGCGGATTTCACGGCGCATGACCGGGAGGTGCTTAAGAAAGCGGCGGCGATCATCCGCGCGGGCGGTCTGGTCGCGTTTCCGACCGAGACGGTGTACGGTCTGGGCGCAAATGCGCTGGATGAGGCGGCAGCGAAGAAGATTTATGCGGCGAAGGGACGTCCGTCCGATAACCCGCTGATCGCGCATGTATCCTGCCTGGAGGAGCTCGCACCGCTGGTATCGGATATGCCGGAAAATGGCAAAAAGCTTGCCGAGGCATATTGGCCGGGACCGATGACGATGGTATTTCCAAAGAGCGAGATCGTGCCGTATGGAACGACCGGCGGGCTTGATACGGTGGCAATCCGTATGCCGTCCGACCCGATCGCAGCAGAGCTAATCCGTCTGTCTGGTGTGCCGATCGCGGCTCCGAGTGCAAACACATCGGGACGCCCAAGCCCGACACGCGCGGATCACGTGCTTCAGGACATGGATGGAAAGATCGATGCGATCATCGACGGCGGCCCGGTGGGAATCGGCCTGGAATCGACGATCGTGGATGTCACAGAGGAGATACCGATGGTATTGAGACCGGGCGCGATCACCGTGGAGATGCTGCGCGAGACTGTCGGGGAGGTTGGCATTGATCCGGCGATTCTGGGACCGGTGAGCGCGGATGTGCGTCCGAAAGCGCCGGGCATGAAATACCGCCATTATGCGCCGAAGGCCGATCTGACGCTGGTTGAAGGCGAGACGGAGGCGGTGGTGGAGACGATCAACCGTCTGGCAGGCGAAAGGCTGGCAGAAGGGCACAAGGTCGGAATTATCTGCACAGATGAGACAAAAGACCGCTACCCGGCGGGAATGCTGGAAAGCATCGGTGCGCGGGCACATCAGGAGACGGTCGCGCACAACCTGTATGCGGTGCTGCGTAATTTCGACGACTGCGGTGCGGAATATATCTTTTCGGAAGGATTTTCGGAGGATCACTTAGGACGGGCGATTATGAACCGGCTCAATAAGGCAGCTGGCTATCATATTTTGAAGGTGTGAGACGATGCGGTACTTATTGGCGGCGATTAATGCCAAATATATACATTCAAATCTGGGAATTTACAGCCTGAGACGCTATGCGATGGAGCGGCTGGGGCTGGGACAGAAGGATGAGCAGGAGAATGCTGCGGAAGAGACTGGTTGTGTAAACATTCCGGCTGAAAATGAGACGATTGGAATGAAAATGGCTTTGGGGGAAGCAGAGGAGGCTGCTGGAATGCGACTGGCTTCGGAGGCAGCAGAATGTGCGAACCGAATGAAAACAACGTCGGAAATCCAGATTGATCTCGGCGAGTACACCATCAACCACCAGATGGATCAGATTCTGCAGGATATTTACCGCAGAAAACCGGATGTGGTGGGATTTTCCTGCTATATCTGGAATATTGTTTACGTGAAAGAACTCATCCATGACTTGAAAAAGGTGCTTCCGCAGACGCGTATCTGGCTGGGAGGTCCGGAGGCCTCGTATGATGCGGTCCGCCTGATGGGCGAGCTGCCGGAGGTCGAGCTGATCATGCAGGGCGAAGGGGAGGAAACTTTTACGCGGCTGGTGGAGGCGTGCGAGCGTGGGGGAGACATGAATGCTCAAGGCCTTCTTGACGATGGGGTGGACAGTCAATCAGCAAACCAGTCGAACAACAAGACTGGACAGAGCTTTTGGATGGACGGACAGAAAGGAAGCTTACAATTGGAAAACAGTGTGATGGAAAATAGTGCAGCTGAAAACAGGGTGGAAGTCTGCTTTTCAGAGATTCCCGGCATCATTCTCCGCTGTTCCGATGGTAGCGTTGAGGTTCACCGCCCGGCGCCGCTCATGAATCTGGATGATATTCCATTTTCCTACGGAGATTTAAGCGGGCTGGAACACCGTATTATCTATTACGAGAGCAGCCGCGGCTGCCCATTTTCGTGCAGCTACTGTCTGTCCTCGATCGACAAAAAGGTGCGCTTCCGCAGTCTTTCGCTGGTAACCAAGGAACTGCAGTTTTTCCTTGACCGGAAGGTGCCGCAGGTAAAGTTTGTAGATCGGACGTTTAACTGCAAAAAGAGCCATTCGATGGCGATCTGGCAGTATTTGCTGGATCACGACAATGGAATCACCAACTTCCACTTTGAAATTTCATCGGATCTTTTAGATGATGACGAGCTGGCGCTGATGAAACAGATGCGGCCGGGACTCATTCAGCTGGAAATCGGCGTGCAGACGACGAATCCGGTGGTTGTGAAGGAGATCCGGCGGATGATGGATCTGGACAAGGTAGCGCGCCGCGTGGCGCAGGTCAATGCCTTTGGCAACATCCATCAGCATCTCGATCTGATTGCAGGACTTCCGTATGAGGATATTGAAAGCTTTCACCGCTCCTTCAATGACGTATATAAAATGGAACCGGAACAGCTTCAGCTAGGCTTCCTGAAGGTGCTGAAAGGTTCGTATATGGAAGAAATGAAGCAGAAATACGGCCTGCTCAGCCAGAGCAAACCGCCGTATGAGGTGCTTAGAACCAATTGGCTTTCCTATGAAGAAGTGATCCGTCTTAAGGGCGTGGAAGAGATGGTCGAGGTCTATTACAACAGCGGGCAGTTCCGCCGCACGATGAAGCGCCTGTCGCAGGAATGGGGCGATGCGTTTGATTTGTATGACCGTCTGGCGGCATTTTATGAAGAAGAGGGACTGAATGGCGTGAGCCATAACCGGCTGGCGCGGTATGAGATTTTGTATCGGTTCATTCAGGAGTATGAGAACCAGGAGAAGAAAATTGCTAACCGCGCGGATGGGCGGATTTTAGTAAATGAAAATGCATTGAAAATGGAGGAAGATGCCGCCTCAAAGCAGGTATTGAGAACGCTGGTGAAAGATAAGCCAGAGCAGGCAGGAAATGTTTCTATCAATGAGACATCCTATCAGGCTCTCTTAATTTACGATCTCTACCTCCGCGAAAACGTCAAGAGCCGTCCGTCCTTTGCACCCGATCCATCGGAGTGGAAGAACGAGACGAAGCAATTTTTCATGCGGGAAGCGAAAGAGCGCCGTTATTTGAAGGGCTACGAGGCATACGATTCCCGGCAGATGGCGAAAATGGCCCATTTAGAGCGGATGGAAGATGGAAGCTTTATACTGTTTGATTACAAGAACCGGGATGCGCTGTTTGGCAATGCAGCGGCATTTTCCATTTCTCGGGATGAGATACAGCGTGAGATGTGATTTTCAGAAAAAGGAAACTGCGAGCATTGGCAGTCTGAACATCTGCAAACAGGAAGAAATGTAAGAAAGCAATATTTTAAATTTAGATGGATAAATAGAATGGAAAAAACAGACAATTCTTATATAGCGGTTGACCTGGAGACGACGGGCTTAAATCCCAAAACGGAGCGGATCATTGAGATCGGTGCGGCGCGGGTGGAAGATGGAACCGTGGCACAGATATATTCGACATTCGTCAACCCGCAGCGGGAGCTGGATGCGCGTATCCGGGAACTGACTGGAATCTGCGACGATGATTTGAAGAATGCCCCGGTTCTGGATGATGTGCTGCCGGAGCTTCTGGCATTCTGCGGGGAGCTGCCACTTCTGGGGCACCATATCATCTTTGATTTCAGCTTCCTCAAGCGGGCGGCGGTCAACCGCAAGTATACATTTGAGCACGCGGGGCTTGATACCTTGAAAATCTGCCGCCATTTTATGCCGGAGGAAGAAAAGAAGAATCTGGCGGCCGCGTGCCGGTATTTTGCAGTCGATCCGGGAGAGAGCCATCGGGCGCTCTCAGATGCGCTGGCGGCACATCATTTGTATCAGGAACTTAGAAATAGGTATTTTCTGGAAATGCCGGACGCCTTTGCACCGCAGCCCTTGATTTACAAGGTAAAACGGGAACAGCCTGCGTCAAAAAAACAAAAAGAAGTCTTGCGGGAATTATTAAAATATCATAGAATAAATTTATCTGCGCAGATAGATTCACTGTCTAAAAATGAGATTTCGAGACTCACGGATCAGATCATCGCGCAGCATGGCAGAATGCAGAAGAGGTGAGAGATATGTTTAGATTTTCAAATCAGAAAACACGCCAGATCGTATCGGCGGTTGTCATTATAATCGTAGTAGTAGCGATGGTAGCGGGAACCATTTTAGCAGGTCTTATGATGTAAGGGTTCGGTAGATGATGAAAAAAAGAAATTGGATGGCAGGCGTATGCGGCGCGGCGGTGATTGGGCTGCTTACAGCCGGTACAGATACTGCGTCGGCGGGGACGATTCCCACGGGATTTCAGGTTGGGGGATTTGATCTTTCCGGGATGACGCGGGAAGAGGCGGATCAGGCGATTGAGCAATCGATCGGGGAAATGGAAAATCAGTCCATTTCGATCCGGGTGGAAGGTCATGAGGTTCAGACGACGGCCGCGGAGCTGGGATTCTCCTGGGTCAATCAGAAAGAGATTGATGAAGAAGTGGAGAAGATTTCCGGCGGGAATCTGCTGCGCCGGTACCTGAACCAGAAAGAATTAGAGCAGTCCGGCGTGGATCTGCAGATAGAGACGGCGGTCGATGAGGCGAAGGTGGCTGAATTTGTACAGACCCGGTGTGTGGAATTTACGACGCCACCGCAGGACGCCGTGATCACGCATGAAAATGGTGCGTTTCAGGTCAGCCAGTCTTCATCCGGTCAGGAAGTGGATGTAGATGCGACAATGAAAGCGCTGAATGACGCGATCGCGGGCGGCCTTTCAGAACCGGTTTCGGTGGAAGCAACCGTCAAAAAGGCAGAACCGGTCCGCACGACGGAGGAACTGTCGACGATTCAGGATGTACTTGGAACATTCAGCACCGGATTCAGCACGGGAAATGCGTCGCGTTCCAAAAACCTGCGCAACGGTGCGGCGAAGATCAACGGCACGGTTCTGATGCCGGGTGAGGAATTTTCGGCGTACACGTGGCTGACACCGTTTACGGTGGAAAATGGTTACGCATCGGCCGGTTCCTATGCGAACGGCCAGGTGGTCGATACGGTCGGCGGCGGTGCCTGCCAGATCTGTACGACGCTTTACAATGCGGCGCTTCTGGCGGAGATGGATATTACCCAGCGCCAGAATCATTCGATGATAGTTACTTATGTTCCGGCATCGCAGGATTCTGCGATTGCGGGTACTTACAAAGATTTAAAGTTTAAGAATCCATACGACACCCCTGTCTATATTGAGGGGGCAGTAAATGGAGGTACGATTTCATTTACGATATATGGAAAAGAGACACGGCCGGCGAACCGGACGATCAAATACGTTTCGGAGACGCTATCGAAAAAGGATCCGGGCGAGCCGATCACGAAGGTGGATGCATCCCTGCATCCGGGCGCGAAGGTAAAAGAGCAGTCGGCGCATTATGGGCTGCAGTCACGGCTCTGGAAATACGTCTATGTGGATGGTGTGGAGACGGAGAAAACCTTGCTGCAGACCGATACTTATATGGCATCAAAAGCGATCTACCGGGTAGGTCCGGCGGCTGCCGCAGCTGCACCAGCCGCGCCGGCAGTTCCAGCTGCGCCGCAGCCGGAGACCCCGGCACCGCAGCCGGAAAATCCGACTCCTGTACCGACGGAAACACCGGCAGCACAGGAGCCGACCCCGGCACAGCCGCAGGAACCAGCCGGTCCGGCGCAGGAAGCGGCACCGGCGGAGTGATAGCTTATATCGGATCATATATAGTGATGGTATGAGATCAGAGGTTTGTGGTAAAATGGCGTGGTAAACGCAGAAAATTACTGTACTTGAATGTGAAACCGGGAAAGGAATCAGAATGAATATAAAAGAGGAAATTTTCGAGGCATACGGGGAGATGAAAGCAGAGCAGGATCTGCTGGCGGTCGGTTACACCGCGCTTCTTGGTACCTCGATGGCGGCAAAGAGCGGCGCGGCAGCGCTTTTGGACCGCTTTTCTGCCCGGTATGTGAGAGAATGCCAGAATCTCTATGAGAAATGGAATCCGTCTCCGCTTCTGGAGGTATTTGCCGCTCATCGGGAGCGGGAAGTGTTGACCCGTCTTGGCGCGTCTGCCTGGTATCCGGCGGGCGAGGGCGGTATCATGGCGTCGCTGTGGCATTTCTTTGACGGGTTTGGACTCGGATTTGAGATGGATCTTCGGAAACTGCCGATCCGTCAGGAGACGGTGGAGGTCTGCGAGGTATTTGATCTGAATCCATACCGTTTACAGTCACAGGGTTGCATCCTGCTGACGGCGCCGAGCGGCCCGAAGCTTCTGCAGAATCTGGAGAAAGAGGGCATTCCGGCAGTACTGATCGGACGGACGCGCACCGCGATTGGCCGCGAGATTTACAGCGGCGAAGTACACAGCTTTCTTGACCGGCCAAAGCCGGATGAGATAGATAAAATGAAAAACTTACAAAAATCCCATTAACAGGAGGTAGTGAAGTGAGAGAGAGAATTTTAGCGGTCATTGAAAAAAACAGCCGCATCAGCGTCAAAGAGCTGGCGGACTTACTCGGGGAGAATGAAGCCGCGGTCGCGGCCGAGATCGCCGAAATGGAAAACGAACATATCATCTGCGGTTACCATACCCTGATTAATTGGGATAATACAGATGAAGAAAAAGTCATTGCGCTGATCGAGGTAAAAGTAACACCGCAGCGCGAGATGGGCTTTGACAAGATTGCCGAGAGAATCTATCAGTACAGCGAGGTAACCTCGGTTTACCTGATGTCCGGCGGTTATGATTTTACCGTTATGATCGAGGCGAAAACCATGCGCGCGGTTGCACAGTTCGTGGCAGAAAAACTTTCCACGATTGATTCCGTGCTCAGCACCGCGACCCATTTTATTCTTAAAAAATACAAAGACCACGGCACCGTTCTCTGCGACGGTCCTCAGGATGAAAGGATGTTGATTGTTCCGTGAGAAACCCATTATCAGATACGATTGTAAATATTCCGCCCTCCGGAATCCGTAAGTTTTTTGACGTTGTCAGCGAGATGAAGGGCGCGATCTCCCTGGGTGTGGGCGAGCCGGACTTTGATACGCCGTGGCATATCCGCGAGGAGGGCATTTATTCGCTGGAGAAAGGACGTACTTTCTATACGTCGAACTCTGGTTTAAAAGAACTGCGTCAGGAGATCAGCCATTACCTGAAACGCCGCCAGCACCTGGAATATGACCCGAATACGGAAGTGATGGTAACGGTCGGCGGCAGCGAGGCGATCGATATTGCCCTGCGCGCGATGCTGAATCCGGGCGATGAGGTGCTGATTCCGCAGCCGAGCTACGTTTCCTATGTACCGTGTACGGTGCTGGCAGGCGGTACGCCGGTTATCATTGAGCTGGAGGAGAAGGACGAGTTCCGTCTGACGCCGGAGAAGCTGCTGGAGAAAATTACGCCGAAAACCAAGGTGCTGATTCTTCCGTTCCCGAACAACCCGACGGGCGCGATCATGAACCGCACGGATCTGGAAGCGATCGCGAAGGTGATCGAGGAGAAGGATCTGTTTGTGTTGAGTGATGAGATTTATTCCGAGCTGACCTACAGCGGCAAGCATGTTTCCATCGCGGAGATTTCCGGGATGCGTGACCGAACTGTGCTGATCAACGGATTTTCCAAGGCATATGCGATGACCGGATGGCGTCTCGGCTATGCGGCTGCGCCGGAGATTATCTTAAAACAGATGCTGAAAATCCATCAGTTTGCGATCATGTGTGCGCCGACCACCAGCCAGTATGCAGCGGTAGATGCCCTGCGGAACGGTGATGAGGACATTGCCCGCATGAAGAAGGCTTACGATGAGCGCCGCCGCTATCTCCTGAGAGAGTTCCGCGCGCTCGGAATGGACTGCTTCGAGCCGTACGGTGCATTTTATATGTTCCCGTGCATCAAGCGGTTTGGCATGACCTCGGATGAATTTGCAAACCGTCTGCTTCAGGAAGAGAAGCTGGCGCTTGTGCCGGGCACTGCGTTTGGAGACTGCGGCGAGGGCTATCTGCGCGTTTCCTATGCATATTCGCTGGAAGATCTGCAGAAGGCGATTGAGCGCATCAAACGTTTTGTAGCGAGACTGGATGGGAAGACAGAAGCGTAGAAAGTGCTTTGGCATAAGGATAGAAAACACTTTGGAATAAGGCAAATTTGCAGGAAATTTTGCCTGCGGCGATGAAGAGATAGAGATGCAGAGCCGTTGCGATGAAATAGGAAAACCGGAAATGGAGAGAAGAAATGTTAAATATTGTACTCTATGAACCGGAGATGCCGATGAATACAGGAAATATAGGACGAAGCTGCGTGGCAACGAACACGCGGCTTCATCTGATCGAGCCTCTCGGTTTCAAATTAAATGATAAAATGGTAAAAAGAGCGGGCCTTGATTACTGGCCGCATCTGGATGTGACCGTCTATAGTGATTTTAAGGATTTTCTGGAAAAGAATCCGGGCGCACGTCCGTATATGGCGACGACAAAGACGACGCAGGTATACACGGACGTTCACTACGATCCGGACTGCTATATCATGTTTGGACCGGAGAGCCGCGGCATCCCGGAAGAACTCCTGATCGAAGACCCGGAGCGCTGCGTCCGCATCCCGATGTGGGGTGAGACGCGCTCCTTAAATCTGTCGAATTCAGTCGCGATCATTCTGTATGAGGCGCTGCGGCAGAACGGGTTTGAGAAGATGAATACGGAAGGGCATCTGCATCACCTTGAGTGGAAATAAGGAAGATTCTGTCCCACACATGCGCCATCAACGTCTCAGATTATCATTGTTCGCTTGCTTTCGCTACATATGTTCGCCTGTGTCGGACTTATCGTCCGCCCCAGACGTACATATGGCTCAAGATGCGTACAATTGATAATCTGAACGTTGATTCTGCACGTGTGGGACAGAATCTTTTATTTTAGAAGCGGAGCCGATGATTTCAGATGGAACAGGAATTAGTGGCACCAAGTTCCACAGGCACTGATATTTCCGTCGCATTCGGCGTCGGAATCGGTGCCATTTTTATTGTCATCCGGCAGGTGGACGCCGCAGGATGGCCCGTTGTTGCCGCTTCGGTCGAAGTGAAGCATTCCGTTTAAGAAGTCTTCGACGCGCTCTTTGGGAACGCCTTTGGCGCCGCCGAGTACCTGGATGCTGGTTTCGCGCAGGGCGATCATCATCGGGATCGGGAGGGCGTCGCAGAGAAGGACGGCAATATTTTCCTTTTTCAGGAATGCGACCAGTGCGCCGGGATCGCCCCCGTAAGTCTGTTCCACAGTTTTGGTGGAAACAATTTCATCGTCAATTACATCAAAAATTAAAAACTCCTTCACCTGAGCCAGATGGGAGCAGATTTCTCCGTTTTCGTAAGGAACTGCAATTTTCATAGTGGACCTCCTCGTATAATAAGTTTGTAAGCAAAAGAAATCGCTTACACACCTATTTCTTTTTATGGTATAGAGGTATGGACATCTAAGAGGAATTCCCCTCATCCCATTCCCATCTATACAGTTAATAGTTACATTTTCATATCGT
>JBNMLY010000002.1:0-77188 GCA_050875065.1 Otoolea sp. | reverse complement strand
CTGCCGCCTGTTTCCACTGGGGCGCTTTTATGAAAATGGAAGTTTCCAGTATTTTCTTCAGATCCACGAGTGTAAAAAAGAAAACCGGACGAAAGTAAAGGTGAAAAAATGGATTGATACGCCGGATTTAAAGCGGTATGAGGCGTATATCAGCCGTTGGCATTATTTCTTAAAAGATATAAGAACGGCAGAGACAGAAGCGGCGCAAAAGCTCTTAGTGGAACCGTGCACCGGGACGCCGGAAGAACAGGCGATACAGAAGAAAAACCGTGCCGCTGCGGCAGCCGAGCGCGAAAAACGGCGCAACCTGTTGATCATGAAGCTGTTTTATCTTCTTCCGTATGACGGGAAAAAAGATTTTTATGAGCAGTTTGAGAAACGGATGCAGATGGCGGAACGGAGTCTTAGATAGGAGAATGGAAAACACGCAAGACCATGAAATGGCGGTTGTGAATCGGTTCTTTGGGAGCGCAAGAAAAAAATCCTTTGTTAAAGACAAATCTGCATGGATATTTGCCTGAAACAGTGAGGACGCTGAACCGTTTCGACAGAGTGAAATAAGAAGGGAGATTTCATATGCTTCACACAGATTTTCACACCCACACCACGTTCTGTGATGGAAAAAGTACGCCGCGGGAGATGGTGGAAGCGGCCTACCGGATGGGATTGACCGATTTTGGTGTATCGGGACATGCCGATTTTTCAATGTATGAGCCGGGATTTGGCATGAATGACGAGAAACTTCGTCAGTACACGGAGGAACTTCGGGAACTGCGCGAGGAGTACCGCGGGAAAATGAATCTCTATATCGGGATTGAGCTGGATGGCTTGGGACCGGTGCAGAAAGCGGAGTATGCGATCGGTTCGACCCATGCGCTCATCAAGAACGGCGAGTATGTCTGTGTGGATGACACGGAAGAAAAACTGGTAAAAGCAGTGGAGACGCTGTGGCACGGCGACTGGTACGCCTTTGCACGGGAGTATTTTGAAACCGAGGCGAAGGTTTATGACCGGACGAAATGTGATTTCATCGGGCATTTTGACCTTCTGACAAAATTTAATGAAGGATATAAACACTTCGACGAGACGAAAGACGCCTATCTGGAGCCGGCGCTCGCCGCGATGCACAAGCTGGCCGGACTGGGACTTCCGTTCGAGATCAACACGGGCGCCATGTCCCGCGGCTACCGGAGCGCGCCGTACCCGTCCGCGACCCTGTTAAAAGAACTGCACGCCTGCGGCGGCCGCATCCTCATCAATTCCGACAGCCACAGCGCCGATACGATAGGATTCGGATTTAAGCAGGCGCAGGAGCTGGCGGAGGCGTGCGGATTTAAAAGCGTGTGCGCCTTGAAGCCGGGAGGCGGATTTAGAGAGATATACTTTTAAAAAATATACAAATTTAAAAATTCAACCTTAAAAATGCTGAAAATAAAGCCAAAATATTTTCATTTTTGGTTAATCGTTCTCGTACAACCCTGCTATAATATGAACCGTAACAAGGAGATAGATACTTAACAAAACCCCATGGCTGAGGGCTGCTAAGCACGATGTGTTTTCCACACAGGGCGTGCGGAAGACGCAAATCAGATTTTTGGAGGAAAAGACAAATGACTACTTTAAAAGCTGAAAAAAGAAGCATGGATGTTAAGGCAAAGAGACTCAGAAGAGAAGGCTATGTAACAGGCAACGTATTTGGCAAGAAGATTCAGGGTTCCATTCCGGTTAAGATGGAGAAGAAAGATGTGGATCGCCTGCTGAAGACCGAGACCAAGGGCGGACAGATTATGCTGGAAGTGGAAGGCGAATCTTATGATGTCCTGATCAAGGAAGTTGACTATGATGCAATGGCCAATCAGGTTGTAGAGATAGATTTCCAGGCGCTGGTAAGTAATGAGAAGGTTCATTCGGTTGCTGAGATTATCTTCGAGAACCACGACAAGGTAGAAGCTGGCGTTCTGCAGGAGGTACTGAAAGAAGTATCGTACCGCGCATTACCGGCTGCACTGGTTGAGAAAGTCAAAGTCGATGTCGGTGAGATGAAGATTGGCGATACGATTCGTGTCAAAGACCTTTCGATCGCAAAAGATAAAGACGTTGATATCTTGACCGATCTGGAAGCAGTAGTTGCGACTGTCACAGCGGTTCATAATGATGTTCCGGAAACCGATGAAGAGGCTGACGCAGAGGAAGCGAAATAATCGGAGCGAAGAGCCGGGATGAAGTGAGACAGGATGCTGCCTGCGGCAGGGCAGATAAAAAGTTTCACGGAATGATTGAAACATGAAAAAAGGCGGATGTATTGACGAAAAAGTTGGTATATCCGCTTTTTATTTTGTTTAAATTGTGTGAAAAAATTGTTCACAATTTAACGATAAATACTTTACAATTACTCCAGGAGGTGTTATAGTGCTTCCTGATGGATGGTATTCTTACAACAAGAAACTGTACCGTTGAAACTGGTTTAATCTCATTTATGATATGTGATTCGGGCGTCGCACTGACCAGAAGGCAGGTGATAGCATGAAGACAGGTATCATTGGAGCAGGGAAAGTAGGCTGCACGCTGGGCAAATTTTTGTCTTTGGGACAAGTTCCGGTTACCGGCTATTACAGCAGGAATCGAGAAAGCGCGAAGGCGGCGGCGAAATTCACAGACTCACAATTTTTTGAAACAATTAAACAATTAGTTGCAGAGAGTGACGCGATCTTTATCACGGTGCCAGATCAGGCTATATCTGAGGTATATGGACAGATCTGCACATATGAGATTCAAAACAAATTCATAGGTCATTGCAGTGGAGCACTGGCGGCAGAGGAAGTCTTTGCCGATCTTGAAACACGGGGTGCTCACGGCTTTTCCATTCATCCGCTATTTCCGGTCAGTACAAAGTACGAGACATACCGGGAATTGACGGATGCTTTTTTTTGCACGGAAGGAGATGCTCAGGCGCTTGCATATTACGAAGAGGTCCTGAAACGTCAGGGAGCGAAAGTGTTCCGGCTTGCGCCAGAGGAAAAGGTACGTTACCACGCGGCGTGCGTGATGGCGAGCAATTTCATGTGCGCGCTGATGCAGGAATCCTTAAATCTTCTGAAACAGTGCGGTTTTGAGGAGTCGATGGCGGTTCAGGCGCTCGCGCCGCTTGCCAGGGCGAATTTAAACCACCTGCTTGCGAGCAGTCCGCAGGAGGCGCTGACCGGTCCAGTGGAACGGGGCGATGCGCGGACGGTTGAAAAACATCTGAAAGCTCTTGCGCCGAAAGAGCGGGAACTTTACCGGGTTCTCACGGAAAGTCTCGTTGAGATTGCAGAAAAAAAGCATCCGCAGAAGGATTACGGTGCCATCCGCCAGCTCATAGAGGGCGGTGGAACGGACGCGGAGAAGATGAAAGGAAAGAAAACGTGAAAAACACAGTCAAAACATTTATGGAAATGAAGCAGCGGGGCGAGAAAATCACGGAGATTACCGCGTATGATTATTCGACCGCAGCGATCATGGAAAAGGCTGGAATCCATGCAATTCTGGTGGGAGATTCCCTCGGAATGACGATGCTTGGGTATCCGGACACTCTTTCGGTTACGATGGAAGATATGATCCGCCACAGCTCGGCGGTTGCGCGGGCGTGTGAAAATACGATGGTGATCATGGATATGCCATTTATGTCCTATCAGACTTCTGTCTATGATGCAGTGGAAAATGCAGGAAAGCTGATGAAAATCGGCAGGGGCAATGCGGTCAAGTTAGAGGGCGGCACCTCGGTAGCAGCGCAGATCAAGGCGATCACGGATGCCGGGATTCCGGTGCAGGCGCATATCGGCATGACCCCGCAGAGCACCAACGCATTTGGCGGATTTAAGGTGCAGGGAAAAGGCGAGGCAGCTGCGAAAAAACTGCTGGAGGATGCGTATGCCGTGCAGGAAGCCGGGGCATTTTCGGTGGTTCTGGAGTGTGTGCCGCCGCGCCTGGCAGAGCTGATTTCAAAGAAACTCACGATCCCGACGATCGGTATCGGAGCGGGAGCCGGATGTGACGGACAGGTGCTGGTTTACCAGGATATGCTGGGAATCAATCAGGGCAAAGTTCCGCGTTTCGTCAAGAAATATGTGGATGCCGGGGCGCTTATGTTACAGGGAGTGGAAGCCTACATCCGCGAAGTGCAGGATGGCACATTTCCGGGACCGGAACACGGATTCCCGAAATCGGACTGCAGCGAGGAATATTTGAGAGAACTGGATCAGACCATGTAAGATGAAAGAATTGAGAGGACAAAAGATCATGAAAATTGCAACGACCATAGATGAAGTACGTAAACAGGTAAAAGAATGGAAAAAAGAGGGACTGACCGTCGGACTGGTGCCGACGATGGGATACCTGCATGAGGGCCATGCGAGCCTGATCGAGACGAGCGTGAAAAATTGCGACCGGACGGTCGCATCCGTATTCGTCAATCCGACCCAGTTCGGACCGGGCGAGGATCTGGAGACCTATCCGAGAGATTTTGAGCATGACTGCAAACTTCTGGAGGAAAAAGGCTGTGATATGGTCTTTCATCCGGAACCATCCGAGATGTACCCGGAGGGATTTTCAACCTATGTGGAAAATCAGTCTGAGATGCCGAAACAGCTCTGCGGCAAGACACGTCCGATCCATTTCCGGGGCGTATGCACGGTTGTGACGAAACTGTTCAACATCGTGACGCCGGACAAGGCATTTTTCGGCCAGAAAGATGCACAGCAGCTTGCCATCATCCGCCGGATGGTAAAGGATCTGTCGATGGGAATCGAGATTGTGGGTTGCCCGATCATCCGCGAGGCAGACGGACTGGCAAAATCTTCCCGCAATACCTATCTGAGCGCCGAGGAGCGCAAGGCAGCGCTGGTACTTTCTAAGAGTGTGGCACTGGGACAGAAGATGATTCAGGACGGAGAGCGCGATGCAGCGGTCATTCTGGATGCAATGACGAAGCTGATTGAGGCAGAGCCGCTCGCTAAGATCGACTATGTATCTGCGGTTGACGGCATGACGATGCTTCCGGTCAGCCGGATCGAGGGACTGGTGTTAGTAGCGATGGCAGTGTATATCGGAAAAACACGCCTGATTGACAATTTCAGTGTGGAGGAATAAAACGATGATGGTAGAAATGCTCAAAGGAAAAATTCACCGCGCGACGGTTGTACAGGCGGAACTGGACTATGTAGGTTCGATCACGGTTGATCCGGATCTTCTGGATGCGTCCGGGATCTTCGAATACGAGAAGGTGCAGATCGTGGATATCAACAACGGAAGCCGCTTTGAGACGTACACGATCGCCGGAGAGCGGGGCAGCGGAATGATCTGCTTAAATGGAGCGGCTGCCCGTTGTGTCAGCGTCGGTGATAAGATTATCCTGATGTCCTACGCGCGGATGACGCCGGAGGAGGTCAAGAACGGGTATGCGCCGAAGGTTGTGTTTGTGGATGATGAAAACCACATTCACCGGGTAACGACATATGAGAAGCATGGACTTTTGAAGGATATGGAATAGGTTCATTTATAAATAAAAATAGCTGCCACAGTATGCAGAAATCTGGGCTCACAGGGAAATGAGTGAGTGCAGATGCTGCATACTGCGGCAGTTTTTTTGTGACAGAATTTATTTTTATGATATTAGGCGTATGGGTGATTGGAGATGTTTGGGTATAGTTACCGCTATTTTTTACAGCGCAATTGTCCAGCATCTTTACAGTTACGGGCAAAAATCCTTGCATATTTGTCTTTGACAAAGGATATTTGCTCTGCAAGCCAGGGCATTCGTACAATCACGCGGTCAATGCGCGAACCGATGGAAGCGTTACTTTATGGCTTCATATATGCGTCATAGATCGCTGGATCAATATTTTCCTTAATACTCTCATACACGCCCCCAGCCGCCTCCCGGACAGCATCGCGTGTTTCATCCGAGAGTGTCAAAACCTCGGTGCCGCTCGCTTCGATCGTAGCGATACGGTCGGAGATGCGTGCATCGGACTGTTCTCTGGCGTACTCGGTCGCGGTTTTGGCGGCCTGTGTCATGATTTCCTGTTCTTCCGGGGGCAGGTTCTGGAAGAAATCGTCGTTGACGATCAGGGAGATCAGGTGCGGCAGGTGGTTCGTCTCCACCACGTAATCCTGCTGCTCGTAGAGGCGGTTGGAGACGATGACCTCATACGGGTTCTCCTGGGCGTCGATTGTGTGCTGCTGGAGACCGATATATACCTCGCTGAACGTCATCGGCGTCGGGTTTGCACCGATCGCTTTCCAGAACGCAAGGTGATAGCTGTTTTCCATCGTACGGATTTTCTGCCCCTTAAAATCCGCCAGGGAGTAGACTGACTTGTTTGTGCTCATGATGCGGAATCCCTGATCGGCCATGCCGAGCAGATGATAGCCGCCGTCGGTGTACACCTGGCTGATGAGATTGTAAAAGGCCGGATCGTCCAGCTTTTTGCGGCAGTCATCCAATGAGTCAAAGACGCATGGAAGGTCGAAAACGGCGAGATCTTTCATGAAAGAAACCTGCGGGGCGGTGTTCTGCACGACAAACGGGATATCGCCGTCCGCACACGTTTCGAGCAGATCACGGTCGCCGCCGAGTGTGGAATTGGCGTAAACCTGAATCCGCATCGCGCCGTCGCTTAAGTCGTGTACTTCCTCTGCAAATTTCTCTGCAAACAGCTGCGTCACGGTGTCCTCCGGGCTTGCCGTCGCCAACGGCCAGGAGTAGCGCTGTTCTTCCTGATTCGAAGTGCATCCACTCAATACGGATGAAGCGCCGAATAAAAAAATGGAGGAAGAAATGAGCAGCGCAGCGGACAGGAAAGGAAGTTGGCGTCGGCGGGATACAAGGTTTGAAATACAAATCATAGCAGGAGATCCTTTCAAATTAAGAACAATCATTTATAACAATCCCAGAGATAAAGCCGGTATAAACGTAATCAATAGCAGCGCCACCAGAAACAATCCAATCATCGGCATCGCCTTTTTGGCAATCGCCATGATCGGGACGTCGGTCAGGGAGCTGGCGACGAAGAGGTTGACGCCGATCGGCGGGGTTACAAAGCCGATCGCCAGATTGACAACTAGGATCACACCGAACTGAACTGGATCCATGCCGATCGTGGTCACGATTGGGAGAAGGATTGGCGTCAGAATCAGGATGGCCGGGGTCGTATCCATGACCATTCCCACAATGAGCAAGAACAGGTTGATCACAAGCAGGATCATGACCGGGCTGTTGAAATGTTCCAGAATAAAACTGTTGACTGCCTGCGGTACCTGCATTAGCGTCAGGACTCTGGAAAAAGCCGTGGAAGCTGCCAGAATAAAGAGAATCGGCGTGAACGTGCGGATCGCTTCCACAAAAATCGGCCAGATGTCCCGGAAACTCATGCTCCGGTAGATGAAAAGGCTGACGAACAGGGCGTAGAAAACGGAGATAACCGCCGCTTCCGTGGGGGAGGCGATGCCGCTGTAAATACAGCCCAGGATGATGATCGGGCTTAAGAGGGCGAAAAAGCTTTCGCGCAGCACCCTGAATAGCCCCTTTTCGTGTAGCAGATGAATTTCCGTCTGGATTTTTTCTTTATCTTCGCCGTAACGGCGGCAGTAGTAGATCGCATACAGCATCAGAAGCAGTCCGATCATCAGGCCCGGAATGACGCCGGCCAGAAACAGGCTGCTGACGGAGGCACCGGAGGCCATGCCGTACATGATAAATGGGATGCTTGGCGGAATGATAACACCGAGTCCTCCTGCCACTGCCACGATTGCGGTGGAAAAGGTCCGATCATAGCCGAGCGCACTTAAAATCGGGATCGTCATGCTGCCGACGGCGGCGACGGTCGCCGGGGCTGAACCGGAGATAGCTCCGTAGAAGAGGCAGGTCACAATGACCGCACACGGCATACCGGCCGTAAATTTGCCCAGAAAGAAGGCAAACACATCGAACAGCCGCTTGGAGATACCGCCTTTTGCCATGATGATGCCGGATAAGACGAACATCGGCACAGCGAGCAGAGGAAAGGAGTCCAGACCGCCAAACATGGCGCGGATCAGATATTTGGCGCCGACCGTAAAGGACGGGTCAAAGATCGAAGGAAGAACCGAGGCGATACCGAGCGTGATCGATACCGGGATCGCGATGACGAGCAGCACGACAAAGATAACAAATAAGAGAGCAGCAGGCATCAGGGTTCCTCCTTTCCAGATGGTGTATTTGCCACGATGAGCGATTCGATTTCATTGGATTCCTCTTCCGGAATCTCTGCATTCGCATGGATAAAGGATTCTGGCGTATTGCGCTCCGGGTGGGCAGGATCGTAGACTTCTTCGCCGCGGGCCACCTTAAATTCGATGATCCAGCGCTGCAGGATGCGGAATGTCACCAGCACAAAGGAAACAAACGGAGCCGCCTGGATGTAGTACATCGGAATCCCGCAGGCCGGGGATAACTGTCCGCTGCGAACGGCGGACATCATGTAAGAGTATGCAAATGGGATCATATAGAGGAAAAAAATCAGTTCAAAGGTGTGGTTGACAACCTTAAAAAGGGCCTTTCCCCGGCGGGGAAAAGCAGCGACGAACTGTTCGATCTTGATAGAAAGACATTTTTTACTACAGTAGCTGACGCTTAAAAAGCCGCTCCAGATAAAGATAAAGCGGGTGATTTCCTCCGACCAGGACAGGGACTGTCCCAGCGCATAGCGGGAAAACACCTGAATTCCCATAATGAGTGTCATCGCGGCCAGCATGACGACCAGCAGAAATTCTTCCAGGTTTTCATCCAGCCAGTGAAGTGTTTTTTTCATGAAAAATCCCCTTGTAAATACAAACAATAGACCTGCGATGGAGGCAGCAGGTCTTAGATGCCTCGCGGAGATTCCCCCGTGCCCGCAGGTAGGCACTTTTGGAACCGAAAGTGCCGTAAGATAACGTGGTGGTCGCAGGAATTTGCCGTATTTAAATGCGAAGCCACGGCAAATTCCGTTACTGGGCACGTGTGCGTGAACAGTAACAATTACATCGCATTGTGAAGCAGTCCCAGGACGGTTTCCAGATCCTTCACGCCCATCTGACCCGGTGCGGATGCCTTCTTGGCAGCGCCGAAGGTCATGGAAGAACCGAATACCTCACCGCAGAGACGGCTGATCACGCCGGTGCCGGCCATCGACATGGTGATGATTGGGCGGTCCGCATAGAGGGAAGTCATTTCCTCAGTTGCAGAAAGAAGGGTTAAAACATCTTTCTTGTTCTGCGGCATAACTGCGATTTTCGGGATATCCGCGTTCATATCCTGCATCTTACGCAGACGGTAAATGATGTCAGCCTTCTCCGGTGTCTTGTGGAAGTCGTGGTTGGAAGCGATGACTTTTACGCCAGCGGCATGAGCGCCGTCGATGATCTTAGTCACAATCGCGTCACCGGTGAAGATTTCTACATCGATGAAATCGACATAGCCGGTCTGAGCCGCTTTGATGTTCAGCTTTGCGTAATCCTCCGGTTCGATGGACTTCTCGCCGCCCTCTTTGGAGGTACGGAAGGTCATAAGAATCGGGGTCTCGCCGAGAACGGCGCGCAGCTCCTTTAACACATCTTCTACTTTCTCAAAATCAAAGACGCCCTCGAACCAGTCAACACGCCATTCTACTACGTCAACCGGGATGGAATCAAAGGTCTTTGCCTCGTCGATGATTTCCTGTTTGGTAACACCTACGATCGGCACGATGATTTTCGGCGTGCCGGTGCCGATTTCGATATTTCTAACTTTGATTGTATTCATAATCTGAGAATCCTTTCATTCTATAAGTAAATTTTAGTTGTCGCTTTCTGCCAGAGACACCATTTTCGCGTAGCGGGCGTTGACAAAGAGTCCTAAGAGAACGCCGATGCCGGTCAGTACGATATTCATTATCATAACATGAGATGGTGCCATTTTGGAAGCGGCAGTTAAAATTGTGTAATTACATAAGGAAGAAGCAATCATAACGAGTGCGGTTACGGTTCCCTTGATCTTCGGGAACAGCATATTGCAGACGGAGGTTACAATCTGTAACAGGCCGCCAGCGCCCGCCCATCCGATGATGAAAGCGCCTGCAATCATAAGGGTCTGGCTGTGGCCGACGAGTACGGCAACCAGAGTGACAAGGCAGATAACCGGGTAAACGAGGATGAAACGCACATCCTTGATTTTGCGGGTCAGCAGGGAGGTGACAACGAGGGCCATCAGGGTACCTGCGGAATAGTAGGTCTGCATGATGGACGGGTTCGCCCAGCCTGCATTCTCTTTTGCAAAGTTCTGTGCACAGTTTAACCATAACTGGAAGGTACCGGTACAGGTAAAACCGATCACGATCATAGCGATGGACTCAAATGAAAAGTTCGTGTGCTTTAAGCTGGCGATGAGTCCTTCGGATTTACCCTGTGCCTTCTGCTCGGAATCCGGCAGCGGGAACAGGAAAATAAGTACAAACAGAACAGCGTAAATAATACCGCATCCGATAAATAACGGATTGTAAGATACCATGCCGGTGGCGGTGGTTGTCACAGCAACACCGAGTACGAACGGCAGAAGCATCTGCGCGATCGCGATGAAAAATTTGATACCCATGGTTGCGACGCCCGGAGCGCTGCTGATGATCTCGGCAACCGCCGGGTAGATACCGGTATCCAGGAATGAGTTAGAGATACCTCCGATGATTGCACATACATAAGCAATCTGGTAGCCGCCGTTTTGTCCGGCGCTGAATGCGAAGGCAAGTCCAATCAGGTAAACCGCGTAGGAGGCACTTCCGATAGCGGTCGAGATGCGGCGTCCCAGCTTGTCAGACAGAGGTCCGGCAAATGGAAGGGCAATCAGACGTCCGAGTCCTAATGCGGCGGAAATCGCGGTGATCGCCATCGCCTCGACGCCCCAGGCAGCGGCAAGCGCTTCTTTGATGACGGCCTGTCCGAGAATGGAACAGCCGACGCCATGGATAAAGTAGTTTAAGTACATGATAAGTGCACTTGGCAGGTATTTCTTGTTCATGGTTTTCTCCTTATTCAAGATCCGCCTGTCCGGCTGCCGTTTCCGGAAACCGCGCGGAGGTTGGTTGATGTTCTGTCACAAACACGAAGGAGATGCCGATCATAAAAGTTCTGTTTTGAGTGTTAAAAAAATAACAAGTCTGATGCTTTTATTCTATCAATCATTATAGCCGAAGTCTAATACTTTTATAGCAAAAAACCAATGCATTTTAAGTATTAATGTGCTATAAATATGGTAATGACACATAAAGATGGGAGAAGTTAGGAATGACGTTCAATCAGATTTTATATTTTCAGAAGGTCGCGAATCTGGAAAATTACCACCAGGCGGCGGAAGAATTATATATATCACAGCCATCCCTGAGCCGGTCGATGGCGTCACTGGAAAATGAGCTGGGCGTGACGCTCTTTGAAAAAGAAGGGCGCGGCGTGACGCTGACGAAGGCGGGACGGATGTTTTTAGAGTATGCGGACCGGATTCTCACAGACTGCCACATTGCAGTCGGGAAAATGCGGGAGATTTCGATGGACGGGGGAAAAATCGACATCGGTTACGTGTTCCCGCTGGCCGGTCACTATATCCCGCACCGGGTCAAGCTCTTTTTGGAGCGCCCGGAGAATCAGAAGGTTGTGTTCAACTTCTGGCAGAACCATACACCGGCGATTGCCAAGAAGGTAAAAACGGGTGAATTAGATGTAGGCTTTGGCGGCTGTCTGGAAAAGGACGACATGGAATTTTTCCCGGTGGCGAACCAGAAGCTTGTCATCATCACGCCGAAGGATCATCCGCTGGCGGAACGGGAGAGGATTGCGCTTACGGAGCTGAACCGTTATCCGGTGATCGGCTATGATAAGGATTCCTGGATGGGAACGCGCACTTCTGCTCTCTATGCAAAATATAACATCCAGCCGGATATCATCGTGGAGTGCCCGGACGAGTATTCGATTGTCGCACTGGTGCGGGAGAGCTTTGGCATCGCGCTGATGCCGCGCACGGATATCCTGGAGCTTTCCCCGGGAGTCAGCATTCATCCGATTGAAAATCTGGACATTTATCACCAGATTTTTATGTTCTGGATGAAAGACCGCTATCGGCTTCCGGCCGTGGACCGCTTCATCGAATATATGAAGCAGCAGGCCCGCCAGGACGGCCTGCAGGCGGAGCGGGAAACCGATACCAAAAACGTATTGAAAATTTACTTGAAAGATATTGTTAATTTTTAAGCAAAACGGTTATGATAAACGTGTCACAAACACAGGGATGCCTCTCATGCAATGGAGAAGGAGAATTTCATCATGAAGAGCAAATACCCGAAAATTTTTGAACCGATTACCATTAAGCACATGACGATCAAAAACCGGATTGCCATGACGCCGATGGGTACCAACTATGGCGAGACGAGCGGTGAGATGAGCAGCCGCCATATGAATTATTATTCCCTGCGTGCCAAGGGAGGAACCGGCCTGATTATTTTGGAGAATGCCAATATTGAATATCCGGCTGGTTCCAACGGCACGAGCCAGATCCGCATCGATCACGACAGCTTTATGCCGCGTTACTATCAGTTAGTCGAGAACCTTCATAAGAACGGCGCGATGGTAGCGATTCAGGTCAACCATGCGGGCGCTTCTGCATCCTCTGCCAGAACCGGTATGGAGACTGTGTCTTCCTCCAATATCCCGACCAAGGCAGGCGGTGAGATTCCGCGTCCGATGACAAAGGAAGAGATCCTGACGACCGTGAAGAAATACGGCGAGGCGGCGAAACGTGTACAGGCGATCGGATTTGATGCGATTGAGATCCACTGTGGTCATTCTTATCTGATGAGTCAGTTTATTTCCCCGTATTACAACAAAAGAACCGATGAGTTCGGCGGCTCGGTTGAGAATCGTCTCCGTTTCCCGAAGATGGTTCTGGAAGAGGTGCGGAAAAATGTAGGTCCGTGGTTCCCGATCATCGTCCGTATTTCTGCGGAAGAGCGCGTACCGGGCGGAAATACGCTGGAAGATACGCTGGAATACCTCGAATATCTGGATGAATATGTGGATATGTACGATGTATCCTGCGGTCTGAACCCGTCCTTACAGTATCAGATCGACTCCAACTTCCTGCCGGATGGCTGGCGTTCTTATATGGCAAGAGCCGTGAAGGATAAATTTGGCAAACCGGTCATCAATGCGGGCAACTACCGCGATCCAGAGGTTGTCGAGAAGGTTTTAGAGAGCGGCGATGTCGATATCGTCGGCATGGGGCGCGGCCTGATCGCAGAGCCGAACTGGGTCAGCAAGGTACAGAACGGCGAGGAAGAGATTCTTCGTAAATGTATCTCCTGTAACGTCGGCTGTGCGGGCAACCGAATCGGCGTCAACCGTCCGATCCGCTGTACCGTCAACCCGGCGGTTCCGGAGGGCGATATCTACAAGAAGCTGAAAGTCAATAAAAATTGTAACGTAGTCGTAGTCGGCGGCGGTACAGCCGGTCTGGAAGCAGCCTGTACGGCAGCCGAGGTCGGATGCAACGTATTCTTATTAGAAAAAAGCGGTAAATTAGGCGGACTTTCCACCTTCATCTCCGACCTTCCGAGCAAGAGCCGTATGAAAGACTTCCCGAAATACCTGGAGGCGCGTGCAAAGAGACTGAAAAACCTGTATGTCTTCCTGAACTGTGAGGCAACCGTGGACAAGATCAAACAGTTTAAGCCGGATATCGTTGTCAATGCAACCGGTTCCGTTCCGGTCGTTCCGCCGATCAAGGGCTTAAAGGAAAATATCGCAGCCGGCCATGTCGATACCATTTTCGAGATGATTCAGAAAGTAAAAGCCGGTGAATACCCGGATGATTTCTGCAAGGGCAAAAAAGTGGTGGTAGTCGGCGGCGGTTCCGTCGGTCTGGACGTCATCGAATACTTTGCACCGCGCGGCGCAAAATGTACGATCGTAGATATGCTTCCGCAGATTGGTATGCTGGCAGACCCGATCACGAAATGTTCCATGCGTGAGACACACGACAAATATGGTGTGAAAGAGTATGTAAATACCGCACTGCAGGAAGTCAAAGAAAACGCATTTACCGTGAAGCTGCCGGACGGCACCATCGAGGATCTGAACTTTGATCTCGGCTTTAACTGCCTGGGAATGCGCGCCAATAATCCGATTCTGGCACAACTCGAAGAGGCGTTTGACAATACAGACACCTTCGTTTACCCGATCGGTGACTCCGTCCGCGCCCGTCGTATCATGGAGGGAACGATGGAAGGCCGTGCGATCTTGAACGTGCTGGAAGCGAGAGGATTTCTGGAGCTGGCTCCGTTAGAGTAAGGGATTGAAGTTATATAGATTTATATAGACGTTCCGATTTTAAATATTGTTAAAAAATGAAACAGCGGACAGTGGAAATAGAATATTACATTTGAAAGATTCCGACGGTTCGCTTAACGAAAGATATTATTTTTATTATAGAAAATAGAGAAGAAAAGAGGAAATTATCATGCCAAACATTACAGGACATACCGAATTAGTAGGATTAATGGCTTACCCGATCCGCCACACACAGTCTCCGACCACCCACAACCTTGCTTATGACAAGAACGGCGACGATGTCATCCAGCTTGCATTCGAGGTAGACAACGATACCCTGGAAGCAGCGGTTGAGAGTATCCGTGCGCTGAAGATGCTGGGTTCCAACATTTCCATGCCGAACAAGACGGTTGTTCACAAATATCTGGACGAGGTAGACGAGGCTGCAAAGCTGTGCGGCGCGATCAACACCGTGGTCAACACCCGTGATAAGGACGGCAAGGTAACCGGATACCTGAAGGGCTACAACACCGACGGAATGGGCTACTGGCAGGGAATCAAAGAAGAAGGCATCGATTTCAAGGGAATGAAGATGGTTCTCATCGGTACCGGCGGTGCGGCAACCGCCATCGCAGTACGCGGCGCGCTGGACGGCATTGCAGAGCTGCATATCTTCAATATCAAAGATAAATTCTATGCACGCGGCGAGGAGATCGTTGATATCATCAACAAGAACTCTAACTGCAAGGCCGAGATGCACGACCTGGGCGATCTGGCGCTCTTAAAAGAGAAAATGCACGAAGCGGACATTTTCTGTGATGCAACCGGCGTTGGTATGCACCCGCTGGAGGATCTGTCCAATATCCCGGATCCGTCCTATTTCCGCAAGGACCTGATCGTAACCGATACGGTATATGCACCGCGTGAAACCGTGATGATGAAACAGGCCAAAGAAGCTGGCTGTACCCGCGTATACAATGGTATGAGCATGATGCTGTTCCAGGCGCTGATTGCGATTGAGCTGTATACAGGCAAATCAACTCCGGTGGATTACATGAAGGAGAAGCTGGGAATCTAAAAAACGATATAGCCCGCTTCGGGCATAGGGAATTGCCGCGTGAGTGCGCCGCAGGATTTTCTTGTTTATGATTGTGTGAAAAATATGCAGTCATAAAACAAAAAGTCTGCGTGGGTGCTTGCGTGGCAATTTGTTATTCTATCCACGTTACTGTTCACGCATACGTGCCCAGTAACGGAATTTGCCGTGGCTTCGCATTTGAATACGGCAAATTCCTGCTACCACCACGTTATCTTACGGCACTTTCGGTTCCAAAAGTGCCTACCTGTGAACAGTAATCTATCCACCACAGTTATACCTGCTATTCCGCATTAGCACTTGCGTTCATATCCTGATTCGGGTATAATAATAAAACACACTTGCAATGTAAAGTGCAAAAGTGATTTGAATGAATACAAGTGAAGAAGGATGATACAGATGGATGAATTAAAGAAGCTGCGAAATGATCTGGACATGTGCGACGAGATTCTGATCGACGCCCTGCGGATGCGCTGCCAGATTATCCAGGAAATTACAAATTATAAACAGAAAAACGGACTTCCGATTTATCAGCCAGAGGAGGAAGAGCGCAAGAAGAGCAAGATGCTTGCGAAGCTGGATGATTATGAATACAAAAAGTCAATCATGGCAGTGTACGACAGTGTCCTCTACCGGAGCAAACGGATTCAGTCCCATGAGCTGTTTGGGTTCAATATCTTCCTGATTGGATTTATGGGAGTAGGAAAAAGCACCGTTTCAAGTGCCCTGCAGAATACCTTTGCGATGGATGTGCTCGAGATGGACGAGATGATTGCGAAGAAAAACGGCATGAGTATTTCGGAGATTTTTGACCTGCACGGCGAAGAATATTTCCGCAATGAAGAGACAAACCTGCTGAAAGAAGTAGGAAAAGAGAAGAATAAGATCGTATCCTGCGGCGGCGGTGTGGCGATGCGCGAAGTCAATGTCCAGGAGATGAAGAAGAGCGGCAAGGTCGTACTTCTGACCGCGAAACCGGAGACAATTCTGGAACGTGTCAAGGAAAACCACGATCGTCCGCTTCTGGAAAATAATAAGACGGTGGAATACATTTCCGAACTGATGGAGAAGCGCAGACCGGCCTATGAGGCGGCCGCGGATATCGTGATCGCGACCGATGGAAAATCGGCGAACGAGATCTGCGAGGAGATCATTGCACAGGTGAAGAAATTTAAATAATGTGACTGCGTAATAGTTTCACGTACATGGAAAACGTATAGATTTGTCTCCCGGAAAGAATGGTTCCGGGGATTCAAAATCAGTCAGGTAAAGATCTGACAGAGAAAACGAAAGGGGAAGAAAAATGTCAAATCATATCACAGGACATACAGGATTACTTTGTTTACTGGGAAGTCCGGTTGCACACAGTGTTTCACCGGAGATGCACAACGAGGCGTGCAATCAGTTAGGACTGGACTATACATATCTGGCATTTGATGTGCCGGAAGAGAAGATGTCGCAGGCAGTCGAAGGACTGCGGACCATGGGCGCGCGCGGCTGGAACATCACGATGCCGGGCAAGAACATCATGTGTAAGCTGGCAGATAAGGTTTCTCCGGCTTCTGAGATTTCCGGTGCCTGCAATACGATCGTCAATGATGACGGCGTCCTGACGGCCTACACAACGGACGGTGTCGGATTTATGCGTGCAGTTGCAGAGAACGGCGTCGATATCATCGGAAAGAAAATGACGCTTCTGGGTGCCGGCGGCGCTGCTACCGCGATTCTTGTGCAGGCAGCCTTGGACGGTGTGGCAGAAATCAACGTATTCAATGTAAAAGATGCGTTTTACCCGAGAGCCGAGGAGATTGTAAAGAAGCTGAACGAGCGTACCGAGTGCAAGGTGACGCTGCATGACTACTCCGATCCGGAAGTTCTGCGCCAGTCCATCGAAGAGAGCGCGATTCTGGTAAACGGCACCTCCGTCGGCATGGCTCCGAAGACCGACAACACGATCATCACCGATACGACCATGTTCCACAAAGACCTGTTCGTATTTGATGTCATCTACAATCCGCAGGAAACCCGCTTACTGCGCGAGGCAAAGGCGGCAGGCTGCAAGACCAGCAACGGCATGTATATGCTTCTCTACCAGGGAGCCGCATCCTTCAAACTCTGGACGGGTCAGGAGATGCCGGTGGAGATTATAAAGGAAAAGTACTTTACAAAATAGAGCTTGAAGTGAGAGAAGAAAACGGCAGCGGTGGATTTTTGGAACGGGCGTTCCGTTTATCGATTGTACGCATCCCACGCCATATGTCCGAATGGGACGGATGTCAGTCCGTCACAGGCGAACATATGTAGCGAAAGCAAGCGAACAATGATAACGGAGACGCTGGTGGAGAAAATCTGCCGCTGCTGTTTTCTTCTCGGACTAAATAATAGGAATCCCTTGCATCACCTTGACAAATCCCATCCACAATGATAAAATTTCTCTACAACAAAAAGATACCCGTATTGAGGGAGTAGTTTGCACAAAGAAGAAAACAAAGAAATTTGCATTTGAATTGTGTGGCAAGTCAACAAACTGACCATCCGGTCTGGCTTGTCTTAATGAACGAGACTCATGTATGGACGGATTTCCCATGCATAGTCTCTTTTTTGATCCGCGTGAGGAAATACCTTGCGCGGATTTTTTTATTTCACAGGAAAATGAGTCCTATGAAACAAAAACGCTCCGCGTGGATGCGCACTCGCGCGAAGAGGAATCATGCCGCAGGCGACCGCGCTCGGCGCGAGAATGTGCCAAGGCACATTCTTTATTCTTTCACAGGGGTGTATGTTCTTTTGGTGGGTGGGAACCATCTTTTTATGGAAATGCTGACTGTAAATGCAGAAAGCAGTTACAAAAAACACAGGAGGGGCTTCTATGATTGATTTTATGGAAACCAGGGAAAAACTTCTGGCATCGTTTCACAGTGATGCCAAAGAGGGGCTGACGACCGAGGCGGCGATCAAAAACCGTTCAGAGTATGGAGCGAACACACTGACGCGCCAGAAACCGGAATCAGTCTGGAAACGTATCTGGGACGCATCGACGGAACCGATGCTTTTGATGTTGATTGCAGCCGGCATCATTGCGCTGGCGGTAAATATCTTCCGCGGCATGACGGGCGGCGAGGCGGATTTTCTGGAATGCGTCGGAATCTTCGTGGCGATCGCACTTTCGGTTGTCATCAGCGTTGTGATGGAGGGAAAAAGTGCGAAGGCATTTGAGGCATTGTCCCAGATCAGCGACAATATAAGCGTCCGGGCGATACGGAACGGGGCGATCACGGAGCTTTCACAGGAGAAAATCGTGGTCGGTGATGTGATTCTGTTATCAACCGGAGATAAAGTTCCGGCGGACGGGCGTCTGTTGGAAAGCAACGAATTGTCGGCAGACGAGTCGATGCTGACCGGCGAGAGTGTCCCGGCGAAAAAGGACGCGGAGCTGGAAATCGCGGATGAGAAGCTTCCGCTGGCAGAGCGCGCCAACATGGTCTACAGCGGCACCTATATCACGGGCGGCCACGGCAGGATGCTGGTAACCGCGGTCGGCGATTCCACCGAATTTGGTACGATCGCGCGCGAGCTCGGCGGTGCGGAGAAAGGCAGCACGCCGCTACAGGAAAAACTGGCAAGGCTGGGCAAAAATATCACGATTCTCGGTGTGATTGCGGCGGCGGTCGTATTTATTTCCGAACTGATTTCCTTCTATTTACAGGGAAGTATCAGTATCACGAACGTGATGGAAGCATTTGTCACCAGCATCGTCCTGATCGTGGCGGCTGTTCCGGAGGGACTTCCGACGATCGTGGCAGTGTCGCTTTCGATCAACATCATCAAGCTTTCAAGACAGAATGCACTGGTGAAAAAGATGATCGCGTCCGAGACGATCGGCTGTATCAATGTCATTTGTTCGGATAAGACAGGTACGCTGACCGAAAACCGGATGACGGTTGGCGGCTTCTACGATACGGAATGGCATACCAATGTCAAAGAGCTGACTTCCCCGTGGCTGGTTCACAACATCTGCCTGAATACAACGGCGGATGTGAATGAAAATGGCGGTTTCATCGGAAATCCGAGTGAGTGCGCGATGCTGAATTTCTATCGGGCGTCCGAGGCGTGCGCCAAAAGTGGGAAAACGTATCAGAATGAGCGCGATGACCATGAGACATTGCAGGTATTTCCGTTTTCTTCGGATCTCAAGCATATGACGACCATCTCTAAGGTGGATGGCTCGATTATTTCCTATGTAAAAGGAAGTCCGGAGTGCATCTTTGAGATGTGCAGCCTGGGGGCGGATGAGAAAAAGAAGATTGAGGCCTGCATGATGCGTGTGCAGGAGAAGGCGATGCGAGTCATTGCGTTTGCACATAAAGAACTTCAAAGCATGGGCGATTTTGAGGATGAGGTCTGTCATAAGGAGCTGGAAAGCCAGATGGTATTTGACGGTTTTGTGGCAATCTCGGATCCGCTGCGAAGCGATGTGTATGAGGCGGTTAAGTCATGTAAACGGGCCGGTGTGGCGCTGAAAATTCTGACGGGCGATAATATCGTGACGGCGAAAGCGATCGCGGACGAGCTTCACCTTCTGGATCACGGCGGACTGGCGATGGAGGCACGGGAGATTGCCGACATGACCGATGAAGAACTGAGCGAAAAACTGCCGCAGATCTGCGTTATCGCCCGGAGTACGCCGTCGATCAAGATGCGCGTCGTGAAACTTTTGAAAGCGGCGGGCAATGTCGTAGCGGTAACCGGAGACGGCATCAACGATGCACCGGCGCTGAAAAATGCCGATGTCGGCATCGCGATGGGAATTTCCGGTACGGAGGTTTCCAAGGAGGCCAGCGATATCGTCCTGCTGGATGATTCCTTTGCGACGATCGTCAAAGCGGTTGAGTGGGGACGCAACATCTATGAGAACTTTAAGCGGTTTATCAGCTTCCAGCTCACGGTCAATCTGGCGTCGGTTGTGGTCGTATTCGTATCCATCCTGCTGGGCTTAAAAGCACCGTTTACGGCGCTGGAACTTCTGTGGGTCAACATCATCATGGACGGCCCGCCGGCCCTGACACTCGGCTTGGAACCAAACTATGCTGATTTAATGAAGCGTGAACCGACCCGGCGCGGAGACAGTATCCTCTCCAAAACAATGCTGATCCGGATCGGACTGACGGGAACCTATATTTCCATTGTATTCCTGGCACAGTACGTCTGGAATTTCCTGCGCGTTCCGGCGGAACAGGAGGGAACCGTGATCTTTACGCTGTTTGTGCTGTTCCAGCTCTTCAACGCATTCAACTGCCGCGAGCTGCACAGCGAAAGCATTTTCCCACATCTTTTGAAGAATAAGATGATGCTCGGAATTGTCGGCTGTACCTTCCTCTTACAGATTTGTATTACCCAGTTCGGCGGTGCCTTCTTCGGCACGATCCCGCTGGCGCTTGTAACATGGGGAAAAATCTTTGCGGTGGCATTTAGTGTGATTGTGCTGTCGGAGATTGTGAAGGTGTTCTGGCGGATGAGTGAGAAATGATAAAAAAGAATTTTGTCTTTGTAATATAGCGAATAGAAAAAATAGAGGGCGCGGTGTGCATCCACGCCCTCTATTTTTTCGTCCCTCGGGTTTTTCAATTTATTTATAAATCCTTACGCCCACAAATCTGCTCCTCCAGCACCCCCAACAGCACCTTCATATCAATCGGCTTCGCCACGTGGTCATTCATTCCGACCTCCAGCGCCCGCTCCTTATCCTCTGTAAATGCGTTTGCCGTCATCGCAACGATCGGAATCGCGGCTTTCTTCTTATCCGAAAAACGCCGGATCGCCTGTGTCGCCTTGTAGCCGTCCATGATCGGCATCTGAATATCCATCAGAATCAGATCATAATAGTCCTCTGGCGCTTTTTGAAGCATTTCCAGACAGACAACCCCGTCATTGGCCCGTTCTACCAAAAGTCCCTCGCGGGTCAAAAGTTCGATGGCAATCTCCGCGTTTAGATCATTGTCCTCGGCAAGCAGAATCCGGCGGCCGGACAGATTTTGCGTGGATGTTTCATCGGACGGTGTGTGCTCTGTTTCTTCGCGGGAGGAGATACGGCACGGGATCCGCACGGTAAACGTGGATCCTTCTCCAAGTTTACTCTTTACCTCGATGGTTCCGTGCATCAGATCTACCAGCTTTTTCACAATTCCCATGCCAAGTCCGGTGCCCTCGATACCACTGACGGTGGAAGAACGTTCCCGTGAAAATGATTCAAAAATATGGGACTGGAATTCCTCGGAAATACCGATGCCAGTGTCGCTGATCGCGATCTCTGTGATACACCAGCCGTCCTGTTCGCCCGGTTCCTGGCGGAGTGTACAGGAGATTGTCCCGCCTTTTGTGGTATATTTGATTGCATTGCTCAAAATATTCAGTACAATTTCGGACATATACGCCGTGTCGATGTAGATATACGGGTACGAAATTTCCTTGGACACATGGAAAATCTGCTGTTTTTCTTCTAATGCGGTCTGAACCATGACGATACAGGAGTCAAAACTTTCCTCTGTGTGGACGGAAGTCTCTTCGAGGTGTACCTGGTTATTCTCAATCTGCGAAAACTGGAGAATATTGTTGATGATCGAGAGAAGTTTTTCACCGGAAATATGGATGTTATCCATATATTCCCCGAGCTTCTCCGGCTCCTGCAGATGGTTTCTGGCAAGTTCCGCGTAGCCGAGGATCGCATTCATCGGCGTCCGGATATCGTGCGACATATTAAACAGGAACGTTGATTTTGCCTTGTTGGCGGCTTCGGCCGCTGCGGCGGTCTGTTCCAGAAGCTGCTGCTGGGCGAGATCCTTGGATTTCTGTTTCTGGGTATAGAAATAGGAAACAATGATCAGCAAAAGTGCCATCACGATCGCGGCGATAGCAATTCCAAAGGAAGAGCGGTTGATCGCTTCAATCGATCGATAGGTGTCCTCCATATCGATCTCGACGCAGAGTGCACCGATGATATCACCGGTTCCATCGGATGCGACAACCGGGTAACAGGCGGTAAAAATGTGTCCCCACGTGGTATCGATGATCTCCTGTGAGTAGATGGTTTCGCCGGAAAGTGCTGCTTCCAGATATGGAACCATTTCCTCCTCCAGATAGGTTCCTGGGTAAGCAAAATCCGATGCCCCCAGATCCAGGCCGTCGATCAGGTAGATCGGCCGTCCATCCGAACCGCGCTTGGCTGTGTACAGATAGCGGGTCGAGTTGAGGCTGCGGAGTTCATTTAAATAGGACTGCAGATCCCGGTATTGTGCGGAATTCATATCAGATTTTGTGTTGATCTGTTCAAAATCGGCGCGTGTCAGTCGGCTCGATATAGCCCTGTGCATCGCATCGGAACAGGAAATATTTCGCTCCACGGCGGTGGTCAGCGTGATGCTGCTGTTGCTTTTCAGCAGGGCGACTGTATACATGGAAATGAAAAATACAGCCAGGAGAAGCAAAAAAGTAAAGTTAAAGGCATGATAGGAAATGCTTCTCGATGGTTTGTTTTCATTGGATGAATGATTCATAGATTAGCTTCCATTTTCGTATAAATGTAAGGTTAGTGACAAAAACCAGGTTGAGTTGTTGATAATAAATGTAACATAAAAAGTAGGAATCAGCAAGAAAGATATATCAGGAATGAAATTAATTTTTGTGTATAGAAGTGTGGCGCGGCTACGGCTGAAAGATAGGTACTTTGGGAACCGAAAACGCCGTAAGATAACGTGGTGGTGGGGCTTTTAATTTAGAGAATCGCTGTTTGCTTGCATTTGCGCCGACAGGGGAATAAAATAGAGAAAATCAGGTAAAAACCGGGCGGATCGGTGTTTTCAGGTGCCGCTGTGTGTGAATAGGAGGAAATAGACGAATGCGATCGGGAGAACATCTGCCGGGCGGCGTGGAGGCGCTGCCGTTTGGCTTGCTGGCGGCATTTGCAGCAGAAAAAGAAATACAGATCACAGAGCTGGCAGAATGCGGCTTCCGGTTCCGCGTGGCGGAGGCGATCGCGGTTCCTTCTTATTTTAAGGTCTGCTTCTATGAGAGAGAACCAGCGGGGGAATTGCAGCCGCTTTATCGGGAAATCTGCCTGAAGCGGTTTGAAATGGAACGGATAGAGGAAAAGATAGAAGAGACAATAGAAGCAGAAGGAGTATATGAGGAGACGGGGGACGAAGGGCGGAAGATAGAAAGCAAAGTCCCGGAGAAAAAAGATAGGGGAAATGCGCGGGAAAAAGCAGACAGAATAGAGGCGTACTGGGTAGAATATTTGATTAAGACAGAGCAGGCAGATTATCAGCAGGCGGTCCGCCGCCTGATCGGGTCATATGGACGCTATATCCGCCTGAAACTGGAGGGCGACGATGCTGCGCTGGCGGAAGCACTGGTCGGTTATCCGGCGGAGCTGGATGAGGAATATTGTGGGAGCTGGGAAGAGCAGAAGAGTGTGTGGAGGAAAGAGTGGGAGTATAAACCCAGTTCTTGTGGGGCGGTAAAGAGAGAAATCGAAGTGGCAGTTGAGTTGGATCGCCCGGAACGGTATCAGACATTCTTAGAACAAGAACCGCAGGCATTTTTTAGATGCTACTGTCAGGAAAATGGCTTGACCGGGCATTGGCTGTCATCACAGCGCCTGAAACGTATTTATATAGGAAATGCGTTCTGCCCTCTGCTATCGCCGGAGAAAGACTGCTTGTTTGAGCTGATGGAGAAAGCATATAAAAACGGCTTAGGGATAACGCTTACAACTTCCTGGATCCGGGACGAGCGGCTGGCGGAAGTGGAGCGGCTTTTAGATAAGGTAGAAAACTGGTGCCAGACGCGGAAACAGGCGATAGAAATTCAGGTCAATGACTGGGCGCTGGTGGATATGCTGAGAGAGCAGCGGACATGGCTGAAACCGTCTCTGGGAATTCTGCTTCATAAGAGGAGGAAAGATCCGAGAATGCGGTATCTGAAAGGAAAGGTGATGCCAAATTGGGAGGATTCATCGGAACGGCAGTCATTTTGTAAGGAAGAACAAGCCGGGAAAACGGAGATGCAGAGTGGAGGCGCGAAAATCAATATAGGTGATTCTGGCTGTTTGGATGGAGAATATGCGGATTTCTATCAGGAATATTTGCGGGAAACACTGGAAATCGAACGTCTGGAAGAAGAGGCATCGCCGATGTTTTTTTCGAATCGTGATGCCACAGTTCAAGGCGATAGCATGAAGCACAGTTTACATCTTCCGTATTATCAGACAAACACCTCCTCCTATTGTCCACTGTACGCGCAGATCGTGCGCGGGGCACGCGGCAGACAGGCGCTGGTGCGCGAATGCCCGCAGTTTTGCAGCCAGTATACCTTTTTATATCCGAGTCATTTGAAGATGGTGGGGCGGTATAATTCCCTGTTTGGACTGAATGATGAGATCTTGCGGTCGGGCGATGATTTGCATGAGTATGCGGCGATGGGAGTGGATCGGATTGTGCTGAATTTTCTCTGATTTCTTTCAATTTTCGTAGGGAAATGAAATACATGGGAAAATGGCATGAGATAATGAAGGCTCCAGGAGCAAAGGGATAAAAGAATATGCAGGAAAATGGCTGGAATGATAAGTTGGAGAGACAGGAGAAAATGAAGAAGAAAAACATACCTGGAATGAAAATAGTCGCAGGCCTAGGCGCAGTCGACGAATATCCGCGTTTTGTACAGGTAGGTGCAGACGAATTTTTTTGTGGATATGTGCCATATGAGTGGAACCGCAAATATGGCGCCCATTATCCCTTAAACCGCCGGGAGGTGCTTTGCAGCCATGTGCAGATCGGCGCATTCAGTGAGCTGGGGATTCTGGCAAAGATGGTTGGAAAGCTTGGAAAACCAGTGCATTTGACGTTTAATTCGCTGTATTATCTGCCGGAACAGTATGCGGAGATTGCCTCTATCGTGAGAACCTGCATGGAACTTGGATTTTACAGCTATATCATTGCCGATCCGGCGCTGATTCTGTATCTGCGGCAGGAGAAGATAGACTGCGAGATCCATCTGAGCGGCGAGACAGCGGAGGTCAACCGGCGGATGGTACAGTATTTCAGTCAGTGGAGAATTAAAAGGGTGATTTTCCATCGAAAAAATACGTTCAAAGATATGCATTCCATGATAGAAAGTGTAAAAATACCGAAAAAAAGAGGAGAAGCGGGCAGTTTAGATGTGAAAAATAAGCTGGAGTGGGAGGCATTTGCTCTCAACGAACTCTGTCAGTTTAACGGTTCGTTTTGTAATTCCCTGCACTGTGATGAGCTCGGACATTTGTGCCGGGTTCCGTATCAGATGGTGAGAGAGAGTAATGTGCCTTTTGGAAGGCATCCGGGAGATGAAGTGAGAGAGAGAGGGAAAGCAGAAGGCGAACGTAAAAAGCAGCAAAAAGAAATAGACGTAGATTGTCGGGATAAGGAAAAGCTGACAACATCACAGCCTCTAAAAATCGGCACCCCAGATGAGGACGGCTACCTCTGCGGCATGACCGGCTGCGGCCTGTGTGCCCTTTATTCCTTTCGTGAGGCGGGAATCACACATCTAAAGCTGGTGGGGCGCGGCAATTATGCAGATTTTATGGAACGTGATATTCGCAATCTGCGCAAAGCGCTGGAAATACTGGAGCAGAGTGAATCAGAGGAGATGTATGTGCAGGAGATGAGGAGAACGCTGTTTCCGGAGGGATGCAGTGGGATGTGTTATTATATAGAAACATAAATCATCGTTTGCATAACGCAGGAATGACAATATTCATAAATTTGTTCACAAAATGTTCATGAAAAATTAGCACTCGTCTATTGACAGTGCTAACAATAAGTGTTATATTACTGCTAGAACAAAAGAGAGCCATGAGGCTCCAAGAAGTTCTTCGAAAGGAGGCAAGGTTTATGAATATCAGTAAATTTACCCAGAAGTCTCTGGAAGCCGTTCAGAATACGGAAAAGCTGGCGTATGAATATGGAAACCAGCAGATTGATCAGGAACATTTGCTGTACAGTCTTTTGACTGTGGAAGACAGCTTGATTTTTAAATTGATAACAAAGATGGGAATCTCGGGCGACCAGTTCCGCGACGAGGTGCAGCAGGCGATTGGAAAGCTGCCGAAGGTATCCGGCGGCCAGGTGTATTTCTCCAATGATGCGAATAAGGTGCTGGTAAACGCGGAGGATGAAGCCAAAGCGATGGGCGACGAGTATGTTTCCGTCGAGCACTTATTCCTGGCGATGTTAAAGCAGCCGAACAAGGCGGTCAAGGAGCTGTTTCGTCTCTACGGCATCACGAAAGAGAGCTTTTTGCAGGCGCTCTCGACGGTACGCGGCAACCAGCGTGTTGTCAGCGATAACCCGGAGGCGACGTATGACACATTAAATAAGTACGGTTACGATTTGGTGGAGCGGGCGAGAGACCAGAAGCTTGATCCGGTTATCGGCCGTGACAGCGAGATCCGGAACGTGGTTATGATTCTGTCCAGAAAGACGAAAAACAACCCGGTTCTGATCGGTGAACCTGGCGTTGGTAAGACGGCCGTTGTCGAGGGACTGGCACAGCGTATCGTGCGCGGCGATGTCCCGGAAGGCTTGAAGGACAAAAAACTGTTTGCCCTGGATATGGGCGCTCTGATGGCAGGCGCGAAGTATCGCGGTGAGTTTGAAGAGAGACTGAAAGCGGTGCTCGACGAGGTCAAGAAGAGTGAAGGACAGATTATCCTGTTTATCGATGAGCTGCACACGATCGTCGGCGCAGGCAAGTCCGAGGGCGCGATGGATGCCGGAAATATGCTGAAACCGATGCTGGCGAGAGGCGAGCTGCACTGTATCGGCGCGACGACTCTGGATGAGTACCGTAAATACATCGAAAAAGATGCGGCTCTGGAACGTCGTTTCCAGCCGGTTCACGTTGATGAGCCGACCGTTGAGGATACGATTTCTATCCTGCGTGGCCTGAAAGAGAGATATGAGGTTTACCACGGCGTCAAGATCACGGACTCTGCGCTTGTTTCAGCGGCGATCCTGTCTGACCGTTATATTACAGATCGTTTCCTGCCAGATAAGGCGATCGACCTGGTCGATGAGGCCTGTGCGATGATCAAGACGGAGATGGATTCGATGCCGGCGGAGCTCGATGAGCTTTCGAGACGTATCATGCAGCTGCAGATTGAGGAAGCCGCACTGAAAAAAGAGACGGATCGTTTAAGCCAGGATCGTCTGGCAGAACTCCAGAAAGAGCTGGCAGAGCTTAAGAGTAATTTTGCAACTCAGAAAGTCCAGTGGGAGAATGAGAAATCTTCCGTTGATAAGCTGTCCAAGCTGCGGGAAGAGATTGAGCACGTGAATGGCGAGATTCAGGCCGCACAGCAGGCGTATGACCTCAACAAGGCGGCCGAACTTCAGTACGGTAAGTTACCGGAACTGCAGAAACAGTTAGCCGAAGAGGAAGAGAAAGTGAAAAATCAGGATCTCAGTCTGGTGCATGAGAGCGTTAGTGAAGATGAGATTGCCCGGATTATCTCAAAATGGACGGGAATTCCGGTTGCGAAACTGACAGAAAGTGAGCGAAGCAAGACACTTCACATGGATGAAATTCTCCACAAACGTGTCATCGGACAGGATGAGGGCGTTACCAAGGTAACAGAGGCAATTATCCGTTCGAAAGCGGGTATCAAGGATCCGACTAAACCAATCGGTTCGTTCCTGTTCTTAGGCCCGACCGGTGTCGGCAAGACGGAGCTTGCAAAAGCGCTGGCGGAGGCACTGTTTGACGATGAGAACAACATGGTTCGTATCGATATGAGTGAATACATGGAGAAACATTCCGTTCCCCGTCTGATCGGAGCGCCGCCAGGATATGTCGGATATGACGAGGGCGGCCAGCTGACCGAGGCAGTACGGCGCAAACCGTATTCCGTTGTCCTCTTCGATGAGGTGGAGAAAGCGCACCCGGATGTATTTAACGTCCTGCTTCAGGTGCTGGATGATGGACGTATCACGGATTCGACCGGCAAAACCGTCGATTTCAAGAACACGATCCTGATTATGACCTCCAATATCGGTTCCCAGTATCTGCTGGATGGCATCGATGAAGATGGACAGATCAAGCCGGAGGCAGAAAGCTCGGTTATGCATGACTTAAGAGCACACTTCCGTCCGGAATTCCTGAACCGTCTGGATGAGATTATTCTCTTTAAGCCGCTGACCAAGGAGAATATCGGTGGGATCATTGAACTTCTGGTCTCAGATGTCAATAAACGTCTGGCGGACAAGGAGTTGAAGATTGCCCTGACGGATGAGGCGAAGAACTTCATTATCGACAATGGATACGATCCGGTATACGGTGCAAGACCGCTCAAACGGTATCTGCAGAAGAACGTCGAGACACTGGCTGCGAAACTGATTCTGGCAGACGGCGTCCGTGCGGGAGATACGATCGAGATCGGACTTTCGGATGGCAAGCTGACGGCTTCGGCTGTCCACGGAGCGTAAGTAAGCGCGTCCGAGGGCAGATTTATAACAATTATATAGAAGAAACAATAGGGCACGGAGGAGTGCGAACGAGCTTCCTCCGTGCCCTTTTTGTGTGTTCCGGATCAAACGGAAACTGCTTGTAAAATATGGATTTTTGCTGTCGGAAGAAGGGATAAGAAGGTGAGAATAGCAGGGAGCAGAAGAAGTCTGAAAACACAGGTCTTGAGATTTCACAGTCTTGACATTATCCGGCAACTTGACTAAAATGATTTCATAATGACCGGATTATATCTTTTGTTCCGGAAGTCAGTCAGATGAGGAGAAAATAAGATGAAAATTGCGATTGGAAATGACCATTCGGCGGTAGAACTGAAGAACATTATTGTGGATTTCCTGAAAGAAAAGGGAATCGAAGTGTTAAACCTGGGTACAGACAGCACCGAGAGCTGTGATTATCCGGTTTATGGAGAAAAAGTAGGCCGTGCGGTTGTCTCCGGCGAGGCCGATCTGGGTATCGCAATCTGCGGCACCGGTCTTGGCATTTCACTGGCAGCCAACAAGGTAAAAGGCGTGCGCGCCTGCGTGTGCAGCGAGCCGTACACGGCCGTGATGTCCCGCCGCCACAACGATGCCAATGTACTCTGTTTCGGCGCCCGTGTGGTAGGAAGCGAGCTTGCAAAGATGATCGTTGAAGAGTGGATCAATGCAAAATTTGAGGGCGGACGCCATCAGAGACGCGTGGATATGATTATGGCGATTGAGGAGAAGAACTGATTAATTCATCGTCATTGATAATGGATGAAATCAAAGGCAGGCTGGCAGCAGAACGCAGGATGCCTGTGAGAACAAGGAGAGGTGGCCATAAAGAGATAGAACGGCTGCGAAAAGAACAGGAGGAAGCAGGAAATGATCACAGAAGATATTCGCTACATCGGTGTAGATGACCATGATATTGACTTGTTTGAAGGCCAGTATCAGGTGCCAAACGGTATTTCATATAATTCATACGTGATTATGGATGAAAAGATTGCGATCATGGATACGGTAGACAAGCGCAAACAGGCGGAATTTCTGTCAAATCTGGAGACCGTACTGGATGGAAGAACCCCGGATTACCTGGTAATCAGCCATATGGAGCCGGATCATGCGTCAAGTATTCAGGCAGTCGTAGAACGATACCCGGAGATCACACTGGTAGGCAATGCAAAGACATTTCCGATGCTGAAACTGTACTTTGATCTTGATACCAGCCGTGCGCTGACAGTCAAGGAGGGCGACACCCTGAACCTGGGACGCCATGAGCTGACTTTCGTTATGGCGCCGATGGTACATTGGCCGGAGGTTATGGTAAGCTATGATTCCTGCGATAAGGTGCTGTTCAGCGCCGACGGTTTCGGCAAATTTGGTGCGCTCGATGCGGACGAGGACTGGGACTGCGAGGCTAGACGGTATTATTTCAATATCGTAGGAAAATACGGAATGCAGGTGCAGGCACTTCTTAAGAAAGCAGCCGGTCTGGACATTCAGATTATCTGCCCGTTGCATGGTCCGGTTCTGAAAGAGACGATCGGACACGTGCTTGAAAAGTACCAGATTTGGAGCAGCTACGGCGTCGAGTCAGAGGGCGTATTTATCGCGTATGCGTCCCTGCACGGCAACACCGAGGATGCGGCGAAGAAGTTAAAGGAAATCCTTGAGAAAAAAGGATGCCCTAAGGTGGCAATCGCGGATCTGGCGCGCGACGATATGGCGGAGGCGCTGGAAGATGCGTTCCGGTATGGAAAAATCGTGCTGGCAGCACCGTCCTATGACGCGGGTGTGATGCCGGTTATGGCAGATTTCCTGCACCACTTACAGAGCAAGAATTATCAGAAACGCACCGTTGCCCTGATTGAAAATGGCTCCTGGGCACCGACCGCAGCGCGCACGATGAAGGGAATGCTGGATGCGATGAAGGAGATCGCGGTGGTTGAACCGGTCGTTACGGTTCGCGGAGCGTTCAAGGAGAGCGATATTCCGGCAATGGAGCAGATGGCGGATGCGCTGCTGGCGTAAGCGGTATTTGGTGACAGAATGAGCGTATTTAATGAGACCTGAAAAAGGCTTTTTTAAATAAAAAATCCAGAGAGATAAAAGTGCGATTCCTATATTTATATAGTGAAAATTCACGTAATGATTTTGTATGGATGACAGAGAGAAACAAGAAGAATAGGAGAAACAGACATGGTAGATGAGGTAATGAAGTTCATTACAGAGGCGGATCCGGAAGTGGGAGAAGCCATTGAAGCGGAGGCAGCCCGCCAGAGAAGAAACCTGGAGCTGATCGCTTCGGAGAATATCGTATCGGAGCCGGTTATGATGGCGATGGGTTCGGTATTAACCAACAAATATGCAGAAGGATATCCAGGAAAACGTTACTACGGCGGATGCCAGTGTGTCGATGTCGTAGAATCCATCGCGATCGAGAGAGCGAAAAAGCTGTTTGGATGTGATTATGCAAACGTACAGCCGCATTCCGGCGCACAGGCCAATATGGCAGTCTTTATCGCGATGCTGAAACCGGGCGATACCGTTATGGGTATGAACCTGGATCACGGCGGACATCTGACACACGGAAGCCCTGTCAATTTCTCCGGTTTATATTTCAACATTGTACCGTATGGTGTCAACGACAATGGCGTGATTGATTACGAAGAGGTAGAGCGCATTGCACTGGAAGCAAAACCGAAGCTGATCATTGCAGGTGCAAGTGCCTATGCAAGAGAGATTGATTTCAAACGTTTCCGTGAAATCGCAGACAAAGTAGGCGCATACCTGATGGTCGATATGGCTCATATCGCAGGTCTGGTAGCGGCTGGCCTTCATCAGAGCCCGATCCCGTATGCAGACGTGGTTACGACAACCACTCATAAGACACTGCGCGGACCGAGAGGCGGCCTGATTCTGGCAAACAAGGAAGCGGCTGAGAAGTTCAACTTCAACAAGGCTATCTTCCCGGGAACCCAGGGGGGCCCGTTAGAGCACATCATCGCAGGCAAGGCTGTCTGCTTCGGCGAGGCGCTGAAACCGGAATTTAAAGAGTATCAGCTTCAGGTTAAGAAGAATGCAGCCGCTCTGGCAGCCGCACTTCAGAAGCAGGGATTCAAGATTCTGACCGGCGGAACCGACAACCACCTGATGTTAGTCGATCTGCGCGGCATGGATATTTCCGGTAAAGAGCTGCAGAATCGTTGTGATGAGGTATACATCACCCTGAACAAGAACACCGTTCCGAACGATCCGAGAAGCCCGTTCGTTACCTCCGGTGTCCGCATCGGTACTCCGGCTGTTACCACCCGTGGCCTGAAGGAAGAAGACATGGAAGTCATCGCAGAGTGCATCTGGCTGGCAGCTACCGACTTCGAGAACAAGGCGGATTACATCCGTGCGGAAGTAACGAAGCTGTGTGAGAAGTATCCGCTGTATCAGTAGGGAAGAAGATAGAACAAAAAATTTGTCAGCTGACAGATTTAGAAAACGGCCGGAAAATTAACGTGCATATAAAATAAGAAAAAGGCTGTATTGCCTGCCGCATGGAAGTGTGCGGTGGATGATACAGCCTTTTTATAGTTTGAAAGTGCTGTTTTTTGCTGCAGTGGAGAAAATGCTAGAAAAATGGAAGTGTTTATTCAGTAAATTTTATAGCGTCGTCGCCTTCGGCAGACTGAAAATAAATTCCGTCCCCACCCCTTCGGTACTGACAATGTCGATATTTTCCCCATGTGCCTGGATGATTTCTTTGACGATTGCAAGCCCCAGTCCGGTGCCCTTTTTATCTTTTCCGCGCGATAAGTCAGATTTGTAGAAGCGCTCAAAGATCTTCTTCTGGCTGTCTTTCGGGATGCCGATGCCGGTATCTTTGATGGAAATAAAGATTTTCTCATACCGGATGGACGTCTGGATGTAGATGACCGAGTCCTCATGGCTGAATTTGATCGCGTTGTCGATCAGGTTGTAGAGAACCTGCTGGATTTTCCCGAGATCCGCATAGACCATCTGGATATTGTCCGCGAACGTCAGGTCAAATGTGATGCCCTTTGCACTGCATGTGCCCTCGAAGGTCGCGGCGGTATCCTTGATGGTCCGGTTGATATCAAAATTAGTACGGGTCAAGTAGCCCTTGCTGTCTAAAGAGTTGAGCGTCAGCATGCCCTGGGTCAGTTTGTTGAGGCGTTCAGTCTCGGAAATGACGATGTGCAGGTACTTATGATAGAGCTCCTGCGGGATCGTGCCGTCAAGAATTGCCTCAAGATAGCCCTTGATGGAGGTCAGCGGCGAGCGGAAGTCGTGGGAGACGTTCGCGATAAAATTGTGCTGATACTGTTCCATCTCATTTAACTCATTGGACATATAGTTTAAGGTGCTGGCGAGATAGCCGATCTCGTCACGGGTGCTGATCTGGATATTGTGTGCCAGATTTCCGGCGGCATACTCATTGGCGGCAACCGTAATTTTCTTGAGTGGCAGATAGACAACTTTTGTAAATACCAGCAGTACCACAAGGGAGAGGAAAAACAGGATGATGGATGTTATGTAAACAATATTCAAAAATCCATTTTGTTCCGCCTCAATGAGCTGGATTGGCATATGAATGACAATATAACCGTAGGTTTTCATATTGCCCGTGATCGGGGCAGAGACAGAAAGCACTTTGCTGTCAAAGAGATTGTAATACTGCCCGATGGAATAAAGCCGGTTTCCCTGTGCGGTCGGGTCAAAATCGTCGATCGTGATGCCGGTGCGCTTGCCGCTGCTGTCCGCAACGATGGTTCCCTCATGGTTCAGGATCCAGATATCTGACTGCAGATAGGCGGAGACGGCCTCGAGCTGCGGGTATGCCGAGTCGAGGTTGATGGTTTTGCCCTCGTAGGCCTTGCTGCACCGATCGGCAATCATCGTTGCCTCGTCGTACAGGGACTCAGATTCGTGTCTCACGAGGTGGCGGTAGGTCATCTCGGAGGAAAAGGTCGCGATCGTGATGAAACCGAGCAGGCCGAATATGAGATAGCCGATCAGCAGTTTATAATAAAGAGAATGTGTGTAGTGGTTTGATTTCATGGTAAACCTCTGTACTATCGTTTCACATAACCGTTCATTTCATTCACTAACAGTTATCGTTTCACTTCAAATTTATAACCGATCCCCCAGACGGTCGTCAGCGCCCACTTGTCATTTCCCTTGATTTTCTCACGGAGCCGCTTGATATGGACGTCTACCGTCCGCGTATCGCCGATGTACTCATAGCCCCAGATATGGTCGAGAAGCTGCTCTCTGGTAAATACCTGGTTCGGTGAAGAAGCGAGGAAATAGAGCAGTTCCAGTTCCTTCGGCGGCAGTTCGATCGAGTGGCCGTTGTAAATAACGGAATAATTTGTCAGGTTGACGATGAGATCCGGGTACTCGACGAAGTTTCCGTGCTGTTCGGTGGCGGACGATGCCGGGGGTTGTACCGGGGCCTGGTAGCGGCGAAGAACGGCTTTGACTCTGGCAACCAGTTCTTTCGAATCGAACGGTTTGATCATATAGTCGTCGGCGCCCAGCTCCAGTCCCAGAACCTTGTCAAAGATCTCGCCCTTGGCAGAGAGCATGATGATCGGCACCTGGGAGGTGCTGCGAAGCTCGCGACAGACCTGATAGCCGTCGATGCCCGGAAGCATCAGATCCAGGAGAATCAGGTTGGGCTGAAATTCGGGAAATACCCGGAGAGCTTCTTCCCCGTCTCCGACAATTTTGGTTTCAAAACATTCTTTCGTTAGGTAAAGTGAGATTAGTTCAGCAATGTTGTAGTCGTCATCTACGATGAGAATGCGCTGCTTTTCAGCCATGTTGATTCCTCCTGTTTTTTCAAGTAAGTCAAGTATGAGGTCAGATGCCCCGCTGTGCGCAGACCGGCACCGGGAGTCTGGCCATTTGTGTCTGGTATGATTGCTTATTTAAAGGTTACGATCGTTACGCCCGTGTCGCCTTCGCCAAATTCGCCAAGCCGGTAGTCTTTGACATAGCTTAATTTCTTCAAATGGCGGTGTACGCCTGCTTTCAAAGCGCCGGTTCCGCGGCCGTGTACGACGCGGACCTGCGGAAGATGTGCCAGGTAGGCGTCGTCCAGATATTTGTCGAGCACCGGGATCGCCTCATCGACGGTCATGCCAATCAGGTTGACCTCCGGCGATACGCTGAAGGACTTGGACATCTTGATCTTGCTGCTTCCGCTTCCGGAACCGCGGGAACCGCCCGTATGGGTGCCGGAAAGTCCCGGTCCGGTGATGGACGCCTCCTCGACCATTTCCAGATCGCGGATATTGACGAGGGAACGTAAGATTCCCATCTGTACATACAGATCGCCCTTGGCATTTGGCAGGGAGCTGACCGTTCCTTTTAAATTCATCGAGAGGACGCGCACCGTATCGCCAAGACGCAGTTTTTTCGCGGAAACGGCTTTTTTCGGTGCGGCGGTCTTTTTAACGGAAAGTTTCTTGTCTACATCCTGGATCTTGCCGCGCAGCTTGGTACGTTCCGCTTCCAGTTCCTTGTTCACGCCGGAAGACTTGGCAAGCTTGTTGATGTTGCGGATCGTCTGATCGGCGGTGTCCTTTGCATCCTGGAGGATCTTCTGTGCATCCTCGCGGGCTTTGGAAAGCATTTTTTCCTTCTGCTCGGAGAAACGTTCCTCCTTCTGCTGGAGGCGGTTTTTCAGGGTTTCGATCTCCTGTTTATAGGAAGCAATTTCCTCGCGCTCTTTTTCGATGGTTACGCGGCTGTTTTCCAGATTGGCGAGCAGATCCTCAAAGGATTCGTCCTTTTTCTCCATCTGGTTTTTCGCCTCGTCGATGATGTAATCCGGCAGCCCCAGCTTGCGGGAAATGGCAAATGCATTACTTTTTCCCGGGATACCGATGAGCAGGCGGTAGGTCGGGCGGAGTGTCTCGACATTGAACTCGCAGCAGGCATTTTCAACGCCCGGTGCGGTCAGTGCAAAGACCTTTAACTCACTGTAATGTGTGGTTGCGATCGTCCGGCAGGTCATGTTGTGCAGGAAGTTTAAGACCGCAATCGCCAGCGCCGCGCCCTCGGTCGGGTCGGTACCGGAACAGAGCTCATCGAAGAGACAGAGCGAATTGGCGTCCGCCTCATTTAAAATGGAAACGATGTTCGTCATGTGGGCGGAGAACGTACTCAGGTTCTGCTCGATACTCTGCTCGTCGCCGATGTCGGCAAAGACATTGTCAAAGACGGCCAGCTCGGAACCCTCAAATGCCGGGATATGAAGTCCCGCCTGTCCCATCAGGGTGAAGAGTCCGACCGTTTTTAAGGAAACGGTTTTACCACCGGTGTTTGGACCCGTCACAATCAGCAGATCAAAGGAATCACCGACCCAGATATTGATCGGGACAACCTGTTTCGGGTTTAAGAGCGGGTGGCGGCCATCCTTAATATTGATGTACCGTTTATTGTTAAATTTCGGTTCCACGCAGTTGTAGTGGCGGGAAAGCGCCGCCTTTGCGAAAATGAAATCGAGCTCGGCCAGAATCGCCAGATCCGAGAGAATCGTGTCGGTGTAAGGCATGAGCTGGCTGGAAAGAGCCGCCAGAACAAACTCAATTTCCCGTTTTTCCTGAATTTCCAGTTCGCGCAGCTCGTTGTTCAGCTTGACGATCGCGAGCGGTTCGATAAATACGGTTGAACCGGTCGAGGACTGGTCGTGCACCATGCCTGGAACCTGGGATTTATATTCCGCCTTGACCGGCAGGCAGTAGCGGCCGTCGCGCATTGTGATGACAGCGTCCTGCAAATAGGTCCGGCTGGAGTTTAAAATAGAATTTAACTGGGTGTGGACGCGTCCGCCCACGATCTTCATGGAACGGCGCACCTTGGCAAGTCCCGGACTGGCATCATCGCTGACCTCATCCTCAGATGGCAGACAGCGTTTGATCTCATTGTTGACCGGCGTCAGCGGGTCGAGGGCGCGGAACCGTGCATCGAGGGAATCATCCGGAAATTCTTCGGATTTCTCATGGCGTCCGTAGCTTTGCGCGCGGGCGGCAACGGTTAATAAGGAGCTGACGGCGAGAAGCTCCGGGATCCCCAGGGAACTGCCGATCTCTAAGCGTTTCATGGAACCGCGCACATCCTTCACACCGCCAAAGGCCAGACTGCCCTTCATGCGGACGCGTGTCAGGGCATCGGTTGTCTCCGTCTGGCTTTGCCGGATCGTCGTCAGATCACAGGACGGCTGCAGTTCGCGGCACATCTGTTTTCCCATCTCCGTGGAGGCGTACTCCGTGAGCTGGTCGATGATCTTTGTATATTCGAGAGTTTTTAATGCTTTTTCATTCATGTTGTGGTAATCCTCTTATATATTAATTGTGGTTAAGATAAGTGCTCAGGTAAGATTGCACTAGGCTCGAAAAGACCTCGCTAAGTGCTCATATTATACCATGATCACTAAACTCGTGAAAGACCTCGTTAAGTGGTCAGGTATAAGTTCTCACTAGACTCGAAAAGACCTCGTCAAGTGTTCACATTATATCACATTCCCCGCCGTCTAGCCAAGCATTCGCACTTTTTTCTTGCATAACATCAAGAAGGAAAGTATAATTAGGATATGTTATGCAAAGGGGAAAGTGAAATGCCGGATTCGGAAGAACTTGAAAAAAAGGAAAAACGGGAATTCATGAGAGAAACGATAGTGAAGCCGCCGCTGACCAGAAAGCAGATTGCGAAGCGGGTGGCTCTCTTTGTATGCGCGTCAGCCGCATTTGGAGGGATCGCGGCGGTTTCGTTTGCGGCGGTGAAGCCGTTGGCGGATCGCTGTTTCCAGGAAAATGGGACACAGGAGACTGCTTCGGTGGAGTTCTCCAAGGACGATCCGGACTCCATTTCGCCGTCGGACGGCGCGGAGGCAGATATGACGGCGCAGCCGGAACAGATGGAGCAGGAGATTGATGAGGCGGTCGGCGAGGCGCTTTCCGGCTATCAGTTTTCCGTGGACAATTTCAATTCGATGACGTCGGTGCTGCGCGGAATCGGGGAACAGGGCGACAAATCGGTCGTGACGGTCAGCTCCGGCAAACAGGAGACAGATATATTTGGAAATCCGGTGGAAAATACGGGTGATTATGCCGGTGTGGTCATTGCGGAAAATGGCGGAGAGTTTTTGATTTTTACCTACGCTGATGCGGTGCGGGCGGCAGATTCGATCTACGTGGCATTTTCAGATGGAGCGAAGATTGGTGGTACGGTGCGTCAGATCGACGAGGTGCTCGGCATGGCAGTCGTGGCGGTGGCGTCAGGCGATCTGCCGGAGGAGGTTCGAAAGGATGTGCAGGTGCTTTCGCTTGCCAATTCGTATACGGTCAAGGCGGGCGATGTCCTGATCGGCATCGGAGGTCCGTCCGGACAGGTGCATTCGCTTTCGTTCGGCACTGTATCGTACGTGGCGCGCAATGTGCAGATCACGGATGGTCTGACGCGGATTCTGTATGCAGACATCGGCAGCAATTCGCAGACGGGTACATTTTTAATCAATACGGCCGGGGAGATGGTCGGCTGGACGTCGGAGACCTGCCGCAGCGAGAGCTGCACGGATCGGACGGCGGCGTATACTATTTCCAGCTATAAGCCGATTTTGGAACGGCTGACGAATGGAGTTCCGGCAGCTTATCTGGGCATCCGGGGACAGGATGTGAGCCGTGCGATGCAGGAGGGCGGCATTCCGGCGGGCGTATATGTGACGGAGGCCGTCTCCGGCAGTCCGGCGTATGATGCCGGCATCCAGAACGGCGATATTATTGTGAAATTTGGCACAAAGGAGATCGGAAGTTTTAAAGAACTCCAGGCGCAGATTGAAAACTCCGCCAGCGGTGCATCGGTATCAGTGAGCGTGATGCGGAAAGGGCGCGACGGATATACGGAGATTCCGTTTGCGGTGCCGCTGCGTGCCCGGTAAAAGAGAGAAAGTCAGAGTGTTTGCTGCTCGTGCGGGGCGTAAATGGCATAACTCAGGTGAAATGTATTTATAAATGAAATAGGACAGACATGGAATTTTGGAAGTTTCATGGAATTTCAGGAGGATAGAGGTAAAATGAGATATATTGAACAGTTCCGGGAAGGCATGAGGGTTTCGGACGTATATTTATGTAAGACCAAGCAGCACGCGGTGACGAAGAACGGAAAAGAGTACGCGTCCGTACTGCTTCAGGATAAAACAGGCACGGTGGACTGCAAGATCTGGGATTTAAGCTCTCCGGGCATCAATGATTTTGAGCCGCTGCAGTACGTCTATGTGGACGGCGATGTGACGGTATTTCAGGGTTCCAACCAGTTAAATATCAAGCGCATCCGCAAGGCGGACGAGGGCGAATATCAGGAGAGTGATTATCTTCCGGTCAGCTCAAAGGACATCAAGGTGATGTATCAGGAGCTGACAGCTCTGGTGCAGTCCCTCCAGAATCCGTATCTGAAAAAGCTGGCGTCCAGCTATTTCCTGGAGGATAAGGCATTTGTGAAGAAATTCTGCTTCCATTCGGCGGCGAAGAGTGTGCACCACGGTTTCGTGGGCGGGCTGCTGGAGCATACGTTAAGTGTGATGAAGCTCTGCGATTTCTACACGAAGGCATATCCGGCGCTGAACCGAGATCTGCTTCTGACCGCAGCGCTGTTCCACGACATCGGAAAAGTACAGGAATTATCCGCATTTCCGGAGAATGATTATACCGACGACGGCCAGCTTTTAGGCCATATCGTGATCGGTACGATGATGGTCGCAGACCGCATCAAGGAGATTCCGGGATTCCCGGAAAAGACGGCAGCGGAGTTAAAGCACTGCATCCTCGCGCACCATGGCGAATTAGAGTACGGTTCCCCGAAGAAACCGGCACTTTTAGAGGCGCTCGCGCTGAATTTCGCGGACAATACCGATGCGAAGATGGAGACGATGCTGGAAGTCTTAAAGAGCGGCGGAGAGAATCCGGGATGGCTCGGATATAACCGTTTCTTAGAGACGAATGTCAGAAAGACGACGCCGACGGAGTAATATAAGACAGTGCCTCCCTAAAATGATTCTAAAGGTCGAAATAAATGTCTAAATGAAAAAAGAAAACAGCTCTGCACAAGCAGAGGATGCCCCGCAGAAGCGGGGAAAATGAAGAAGAATTGGGCATTTACCAGATTTGTTTGGAATTGATCATCTGCTTGGATATTTAAATCAGTCGATGCGGGAGCGCATAGCTTTGGCATATGTCCTACATTTGTGAAAATGGCAGATACCGAATTGCCGGGGACAAAGCTGGCAGTATGAAGTAAGCAGAGAAGAAAAATAAATAAGAACATGGAGAAGGATACCAGGAAGGTACAGCGGTCCAGTAGGGACCGTGCTTTTCTGGTATCCTTTTATAATTATTTCACGGGGACTGCATATTCGCGTGAAGAAGAATTATGTCGCAGGAGATGGTGCCCGGTGCGAGAAGCTGCTAGGACGTATTCCTTATTTCAACAGAACAATACAGGAGTAAAATTAGTAAAATGAAAAATTGGAACAATACAGGCAAAATTATCGGGCGAATGCTCGGAGAGGCAAGAGCACTTGGCGCCATTGCCGTAGTGGCAGCAGTTGCCCTTGCCGGATGCGGAAGCGCTGGAAACCAGACGCAGAAAGGCGGTTCCGGCGCAGAACGGATGGGAAATGCTGGAAACGGGGAAGGCGCAAATGCAACGGAAAATACCCAAACAAGCGTCGTTATCGCGATGCCGCCGGCCTCGGAGCCGGAGGCGGGCTTTGATCCGGCGTATGGCTGGGGCGCGGGCGAGCATATGCATGAACCGCTGATCCAGAGCACCTTGACGGTGACGGAAGCGGATTTAAGCATCGGGTATGACCTGGCGACGGATGTGGAGACATCCGAGAACGGAATGACCTGGACGGTGACGATCCGCGATGACGCGAAATTCACGGACGGCGAGGCGCTGACGGCGGAGGATGTTGCATTTACCTACAATACATTGAAGGAGACGAGTTCCGTCAACGATTTTTCGATGTTAAAACAGGCGGAGGCGATCGATGATGTGACGGTTGTGTTCGAGATGGAGCGCCCGTTTGCCATCTGGTCGTACACGATGGCGGTGACGGGAATTGTGCCGGAACACGCATATGGAACGGATTATGGCACGCATCCGATCGGCTCCGGGCGCTATATCCTGAAACAGTGGGATAAAGGGCAGCAGGTGATTCTGGAGGCGAACCCGGATTATTACGGGGAGGCACCGAAGATGCAGCAGGTCACAATCCTCTTTATGGAGGAGGATGCGGCGTTTGCGGCGGTGCGCGCCGGACAGGTGGATGTGGCGTACACGGCGGCGTCCTATGCAGATCAGACGGTTCCGGGATACGGACTGCTGGACTGTGAGACGGTGGACAACCGTGGATTTAATCTTCCGGCTATACCGGAGACGGTGCGGGAAGATGGTGTAAAAATTGGCAATGATTTTACAGCAGATGTGCAGGTGCGCCGCGCCATCAACCTGGCGATTGACCGGAAGGAAATGATCGATCATGTGTTAAATGGTTACGGCAGCCCGGCATACAGTGTCTGTGACAAGATGCCATGGTACAACGATGAAATGGAACACATTTCCTATGATCCGGAGAAGGCGGAGGAGATGCTGGATGCGGCCGGATGGAAGAAAAATGCAGACGGCATCCGCGAAAAGGATGGAGTGAAAGCCACGCTGGAGTTTCTCTATCCGACCGGGGATTCGGTGCGTCAGGCGCTGGCGGCCGATACGGCGCAGCAGTTAAAGGAGATCGGCATCGATGCCTCGATCCGCGGCACGGGCTGGGATACGGCGTATGACGAGGCACAGTCGCAGCCGCTTCTCTGGGGCTGGGGCGCGCACACACCGATGGAATTTTATAATATTTACCATACAAAAGCCGATACGGGACTGGCAGAGTACTCGCCATATGCGAATGAAACCGTGGACGCCTATATGGATGAGGCGCTGGCGGCTTCGGATCTGGAAAGTTCCTATGAATTGTGGAAAAAGGCGCAGTGGGACGGCGAGACGGGGGTATCCGCCGAGGGCGATCTCCCGTGGATCTGGCTGGTCAATGTTGATCATCTGTACTGGGTGAGAGACGGGCTTCATGTCGCGGAGCAGAAGGTGCACCCGCACGGTCACGGATGGTCCATCGTCAACAATGTCGATCGGTGGTACTATGAGTAGGATGAAATGGCTTTGGCGCGGTGTTCTGCACCTGGTTCTGCTGCTTTTGGCGGTCAGCCTGGCTTCCTTTCTGCTGGTGTCGATGTCGCCGGTGGATCCGCTGCAGACGAATGTCGGGCAGACGGCGCTCGGTTCAATGTCGCCGGAGCAGATTGAGAAGCTGCGGGCGTACTGGGGCGTCGGCGTGCCGGTCTGGAAACGTTTTTTTAGCTGGCTTTTGGGCGTCTGTCACGGCGATTTCGGCATTTCCCTCCTGTACCGCAGACCGGTGCTGGAGGTGATTGCCGAAAAGGCGTCGGCGTCGGTGTGGCTGCTTCTGGCGGCGTGGCTGTTTTCGGGAATCGTGGGAACCTTTCTGGGGATCGTGGCAGCAGCGCGGCGCGGTCATCTGGCCGACCGCCTGATTACGGGATACTGCCTGGTAATAGCGGGAACGCCGTCGTTTTGGCTGGCGCTGGTGCTGCTTCTGGTCTTTGCCGTGCAGATTCCGCTGTTTCCGATTGGATTCAGTGTTCCGGTGGGGATGGCGGCGGATGCGGTCAGTCTGCCGGATCGTCTGTATCATGCCTTTCTGCCGGCCTGTACGCTGGGACTGACGGGGATTTCTTCGATTGCGATGCACACGCGCGAAAAGCTGATTGAGATTCTGGAAAGTGATTACGTGCTCTATGCGCGGGCGCGCGGGGAAAGCGGATGGCGGCTGATTGTCCGGCATGGACTCCGCAACCTGCTTCTCCCGGTGATTACTCTGCAATTTGGCTCGATCAGTGAGATTTTCGGTGGATCGGTGCTGGTGGAACAGGTTTTTTCCTATCCGGGTCTTGGACAGGCGGCGGTCACGGCGGGACTTGGAAGTGATATTCCGCTTCTGATGGGAATTACACTCATCAGCGCGGTGCTCGTCTTTGCGGGCAATGCGGCGGCCGATATCCTGTACCGGCTGGTCGATCCGAGACTCAGGAAAGGAGGCAGGGCATGAGAAAGAAAACACTCTGGCTGCTGGGAATTTCCCTTCTGTTCCTGATTCTGGTAACGGTGTCTGGAATCGTCTGGGAGGATGCCGCACAGCAGGTTGATTTTGCCAGAAAAAATCTGCCTCCGGGAATCGGAGGATTGTTTGGGACCGACTGGATGGGGCGGGATATGCTCGTCCGGACTGTTTCGGGACTTTCCTTAAGCATCCGTCTGGGACTTCTGACGGCGGCGATCAGCGCGGTGGTGGCGCTGACGCTTGCGCTTCTGGCGTCGCTTGGCGGCGGATGGATGGATTCGCTGGTCTGCGGGCTGATCAACCTTGTGATGGGGATTCCGCATATGCTTCTCTTGATTCTGATTTCCTATGGACTGGGAAAAGAATTCCGGGGCGTGGCGGTCGGGATCGCCCTGACGCACTGGGCGTCGCTGGCGCGGCTTCTTCGGGCGGAAATCTTACAGATCCGGGAGAGTCCGTATGTGCGGATCTCCGAAAAATTGGGGAAAAAGCCCTGGTGGATCGCCTGGCATCACATCGTCCCACAGGTATCGAGACAATTTGCGACCGGACTTATTCTTCTCTTTCCCCATGCGATTCTGCATGAGGCGAGCGTGACGTTTCTGGGATTCGGCCTTTCCTCAGAACGGCCGGCGATCGGCGTCATTTTATCGGAGAGTATGTCCTACCTGATTACCGGAAAATGGTGGCTGGCGCTCTTTCCGGGCGCAGCGCTGGTGTTGGTGACACTCGGATTTCAGGTGATCGGACAGAGCCTGGGGCGGCTGATGGATCCGGGGAGTGCACATGAGTAGAGGATGCCAGGAATGAAGCAGAAGTAGATGGGAGAAGTATACGAAAATCCTGACCTGCAGGGTAAAATCCTTCGGCGAAGATAAATTTGCAAGGATGTTTGTTCATAACTAAGAGAGAATTGAACGGTTGTAAATAAAATTAAATGAATGAAAACACAAAATGACTCAGAAAAATATATATTTTGATAAGTTGATGCGATTAAGACAAAAACAATCAAAAACGATGCGGCTATCAAATTTGGAACAGACAGACATTCTCAAAGAACAGAGATTGCGTGAAAATCGTGATTCCATGGAAGAGCCGATATTGAAAATTCAAAATCTAAACTTATATTTTACTCAGTACGCGCGCGGGCTCAGACGGCGCGAGCTCCATCCGCTCCGAGATCTCTCCTGCGATCTGTTCGCTGGGGAGCTGACGGCGGTGGTCGGGGCAAGCGGTTCGGGAAAAAGCCTGTTGGCGCACGCCATTTTGGGGATTCTGCCGTACAACTGCCGGATGGAGGGACAGATTTCCTATCAGGGAGAAATGTTAGATGAGGCGCGGCTTGCCGGACTGCGCGGCAATGGGATTTCCCTGATTCCGCAGGGCGTTTCCTATCTTGATCCGCTGATGCGGGTCGGAGATCAGATCTGCGGCGGCAGAAAAGACGCTGAAACGCGGGCAAAATGTCGACAGCTTTTGAAGCGGTACGGTCTGGACGAATCGGTGGAACAATGTTATCCATTTGAGCTGTCGGGCGGCATGGCGCGGCGCGTTCTGATGGCGGCGGCGCTGATGCAGGATCCGAAGCTGATTGTGGCGGATGAACCGACGCCGGGACTGGAGACGATGACGGCACGCCATGTGATCCACCATTTAAAAGAGATGGCGCAGGACGGGGCGGCGGTGCTTCTGATTACCCACGATCTGGAATTGGCACTTGAGATGGCGGATCGGATTCTGGTATTTTATGACGGGACGATTCTGGAGGAAGTGAAGCCGGAGGATTTCCGGGTGGGACGGAATTTGAAAGAGCCATACACACAGGCACTTTACCGGGCGCTGCCGGAGCATGAATTTTTTGGAGGAACATGAGATGGCATTGGAGGCAGAAAACATATCTTTTTCATATGAAAATGGCGGCCGTCACGTGTTGACGCGGGTTTCCCTGAAAATTGAACCGGGGGAGCGCGTCGGCCTGGTGGCGCCGAGCGGATATGGAAAAACGACGCTGTGCCGTCTGCTGGCGGGATATGAGAAGCCGGAGGCGGGAACCATTCAGATAGACGGCGTGCCAATCGGGAACATCCGGGGACGTATGCCGGTGCAGTTGATCTGGCAGCACCCGGAGCAGGCGGTCAACCCGCGCTGGCGGATGCGGCAGGTTTTAAACGAGGGCGGTCCGGTGGAGGAGGAGAGCCGGAGGCGGCTTGGCATCCGGGAAGAATGGCTGGACCGCTTTCCGTCGGAGCTGTCCGGCGGCGAACTGCAGCGGTTCTGCATTGCCAGGGCGCTGGCGGCGAATCCGCGCTATTTGCTGGCAGATGAGATCACCGCGATGTTTGACGCCCTGACCCAGAGCCAGATCTGGCAGGCACTTTTGCAGGAGGCAGCGGAGCGGGAGCTGGGAATGGTGATAGTGAGCCATTCGGAATCTCTTTTGAAGCGGATCTGCACGCGGCAGATTGATTTGAAGGTGTTACAGGAAAAGATGGCGTCAGTTTAGATGTTTTTTGTATTCAGAGAAAAGGAGAAAATTGGGATTGATCGAGCTGCAAACGCGGGGGGATTCTTACTTGAAGGGCAAGATGATGGGCGTGAGATAAATGGAACAATCGGGATTTGGTAAGGAGGACGAGAAATGGACGTTCGGAAGCTGTTAGAAGAGGTAAAACAGGGGCATACGAGTATTGAGGAGGTGGAGAACGCGCTCAAAAATCTTCCTTACGAAGATTTAGGGTATGCGAAGCTGGATCTGCACCGGAAACTGCGTTCGGGATTTCCGGAGACGGTGTTTTGTCAGGGAAAGCCGGATGCCTATCTGGCGGATATTTTCGAGACGCTGTATCGGGAAAATGGGGAAGTGCTCGGAACGCGGGCCACGCCGGAACAGTGGAATTTAGTGCGGGCGCGCATCCCAGAGATAGAGTATGATCCAGTTTCAAGGATTTTGCAGGCGAGAAAACCATCGGAAGCGCCGAGAAAGCTGGAAGGACTGGTAGCGGTCTGTACGGGCGGAACCGCAGATATTCCGGTGGCAGAGGAAGCTGCCAAAACGGCAGAATTTTTCGGCTGTCGTGTGGAACGCTACTATGATGTAGGTGTGGCGGGCATCCACCGCCTTTTATCCAAGCGCGAGGCGATCGCGCGGGCGAACTGTGTGATCGCGGCTGCCGGAATGGAAGGCGCGCTTGGTACCGTGGTCGCCGGACTGGTCGAAAATCCGGTCATTGCAGTTCCAACTTCGGTCGGCTATGGCGCGAGTTTTCATGGATTGTCGGCATTGATCACGATGATTAATTCCTGTGCGAATGGAATTTCAGTGGTAAATATCGATAACGGTTACGGCGCGGCGTATCTGGCGGCGCAGATCAACCGCCTGGCAGTGCGGGAGCCGAAGAAGACGGCAGAGTGATTGCAAAAACAAACAGGAAAATAATTGCATGAAAGCGAAAAAACGGAAATGCATCAATAAAATGAGAAAAGTAGAAGGAGAAGAAAAATGGATGAGAAAATCTTATATCTGGATTGTGCGTCCGGAATTAGTGGAGATATGACGGTTGGCGCATTGTTGGACCTTGGAGCAAGCCGGGAAAAATTGGTACAGGCGCTGGACAGCCTGGGCGTGTCCGGGTATCATCTGCATTTTGGGCGGACGAAGAAATGTGGGATCGATGCGTATGATTTCGATGTGCATTTAGAGGAAGAAGAGCATCATCACGATCACGGTCATGAGCATGAACATAGCCATGATGGGCACGGCCATGAGGAAATGTGTGAACATAGTCACAGCGAGGAACTGTATTTCCATGAGAACAGCGACGATGAGTATGCCTATGACCACGATCACGACCATGACCACACCCATGCTCATAGCCACGACCATGACCACACCCATGCTCATAGCCACGACCATGACCATGAGCATCATCACGATCATGACCACGACCACAGCCATGATCATGACCACAGCCATGATCATGACCACAGCCATGATCACGGCCATACCCACGATCATATGCATCCACATGTCCACCGCAACATCCATGACATTTTTGAAATCATCGATCGCCTGGATGCATCTGACCGTGTCAAAAACCTGGCGCGCCGGATGTTTGAGATTGTGGCGGAGGCAGAGTCGAAGGCACATGGAATCCCGGTCAGCGAGGTTCATTTCCATGAAGTTGGTGCGATCGATTCGATCGTGGATGTCATCAGTGCGGCATTCTGTCTGGAAGATCTGGGGATTCACCGCGTGGTGGTATCGCCGCTTTCGGAAGGCCATGGATTTGCGCGCTGCCAGCACGGTTTAATGCCGGTTCCGGTTCCGGCGACAGCCAACATCGCAGCGGCACAGGGTCTGGAGCTGACGCTTCGGGACGTAGAAGGCGAGATGGTGACGCCGACCGGCGCGGCGATTGCGGCGGCCTTCCGGACAGAAGCGGCGCTTCCGAAGAAGTACCAGATCGAAAAGATCGGTATCGGCGCCGGAAATAAGGATTTCGCGCACGCGAATATCCTGCGGGCAATGCTTCTGACCGATAAAACGGTGGAAGTGGCAAATGGCTTGAACAATATGCAGAAAAAAGAAGCAGAAGCGCCGGAAGATAAGGAATGCAGTGAAAGCAGTGTGAAAGCGCAGGCAAAAGAGAACGTCAATGTAGAAACCGGAAAAAATGGTCACGATGAGAGCGCCATGTGGGTCATGGAGGCAAACTTAGATGACTGCACCGGCGAGGCGCTGGGATATGCGATGGAGGTGCTGCTGGAAGCGGGGGCCAGAGATGTATGGTACACACCAGCCTATATGAAGAAAAACCGTCCGGCGTATGTGCTTCATGTGCTGACGACGGCAGAAAAACGCGAAGAATTAGAGCAGCTCATCTTCTCCTGCACGACCACGATCGGCGTGCGCCGTTACCCGGTAGAGCGGACGATTCTGCCGCGGGAAGTAAAAGAAATCCAGACCCGTTACGGGGCAGCAAAGGTAAAAATCTGCAAGCGCGGCGGCGTGGATACGTGTTATCCGGAGTATGAGAGTGTGCGCGCGATCTGCCGGGAGACAGGAAAAAGCTTTCTGGAAGTTTTCCATGGAGTGATGGAGGACGGAAGTGCTAGTTTACGGTAGGCACTTTTGAAATCGAAAGTGCGGTACAAAAGTGTGGTGGCTGCGGAAATTTGTCGTATTTGAATCCAAAACCCAAAACAACGGTAAATTCCGCTGCCGATCACATCAGGTGTAAAGTAAATAGGAACAGATGGAATGAAAATGGTGGAAAACCAGAGGAAAAAAGAATGGGTGGGTGGAAAAACTGTTTCCATAAATCCTACGAAATCAATATGAAATAAAAATGGGGCAGAGCAAAAACAAGGAAAAGCAAAAATAGGAAAAGAAGTTTCACATGGGGGAAAAACAAAGAGTTAGATAAATAATTAAGAGGAGAATCAAAAACCATGGAAAATAAACAAATCACATCAGAGACAGAAAAAAGAGAAACTTTAAGACAATTCATGGCCGAAAAAGCGAAAGCACCAGTCTGCATCGCCTTTTCGGGCGGTGTGGACAGCAGCCTGATTTTAAAGCTTGCGTGCGACGCAGCGAAGGAGACGGGAATGCCGGTCTATGCCGTGACGTTTCATACCATGCTGCACCCGGCCTGTGACTTAGAGATCGCGGAGCGGGTGGCAAAAGAGCTGGGCGCGATTCATAAGATTATCCAGGTCAATGAGATGGAACTCGAAGCCATCCGGACGAATCCGGTTAACCGCTGCTATATCTGTAAACACCATCTCTTTGCGACGCTTCTGGATTTCGCAAAAGAAGAAGGAATTCCGTGCGTGATGGACGGAACCAATGAGAGTGACCTGCACGTGTACCGTCCGGGCATTCAGGCGCTCCGGGAACTTGGCGTCATCAGTCCACTTGCACAGTGTGGATTGGAGAAAAAGGACGTCAAGGCATTTGCAGCCGACCTGGGAATCTCCGTTGCATCCCGTCCGTCTATGCCGTGTATGGCGACCCGTCTGCCATACGGAACTTCCTTTGATATGGATGTGCTGAAACGGATTGAGAAAGGCGAAGATTACCTTCGAAGTGTATTTGGCGGAAATGTGCGTCTGCGCCTGCACGGCGATATTGTCCGGATCGAGGTGGATGCAGATAAATTTGAACAGGCGATTGCCGAGCGGGAGACGATCTGCAAGACATTAAAAGAAATGGGATTTTTATATATTACTCTGGATCTGGAAGGTTTCCGATCTGGAAGTATGGATATAAAGGTGAAAAAATAAAAAGTGGCTGAAAAAGAGGTGTTATGCCGATGAAGATCAAGCAGCAAAAACAGATACACAAATTTTTAACCGAAGAATTTCAAAATGACCGGGGAAACGAATTATTTCGCCAGCAGGAAGAACTATTCCATGTTCTGATTGGAAGTATACAGAATAAGTCCCCCAATCAGACAATAACGCTGATTCAGACGATTTTTCCGCGTATCGCCCTGTACAAGAGCCTGTTAAAGGGCGGTCTTTCGAAAGAGGATACATATAAATGTATGCGGACTTATATGCTTGACTGGGTTGCGGCGGAGAAGCACGCATCGACTGCGAAAATGGAGTTAATACCGGGATTTTATTTCCTTTACAGTCATATTTTCCTGAAGGTTGTGCGTACAACCGACCTGTGGGAAAGTATGCAGGAACATGGCCGGGATTATTTTAACGTGACGATGCGGAAGTGCCTCTGGCATACCGCCTGCGTCGAAAATGGCTGCGAAGAGCTGTGCCCGTTGTTCTGTGATGTGGACGATGTGACATATGGAGGTTTGAAAAAGCTGGGATTTTCGCGTACCAAAACATTGGGTTATGGCAACGACTGCTGTGATTTTCATTTTTATAAAAAATAGTCAGGCAACTACCCGTTGCTTTCCTTCGAACGAAATCTCCTGTATGATAGATGTACATTCAGAAGCGTTCCAGCATCTGGTTTTGTGGCTGAACGATTCTGAGAGTACATGAAAAGGAGGCAGCGCGATGGAAACAAAGAATATCATTTTACAGCTTCGGACCCAGAAAAGAATGTCGCAGGATGAACTGGCGGAAAAAATCATGGTAACCCGGCAGGCGGTGTCCCGCTGGGAAAATGGAGAAACCGTTCCCAACACGGAAACCTTGAAACTGCTGTCGAAGGAATTTGATGTCTCGATCAACACACTTTTGGGAGAACCGAGAAAACTTATCTGCCAATGCTGCGGAATGCCGCTCGAAGACGAGGCGATCCTGAGCCACAACAGCGACGGTACATTGAATGAAGATTACTGTAAATGGTGCTATGCGGATGGAACCTACACATACAGCGATATGGATGAGCTGATCGATGTCTGTGCGAAACATATGGTAAATGAAAATTGTTCCGAAGAGCAGGTGCGTGCCTATATGAGAGAGCTGCTTCCGAAACTGGATTATTGGAAACGGTATGAAGAACTCAGCGATCAAGGGCAGTTCGATGCGTTTAAGAGGAAATTGATGCAGGAGATCAATGATCTCCATATAGAAGGTCTGCCAAAGGTGGAGAAACTCAACGCACTGGTCGGAAAATATGTGAATCTGGAGTACAGACTCCCGAATGGAACGATGGTTAAGTTTCTGGACGACGAGAAGACCTATCTGGGGAATCAGTTAGAGTCCGAATTTGGCGGCGAACGCTGCTTCGGAGTGATTGCCGGTATGGATTTTATCCTGGTTGCGACGTATGAAGCGGGCGGGGAAAATCCGGAATTGGTGGTTTATAAAAAGAGGTAATTGGTAGCCCTGGGAGGATTTCCTGGGGCTATTTTTATGATGGAAAAGGCACTGGAAATAGGGGGAAATATGATATAATATGAGCACTTAGTGAGGTCTTTTCGAACTTAGTGCGAGTCATATCTAAGTACTTAATGAAGCCGAGCCAAAGGCGAACGCTGAATTTAGTACTTATGATATAATGAGCGCAAGAGAGTTAGCCTGCTTTTGGCGGGGGGCTGCGGCGATACGAATGGAAAGCTGCAGATTGATAAAACGAATCATTTGAAGGAAGCTTATGAATTTGGAAAACGGATTTATGGAAGTGAATCATAGGGGCTGGAATAGAATCAAGGAACAGATTTATTGTGAGTAGGAGAAGGCATTGTGATGAAAAAGCGAGGAAGAAGACTTTTATGGATTGCATTTGCTGTGCTTGTGGTATTTTTGGTGACAACGGTGTCGATGAAACCAGAAATAGATGGTTCGGCAAACGATATATTTTTATATAAAATGGGTGGCGCATCCTTATTTGCAATATGGCTGTTTGGTGTTGTGCTGGAGCTTGACATATTTCATATCAGGAAGAATATTCCTTTGATAAAAAGCAATCGTATTAGTGCACATATTGTATTTTGGATTGGCTTGCTTATTGTTTCACTGATTGTATTTGGGATATTTAATAATTTGACCAGTCCGGATTTCAGGAAAGCGATGGAAGAAGCAAAGGAGAATCAGATTACTTCCGATAGTATCAAAGAAACGGAGTCTGGAATGCAGCATATTACCAAAACGACAGAGGATGTTACAGAAGCATCGAAAGAAATTTTTGATTCGAATAATAGCAAAGAAAATATAGCAACTTCTCAAGAAACACTTAAAAATGGAGTGGATGATGCAGATGAGAAAATAAATTCGGAAGCAGTTTCGGGTGTGATAGAGAATGAAACGTATTATTTTGACCATGCTGATTTCGAAGTCAATGGAATACAACTGACCGTGCAAAATATAACGCTTCATAGGGAAAATAAACCAGAAGGATATAGGATTGAAATCGCATACTCATTGCGAAATCAAAATGATACCGATGCGACATTTGAATTTTCTTCCCAAGCTGGTAATAGCTTTATTTTGGAAGGACAAAAGGCAAGGATGATAAAACAAGCGACGCATTCAAAGGATCATGCTACAGAGTATTCCCTGAAAGCGATGGAAGAAACAGGTGTGGTGATTGGCGATTTTAATGCTCTTTCAAGTGCGGCTGGAAAGATGATTGATGGGGAAAGTTTTGAAGCGGTTGATATAGGTGACATTTATTCCGGACAGAATCTGACAATTAATTTTCAGGTTAGTGGAATATGTGAGAGTAAAACGGAAACGATGGTTATCTCGTTTGAGATTAAATTGTGATAAAGCAGAATTTCCAGACAAACAGATTTCACGGGATAGAGTTGTTCTTACCGGGCGAAAAAGAAATTAGACGAACATTAAGGGAGATTTTAAAATGCTGAAATACAGAAGAATAAAAGAAGCCGATGATAAAGCGATCGTCAAAATCATTCGGGAAAATCTGGAAAAATTCCATCTGGATATTCCTGGAACGGTCTATTTTGATCCAGAACTGGATCACATAAGCACCTATTACAATGCCGATCCGGAAAAACGGGTCTATCTGATTGCATTGGATGAGAATGACAGAATCGTAGGAGGCATCGGTGCGGCAGAATTTAAAGGGCTTCCTGACTGTGCGGAGATCCAAAAACTGTATCTGGACGATTCTACGAAGGGAAAAGGGTATAGCCGGGGACTCATGAAAATGATTGAGGACTGGGCAAGAAAAGCAGGCTATAAACAGGTTTATCTGGAAACGCACACGAATCTTCAGGTCGCAATCAAGTTGTATGAGAAATTGGAGTTCCGGCGGATTGAGAAGCCGGAGGCAGTTGTGCATGGGACGATGGATCATTTTTACTTAAAAAAATTGTAATTGAGCAAGAAACAGAAAATTGGAAGAATGTGATAGATTTTGGTTTGTTTAAAACGGTAGAAATGAAAACGAGATGTTCAGTAGCCCTGGGAGGATTCATGGGGTTATTTTTATGAGAAAAAATATGATATAATATGAGCACTTGGTGAGGTGTTTTCGAAACTTAGTGCGAGTCATATCTAAGCACTTAATGAAGCCGAGCCAAAGGCGAGAGCTGAATTTAGTACTTATGATATAATAGAAACACTTAGTGATTTTTTTCGAATGGCAAGGTAAGTGATGAAGAACTGTAGGAAGCTGAAGATAAGGAGATGGAAATCCCATGCAGGAAGAATGTATTGTTTGTAAAGCGCCCCTTATTTACCTGGAACAGGATGAATGGATGGAGTGCGAATTGTGCCATAAAAAAGAATGGAGCAAAACCAGATGTCAGAACGGGCATTATGTTTGTAACGACTGTCATACGAAGGGACTGGATACCATTCTTTCCCTGTGTCTGCATGAAACATCCAGAAATCCAATTGAGATTATCCGGAAAATGATGGATGCACCGTTTTGCCATATGCATGGGCCGGAGCATCATGTCATGGTGGGAGCGGCGCTTCTTACTGCGTATAAAAATGCGGGCGGTGCTATCAATCTGCGGGAAGCGTTGATGGAAATGCTGAACCGGGGGAAAGCTGTTCCCGGAGGAACTTGCGGATTCTGGGGTGCCTGCGGTGCGGGGATCAGCGCAGGTATGTTTGTCTCCATCTTGTCTGGAGCGACACCGCTGACCGAGGAATCCTGGGGACTTTCAAATCAAATGACATCCAAAGCACTGGAAGCGATTTCGCGCACCGGCGGTCCGAGGTGCTGCAAAAGGGATTCTTATCTGGCGATTCTTGCGGCGGTTGATTTTGTAAAAGCACATTTTGGAATCGAGATGGAATGCACAGGAGTCCGGTGTACGCATTATGAGCAAAATAATCAGTGTATTGGCACGCGTTGTCCGTTTCGGTGATTTGATGATAGAACGGAGATAATAAGCTGCGATATAATTATATGTGCGAAATGAAGCCACAGTTTATGACGGATCTTGTACTTTGGGGTAATATTAAATATAATAAGCACAGATAAAAAGAAGGAAGAGGAGGACTGAATATGAAATACAATTTGCCGGATCGGATATTGAGAGAACTTTCCTCTTTCGCACAAACGCATTCTATTACTAAAATCATATTGTTTGGTTCCCGCGCCCGGGGCACGAATACAGAGAGAAGTGACATCGATATTGCTGTATACGGTGGAGATTTTGACGGTTTTTACTGGGATGTTAAGGAAAAAACGCATTCTCTCCTGATGTTTGATATTGTACAGGCAGATGCACCGATTTCAACAGAACTAAAAGGAGAGATAGAAAGGGATGGTGTTGTGATTTATGAAAAAGCTTGATAATTTTGCGAATTGCCTGGCCGTCTTAGCGGATGCGGATTTTAAAATGGCAGAAACAAATGATATATACCGGACTGGAATTGTGGGTCAGTTTAATCTTACATTTGAGCTTGCATGGAAAGCATTGCAGGAGGTTATGAGGGAACATAGTGTGGAAGAGGCCGCTACGGGTTCTCCGCGTGAAATTCTGCAGCTTGGCTATAAGATTGGATTTATCAATGACTCTGAAACATGGTTACTCATGTTAAAAAAACGAAATACTTCTGTTCATATATATAACGAGGATGAGGTAGATGAATTGATTCTGCTGATACGCGATAGTTTTATTCCAGCTTTTACGGTTCTGAAAGATACACTTGTAAAGAAACTGGAGGAAGCAGAAAGCGGGTGGATGTAAAGTTTTGGTTTGTCTAAAACAGTAAAAACGAAAATGAGATATTTAATAGCCCTGGAAGGTTAGAAAATGGAAGATAAGGTATATACGTGTACATATCAATCAAAATTAGGTAATATCCTTTTGGCAGCAGACGAGATCGGACTCACAGGCCTGTGGTTTGAAGGGCAGAAGTATTTTGCTAATACGCTTCCAGACGGAAGTATTTCGCAGAAAACACCGATATTAACCGACGCAAAGAGATGGCTGGATATCTATTTTTCCGGCAAAGAACCAGATTTTACCCCGCCGATGCATCCGACCGCTTCCGCATTCCGGCAGGCAGTCTGGCAGATTTTATTGCAGATTCCGTATGGACAGACAACCACCTATGGGGAGATTGCAAAAAAGCTGGCGAAGCTGCAGAATGCACCCCATATGTCCGCGCAGGCAGTAGGCGGTGCAGTGGGTCATAATGAAATTTCCATCATTATTCCCTGCCATCGCGTGGTAGGAACAAATGGCAGCCTGACAGGGTATGCGGGTGGAATTGATAAGAAGGTGGCGCTGCTTACGCTGGAACAGACGGATATGAGCCGTTTTTTTGTGCCTAAGAAAGGGACGGCGCTTTAATTATGAATTAGACAAATCGGGATTTGTGGAGAGATTTCCTGAACTTTCCTTATTTTACAGGCTTTTCAGCCCCTTAGATAGTGAAATGATATGCATTTTCCCTTATTTTTGCCCTTGTGAGGAATCCGCAAGGGAAATAGGGGAAATTTTTATTTAAGCATTGCTCGCTACTTTATCAAGAAGTCTTGCGGAATCCCGCTTTGCCTTTCTTGTTGAGTGAGCGTAGATATTCATTGTGGTACTGACATCGGAATGTCCTAACAGTTCCTGTACATCTTTTGGAGCCGCCCCGTTGGAGAGCAGGTTGCTGGTGTAGGTATGCCGTAACTGGTGGAAGTGAAAATCTTCAAATCCTTCCAGTTTCTTTGACACTGACCTGCAAGCAATGCCGAGTGTACTCGGCAGTTCCAGACAGCCATCTGGTCTGAGGCAGACAAAAGAGATTTCCTTATAATCTGCCGGGACTTCCTGTGTTCCGTCAAGGTGATAGTATTCATAATACACCCTGTTTTTTACATGCACTTCTTTGTAGTAGTTGCGGTGGTAAAGTTCCCCGTACTGCATCCGGCTTTTCAGTTGTTCCCGCCTGGCTGCTTTTAATATTTCAGTCAGCGTATCTCCAAAATCAACAATCCTTACTTTCTTTCGCTTGGTCGTTCCAATCACATTTTTATGCTTTGTACCGTCATAACGGATACTTCTTTTAATGGTCAGGCATTGATCTTCAAGGTTGATGTCCTGCCATGTAAGACCACAGGTTTCCCCGATACGAAGTCCTGCATAGTATGCGATCTGGATTGGCAGGATCGCAGGCGGATTTTTCTTTTCCAGATATTTGATAAGCCGTTCATAATCCTCATGTGAAATCGGCTGTGTGCCTTCTTCGACTTCATCGTTTGAAAAGAGGTCAACTTCCTCTGCCTGCCTTTTCAGCTTAATATACTGCATCGGATTGAAACTGATGAACTGTTTTGGAAATACTGCAAAACGGAATGACTGCTGTAACACTGCGGAAAATGAATGGATATAATCTTTGCTGTATCCTTTTCTAACTTTCCCGTCTGGAAACTCTCCACCGAATGTAAGCAGGTCGAGAAATGCCTGTAAGTGTTCAGCGGTAATTGTTTTCAGTTTGCGGTCTGCAATCGGGTGCTTTTTGATACAGCGGATTGCACCAAGGTAATTTTCCACTGTGCCGTTGCTGAGTGTCCCAGTTTTCAGTTCTTCTTCCGATCACATATCCAGAAGTTCACTTACGGTAAGATTATCTGCCTTTGCAACAAACTTCTTATCTTCGTAATCTTCCAGAGCCTTGCGGAGAAGTTTTTCTGTCTCACTCTTGCTTTCAGTTCCGGCGTATTCTTTCTGAACCATTTTTCCGCTTGCGTCCTCTACATAGAAGCGGTAGTACCATTTCTTTCCTTTCTTTCTAACAGATCCTTTTGCCATAATCGTATGTCTCCTTTCGATATCAGACAATCGGAACTGCTGAAATGCTTCTTGCGTGTAAGTATATCACAACTCCGGTTGTCTTACTATACCGTTTCAGAATCCTCATACATAACTTCGGATAAAAGATTTGCAAGCCTTTGTTCTGCTGTTTCCGGTTTCTTGGAATAGAGCCTTACAATATCTGCCATGTCATTCAATGCGTTGACAGTATGGGTAATTTCCCTGAGAAACATGATCTCGTTATATTCATCATTCGATTCAAACCCCATTACTTTTGCAATGTCCGCTTCTTTAGTATTGCCTTTGTAATTTTTGCAGGCAAACTGGAACGAATCCAGAAACAGTTCATATTGTTTCAACATTAACAGCAGTAAGTCTTTGGAAAAAGCATCTTCTGTTTTCGTGAGGTCAAGAGGTAACTGCTTGAGAATATCCGTCATCGCATCACGAATCTGTAATTCCCTTTTATCCGTAATGTCAGTTTCATATTCGTCTGTTTCCCCTCTGAGCCATTCCACAGATACATGGAGTGCTTCTGAAAGACCTTCCAGCACCATTTTCTTCGTATTGTCAATCGTCCCGGCTTCATATCTCTGAATGGTAGATGCAGTCACACCCATCTTCTCAGCGATATAAGGCTGTGTCAGATTCAATTCTGTACGGCGCTGTTTTGCCCTGCTACCGATCAGCTTGCGTAATTCTTTATCTTTCATGCTGATGTGCCTCCTTTTTCGGTATGTCATTACTATACCACACAACGGCAAATATTGCAATACGCAATTTAATAACAATCAACATAATTTCGTAATGCTTGACAAGATGATATAAACACGCTATACTGACAGCACAAAAGAAATTGCATAATGCAATTTATAAGGAGGTGGTCACATGACGCAAAGAAAGATTGCCTTATCTATTGAGGAAGCTGCTGATTATACAGGAATCGGCAGGAACACCCTGAGAAAACTGGTGGAGTGGAAGAAACTTCCGGTATTAAAGGTCGGGAGAAAAGTCCTGATCAAAACGGATATGCTGGAACTCTTCATGGAAGCCAACGAGGGCAGGGACTTGAGGGATAAGGGAAATGTGAAAGCCGTCACAAGAAACGGTGCAACTTAAAAAGGCGGTTCCCGAAGAAACCGCCAAAGGTTCTATCAGACCGAAGCCATGATATACCTACACGCAAGCAGATTATACCATGTACTTCGTCTGACAGACAACAGGAAACTTATGTTTGGTAGAAAAAAGAAAGGACGATGATATTTATGGCAAGATCAACAAAGAGTTACGAGGAGCGTCTGCTCCAGTTGGAAAAGAGAGAACAGGAAAGCCTTGAGAAAGCAAAACAGTACGCAGCACAGAAACGGGAACTGAAGAAGCGTCAAAAAGATGTGGAAACGAAAAAACGAACCCACAGGCTCTGTCAGATCGGTGGTGCAGTGGAATCAGTGCTTGGCTGTGCGATTGAGGAAGAAGATATTCCAAAACTGGTCGGCTTCTTAAAAAGGCAGGAAGCAAACGGGAAATTCTTCTCAAAGGCAATGCAGAAAGAGCCAGTTGTAAATACGGAGGAAGTGTAATGCCGGAGGGAGTGGAGTTTCCATTCCCTTCATTGCTTTTTCATGAAGGGCGCACTTATGGACAACCAGAGGTCGTCCGTATAAGTTTGCCACAAGTGGCAACCGGTCTGCGCTCACGCTTGCCGGGCTCGTTCCGTCGGCGGGCATTTCATGCAGACCTGCTCATGCCGCAGGAGGCACTCTTCGCCAGAGGGGCGCATTCCATGCAGGCTGTTATGCACAGGGCACTCTTACGCAGAGGGCGTTTCGGCAGATACCATTCTCTCTTACAGGAAATGTTACCTGCCGAAAATCAATGCCGGATACGGCAGAAAGGGGGAAACGGATCATGGCGATCTTCCATTATACGGTAAAGATTGTTGGACGCAGCAAAGGAAAATCCATCATATCAGCGTCTGCTTATCTCAATGGCGATGTGATGAAAAATGAAGAAACAGGCAGGATCAGCTACTACACTTCCAAAAAAGAAGTTGTTTATACCAGCTTGATGATGTGCGAAAATGCACCGCAGGAATGGCAGAATGTACCTGCCGAAAATATCAGACGGTTCCAGAAATCTGTCCGGTATAAAAGGGGAGACAACAAAGATGCCGCACTGGAAAAATTTAAACTCATTTTTCAGAAACAGCGTTTGTGGAATGAAGTTTTGAAGATTGAGAAAAGTTCAGATGCACAGCTTGGCAGGTCGTTTGAGTTCTCACTCCCGAAAGAATGGAGCAGGCAGGAACAAATCGAATATACAACAGATTATATTCAGAAAAACTTTGTAGACAAGGGCATGTGTGCGGATTGGAGTATTCACGATAAAGGAGACGGAAATCCACATGTGCATTTGCTCGTTACCATGCGTCCATTCAATCCAGACCACTCGTGGGGAAACAAGGAAGTCAAAGACTGGGAGTTTGTCAGAGATACTGACGGGAATATCGTAGTTGATGAATCCCACCCAGACTGGTGGCAGGATAAAAAGAACTCTGACCGTCATGGAATCAGAATCCCTGTACTGGACGAAAATGGAAATCAGAAAGTTGGTGCAAGGAATCGAAAACAATGGAAACGGGTGCTGACCGATGCTACTGGGTGGAACGATCCTAAGAACTGCGAATTGTGGCGGAGCGAGTGGGCGAAAGTCTGTAACGCACATTTATCGGTGGAACAACAGATTGACCACCGTTCCTATGCAAGACAGGGAAAATTAGAAATTCCTACAATCCATGAGGGTGCAGATGCAAGAAAGATTGACGAGAAATTCCAAAGTGGACAGGTACAGACCGCTTCATGGAAAGTAGAGGAAAACCAGATCATAAAAAGACAAAATGCACTGCTGAAAAAGATACAGACCAGTTTTGGAAAAGTGTCTGGTGCATTATCACAGTGGAAGGAGCGATTGAATGACCTTAGAAGAAAGCCGGGAAGTTATTCCCATGATGGAGTCAATGATAAACCAGATCGAGGAACAGCAGAACCTTATGGCAGAGATGGTACAGGAATTGCAGGAACGGGACAGACAGCTTCTGTCCTTTCAGGAACAGATTCAGAGTTTGCAGACCTTAAACAGCGAGTTATCCGGGCTGCTGAATCTTTTGCCAGATACAGAAGAACTGCTCTCCCAGATCGAACAGCAGAAAAACAGGATCAAACAGTTGGAAAGCGAGAATCAGCAATGGCAGGAATTAACGCAGAAGCTGAACAGCGAGAACAGCTTATTGCTGAAACAGAACAGCGAATTGTTGACCTTAAACAGCAGATAGAGAAAGCGAGGGATATAGATGAGAGAATGCGTAAACTTAGAGAACGTCGGGCGGGTGGAAGAACTCCTGACAATGACGGAACAGATGCAGGACGAACTGGATCAGAAAGATCAGACAATCCTGGAACTGAACAGGCAGCTAAACAGATCGCTGACCTTGAACGAGAAATTGAACAACGAAAACAGAGCCGAGAATATCGAAGCATTGCAGACAAGATTAAGGCAAACAGAGGAACAATTAACCAGAGAGACAGACAGCCGGAAAAGAGCCGACGCAGAAGTCGTGGCATGGAAATTTAGGTACGAAAAAGCAGAACAGGCAAAATGCTATGCACAGACACACCAAAAGACGGTAGAGGTAGCTGTTGAGAAAAAAGTGCCTTATGAAAAATGTGAAAACTGCGACCGTACTGCTTACCAGAAAGCAAAAGAAAAATGTGATAACCGCAAAATCCAGTTGGAGAAAAAATATAAAAATATGACAACTGGTTATGAAAGTATTATGTTCTTGGTGTCATGGTACAGCATAGCTACCACACTGTTTACTGCTATTCTTTCTCCGGTTTTTCTTGACGACTGTATCACTTTTTTCGGTACGATAAGAAAAGGAATTGCAAGCCTGCTTCAAGAGTTTGTGACAGGTGCAGATTCTTTCGGACAGTTAAGAAATGGAATTTCAAACAGCATCATTTCCGGGATTGTATACTGGATGATCGCAGCTATTGTTATGGGAATTTTATTCATCATAACGGGATTGCTGATAATCGGGATTGGTTATCAGGTGGGGAAAATCTACCGGAAATACTGCTGGGATATTATCAGCATCATGGTGGCAATAATGACTACAGCTATCGTAATCTACTTTGGCGAATGGATAAAATCTGTCATTCCGATAAACCTCATTGTACTGTTACTTCTGGTGCAGGTGGTCTATATCGGAATCCGATGTTATGTGAAAGACTGGCGGGAAGAACGAGGATATTATTAAGAAAAAATACAAGAAGATGTCTTAGTCTTCCTGTGTTTAAAAAGTGAATTGTTGATTGTTTTTATACGAGAGATTCAGTCAAGTTTTGGTGTGAGTTTTAAGAAAAGATTATGGTTTTTGTGAAATAAGCTACTAAAAAGTACGTATCTCGCATTGTTGACATGGAAACTAAAAAAAGTTAAAATTAAAACTAGAATAAATATTCTATTTTAGGAGAGGGCATATGAGTACGCAAGAAAAGGTTTTAGACAGTCTTTGGTATATGTTTAATAAACTTATAGGACTAAATGAATATAGTATGAAAAAAAGTCTTGAAGAATATAAACCATCAGAGATACATTGTATTGAATATATTGGGAAAAATAAAGATGCTAATGTTACAAAAATGGCTGAAAGTTTTTATATGACAAGAGGTGCTATCAGTAAATTGGCAAAAAAATTAATTGCTAAGGGACTGATTCAAAGCTATCAAAAACCAGAAAATAAAAAAGAGATATACTATAAACTTACTGAAAGTGGCTGGAAAATTTTTGATATTCATGAAAAATTGCATACAGAATTTAGTAATCGTGATAAAATTGTATTTGAAGGTTTTTCTGAGGATGAGCTGGATATCATTATAAGATTTGCAAAACAATATGATTTGCATCTTAGTAATAAAATTGAAGAATTAGAGATTAATTCCAAAACTGGAGGGTTTGAAAAATTATAATTGGTATGTCAAAAATTGTGTAACCTGACTCACAAAATAAGGTTACACATTTTTTTATGATGATTATTGTTGACGAGGAAACAATAGTGAAGTATAATACTTATTGTTGACAAGGAAACAATAAGTATTATATACAAGGGGGTCTAATATGAAGACTACAAAATCTATATTATCTAAGGATTTTATCCTAATGTCCATTGGACAAATCATATCGCTTTTCGGCAATCAGATTTTACGCTTTGCATTGCCGTTATATCTCCTCAACCAGACAGGATCATCGGCTCTGTTTGGCACAATATCGGCAATTTCTTTTATTCCCATGATTTTACTTTTTCCTGTTGGTGGCGTAATTGCTGACAGGGTAAACAAGAGGAATATTATGGTAGCATTGGATTTTAGCACATCTGTGTTAGTCTTATTATTTTCTGCTTTCATTGGAAAATTTGAAATTGTCCCGCTTATAGCAGTAACTATGATTATCTTGTACGCGATACAAGGTGCGTATCAGCCGGCAGTAAAAGCAAGTATTCCTGTACTTGTAGATACGGAATACTTAATGCAGGCTAATTCTGTAGTTGATATTATCAGTTCACTTGCAAATATGATTGGTCCCGTAATTGGAGGATTATTGTTTTCTCTTGTGGGACTTAAACCGATTCTGTTTGTAAGTATTGCCTGCTTTTTTGTATCGGCTGTTATGGAAATCTTTCTGCATATCCCATTTGAAAGAAAAGAAAAGCAGAAAAACGAAAATATGTTTGCAACAGGCTTCAAGGATATAAAGGAAAGTTTTAAATTTATGTTTCAGTGTAAGCCAGCTATTTGGAAAATGTGTATTACATACGGTAGCGTAAGCCTGTTGTTATGCGCTTTGTTTATTATTGCCCTGCCAGTGTTGTTGACACAGGTTTTAGGATTTCAGAAAGAGTTTGCAAACCAACTTTATGGATATGCGGAAGGCGTTATTGCTGTGGGAAGTGTTTTAGGCGGTTTACTTGCGGGAATATTAGCAAAAAAATTAAAGACAACTGCTATTCCGTATCTTATAATTGGGTGTGCGTTTTCAATTTTAGCAGGTGGGATGGCTCTGCAATTTTTAACCTCATCAATGGCAATTTATATTGTGTTAGTAGTTGGGTGCAGTGTATTGATGGTCTTAGCTTCGCTGTTTCAAGTTCAGATGATGTCGTATATTCAAATTTTAACGCCTAACGATTTAATAGGTAAAGTTATTTCCTGCGTTATTTGCGTTTGTATGTGTTCCAGTCCTATTGGACAATTTTTATACGGATTTGTCTTTGAACACATTGGAAATTATACATATATACCGTTTTATGTAGCGTCCCTTGTTACGATTGTAATAGGTTTACTGTCTTTTAGGATTTACAGCAAAATTGGTATTGAGATCAGACAGCAGATAGAGGAACTGAAGTAACAGGGAGTCATGGTAAAGGAATATTAGATTATCTGTCCCATTTGTTACGGTAATATTAGTCATTTGGATAGGGGTTCGTCACCTGCTTTATGAAGTTGACAATGAAAAGAAAAAATAAAGATTTAATAGTTTTATCTGAAAAATCTTGTAAACTAAAGTGAGTGGAGTGAAAACTATGTTTAACGATTTCGCTCCACTCATTTATTGATTACTAAAGATCTAATGAATCCTCTGCATTTACCCACATCTGCAAATTTCCATCAAGATATAATCTTGCATATTCAAGTGGTTCATCGACTGCAAGTGAAGTCAATGCACAGTCTGATCCGGGTGTGGTTTTTAAATTCTTTTCAGCTTCCCAGCAGTCGATGCGAAGCATGTAACCTGCGCTGGTATAAACATCAATACTGTTGCGTTGTGGATTGTATTCTGCAAATATCGTTCTCATCGTATCCTATCTCCTTATCATTCAATCAATCATTCGTTACAAAAATCAGAAGCATTTCAATCAGTTCACCATGTCACTTTTATTTTGTGTTATACTGTTTTATAGATTTTTCTTGCCCTTGTATTTGCCCTTATCAGAGTTCGTAAACGCTGGTGGGACAATATAACACAAGGGAAACAATAAGGGAAAGCTCACCTGCGATAAATCCAGTGTTTTCAAGGGTTTGTAGAGAATTTAATAACAAAATATAACAGTTATTAAATCTCTTAAAACGGGTGAAATCTCAATCGGGATTTGCGAGGATAAAAAATGTGGCTTCGAGAATATAAGCCCGCTGATTGTGAACAGTTGACGGAACTGTTTTATAATACGGTTCATAGCATAAATGCAAAAGATTATGCGGAAGAACAGTTAAATGTCTGGGCAACAGGCAGGGTAGATTTACAGAAATGGAATCTTTCTTTTCTAAAGCATAAAACGATTGTTGCTATCAAGAATGATGAGATAGTCGGTTTTGGAGATATTGATGATTCGGGTTATTTAGATAGATTATTTGTCCACAAGGACTATCAGGGAATGGGAGTTGCGTCTGCAATTTGTAATAAACTGGAAGATTCTGTAAAAGGAAAGAGTATCACGACCCACGCATCTATTACGGCAAAACCATTTTTTCAACAGCGAGGATATCGAGTTGTGAAAGAACAGAAAGTTATTCGACAAGGAATTGCATTGATGAATTATGTAATGGAGAAATAGACAAATTCCAGTTTACTTAGAACAGCAAAAACAAAAAATAGTCGATAGTCCTGGGAGGTATTCCTGGGGCTATTTTCAGTTCATGGAAAAATACGTCCTTGCGCTGGTTAAAAAAAACTTGTTGACGTGGAAACAAGAGAATGCTATATTTGTTTCGTCGGAAACAAGATGAGGTGATACGATGAATACAGAACTGATGAATTTGTTTGCCCAGTATATGGAAAAACAGGAGATACTTTCGAAGCTGACCGAAGATGAGAGGCTGCATGGCTACAATTATTCGGAGATTCATACGATAGCAGCGATCGGTGATCTGGAAGCGCCGAATGTAACCGGGATAGCCGCTTATATGCGTATTACTAGAGGGGCAGTCAGCAAGATAACGAAAAAACTGCTGGAAGAAAATTTGATCGAAGCGTATCAGCAGAAGGGAAATAAGCAGAAGATATTTTTTAAACTGACTCCGTCCGGGCAGTTTTTATGCGATGAACATGCGAAACGACATGCATTGTGGCTGAAGCGGGACGACGCGTTTATCAAACAATTCGATCAGAAAGCCATCGGACAGGTAGAAACATTCATGAAAGCATTTAATGAGTATCTGGAAAAGCAGATCGCAGGATTAGGAGGAACGACGGTTGAAAATTGATATCACATTAAAGATTACCCCAAAGATGGCGACCGATGCCCAGGGCAATGAGAAAAAGGCGCTGGTTGGACATCTGGGAACCCATTTTGATGTTATGAATCAAGAGTTTCCATTGGACTATACGGAGAGAAATGGGATCGTATTTGACGTCAGCGGCGTGCAGAGCAGAGATATCGAGATGGCCGATGTCGATCTGGATCAAATCAAAAAGGATATGTTCGTAGCATTTTACACCGGCTTTATTGAGAAAGAGGGATATGGAAGCAAACGATATTTTTCAGAACATCCGCAGCTTTCCAACGAACTATTGGAAGCGCTTTTGCAGAAACAGATATCTATGATTGGAATTGATTTTGCCGGTGTAAGGCGGGGAAAAGAGCATAGCCCGATGGATCAGCACTGCGCGGACCGGGGGGTTTTTATCATCGAAAATCTGTGCAATCTGGAAAACGTATTAAAAAACGGAGGCATCTTTATAGCACATGCATATCCGATGAATTATGCGGAAATGACGGGATTGCCGTGTAGGGTGGTGGCGGAGATTTAAAATGGAGTTTATAAATGCGGAGTTGAAAATTTTTATGGAATATGATCGGATTCTGGAAGAGGCATTGGAGGAGACGGACGATGAAGAGTAAGGCGGGAACAGAGACCGAATTTTTCCGGACGGAGAAAATTCCGAAGATACTGCTGCACATCGCGCCTCCGGTCATGCTGGCGCAGTTGATTCAGGCGATGTACAACATCGTGGATAGTTTTTTTGTGGGAAAATATTCCGGAGCGGCATTGACAGCGCTTTCGGTTATCTATCCGCTGCAGCTCATCATCATCGCGCTGGCGGTGGGAACCGGTGTGGGCGTGAACACCTACATGGCGCGTCTGTATGCACAGAAGATGTCCAAAAAAGCGGAAGAAACGGCGGGAACCGGTACGCTTCTGGCATTTGGAACGTGGCTCTTGTTTGCAATTTTCTCGGCGCTCTGTATGCGTCCGTATGTCATGACGAGTGCGAATACCCCGGAGGCGATTGAGAGCGCCGTTATTTACGGGCGGATCGTCTGCATCGGCAGCATCGGGGCATTTCTGGAGGGAAACTGGACGAAAGTCCATCAGTCGCGGGGCAATATGCGCCGCCCGATGATTGCACAGACCGTGGGAGCGCTGACGAACATCGTGCTTGACCCGATCCTGATCTTCGGACTTGGCCCGGTGCCGGGGCTTGGAGTTGCGGGAGCGGCCTATGCGACCGTCTGCGGACAGGTGATGGCTGCGGTCATCACGTCGTTTGGCGGGATTGGTAAGCTGCCGGAGCGCAGGAAAATGCCGCTTTATATCAAGCAGATCTACTGGTTTGGCTACGCGTCGATTATCATGCAGGCGTTATTTACGGTGTATATCGTGATTTTAAATGCGATTCTTGCCGGATTTTCGGATTCGGCGGTGACGGTACTGGGACTTTACTATAAGATGCAGACCTTCTTCTTTATCCCGCTGATGGGACTGCAGACGTGTATCGTTCCGGTGCTCAGCTTTAATTATGCGACAAAGAGCTATGCGAGATGCCGGGAAATCATGAAGGATAGTTTGGGATTTTCCTGCGTGTTTATGCTGGTTGGCGTGATTTGTTTCGTTTTCTTCCCGACGCAGCTTCTTCGGATTTTCTCAAACAGCAGCGAGGTCATCGCGATCGGGAAAAATGCATTCCCTATCATAGGTGCAAGCTTTATTCCAGCGATATTTTCATTGATGACTCCGGTGTTCTTCCAGGCGATCGGAAATGGAAAGATAAGTCTTTTTCTGTCCGTGATGCGGCAGATCTGCTGTTTGATTCCGATCTTCTGGCTGCTGTCACTGATTGATTTGCGCTTTACCTGGTTTGCATTTCCGATCTCGGAGGTGCTGGTCGGTGTGACGGGAATGGTGCTTTATTACAGGGAAATCAGCAGAGATTTTGGTAAACAAGCACCATCAGAGGCATCGTAAAAGCACAGAAAAACAGCGTCATGACGTTGATCCGGCTGGCGCTTTTGACATTACCGTCGTAGAGCAGCGCCAGCATCGTGACATTGGAGGCAACGGGGGCGCTGGCGGCGAGCAGGGTGGCCAGGAGCGCGGTGTGAATCAGCTCATTTTTAAGGCTTAACCCCGTCAGGCGCAGGAGCAGGATGCAGACGAGCGGAAAGAAAATCAGCCGTCCGAAGCAGACCAGATACGTTTTCGGGGTTCGGAAACATTCGCTTAAGCGGCTTTCTGCGACGATCATACCCATGATGAACATCGCCTGCGGGCCGATGAGTTTTCCCATGCTGCTTGCGGTGGTGTAGAGGATGTCCGGCAGAGTGATCTGTCCGAAAAAGAGAATGAGGCCGACGCCGATCGCGAGAATATTGGGATTTAACACAACCTTTTTCAAGTTGAATTTGCCGCCGGAACCACTTAAAAGCGTTACGCCGTGGCTCCAGATGATGACGTTCTGCACCGCCATGTAGGCGCAAGCGTACAGGGTGTATTCTTCGCCGAGGATCGTGCTCACAAGAGGAAGAATCATATTTCCGGCGTTGCTGTAGATAAGAGACGCCTGTTCGGCTTGATTTAGTCCGAGCGGACGCACCAGAAGCCGGGCGAGCAGCAGAAAAATGATATGCACGCTGATGGCACCGGCAAAAGCGGTGATAAGCCCGTTTACTTTATCCGGTGTCAGGGCAACCTGAAATGCCGTCAGAATCACGCACGGGCTGACCGCGTACAGGTTAATGATGTTGAGCGCGCGTTTGTCCTCCGAGCGGAGAAGCCCGCGTTTGACGAGCACATAGCCGATCAGCGCCATCAGCAACATGGAGAGTGTTTTATTAAATAGAATCAGGCTGATATTCATAGAAAATGACCTCCTTTATGGATATCTGAAACAAAGAAGGAACCGTTCGAGCCAGTCCAGCAGATGGCATCGAGACGGTTCCTTCTTATATTTTAAAGGAGAATGAATGTGGGCGTATAATGAAAAATTTGAATGTAGGTATTCCTATTGTCTATGGGGCGGGCTGTCCGTCAAATGAAATACTGCCCGGGCAGATTCCGCGGATAAATTTCAGCGGAAAAATCCGGTGGCAATGCTTTAGATTGGGGATTTTTCTGCGAAAATGGCTACTTCGTCATTACGCCACAAATGCGTACATCATCACATAATGGCAGAGACTTCCGCCCATGACAAACAGATGGAAAATCTCGTGCGAACCGAAATTTTTATGCTTGGCATTGAAAATCGGCAGTTTCAGTGCGTAAATCACGCCGCCCGCCGTGTAGATGAGTCCGCCGGTCAGCAGCCAGAGGAACGCGCTTTTCGGGAGTGCAAGTACGATCTGACGGAACGCCAGCACGCAGATCCAGCCCATCGCGATGTATACCAGCGAGGAAAACCACTTCGGGCAGTTGATCCAGAGTGCGTTGACGAGGATTCCGGCAATCGCGATGCCCCAGACGAGCGCCAGAAGCCGGTAACCGGCATGATTTCCAAGGACGATCAGGCAGACCGGTGTGTAAGTGCCGGCGATCAGGATGAAAATCATCATGTGGTCGATCTTACGCAGGATTTTATTGACGTGTTCGGAAATATTAAAGGTGTGGTAGGTCGTGCTGGCGGCATAGAGCAAAATCATGCTGACGATAAACACGGCCAGCGCCGCGAGATGGCGCGAATCCGCCTCCCCGGCCGCCTTGTGAAGCAGTGGAACCGCCGCGATCACCGCGCCGATCATTGCGATAAAATGCGTCAGCGCGCTTCCGGGATCCTTTACATGGAATTTATGGTGTTTTGTTTCAACGAGTTCCGTTGTGTTAGATATATATGTTTGATTGGAAATCATAGGATAACCTCCTTTGCTGTAATATTGATAGAGTAATTATAAACATTCTATGTAGTAATTAAAACTACATAGAATGTTTTTATATACTATACATCTTTTCCGAAAAATATGCAAGAGGGGAAAGGGATATGTTATAATATGAGCACTTAGTGAGGTATTTTCGAACTTAGTGCGAGTCATATCTAAGCACTTAATGAAGCCGAGCCAAAGGCGAAAGCTGAATTTAGTACTTATGATATAATATGAGAACTTAACGAAGTGTTTTTGAGTTTAGTGCGAGCGATGCAGTAAATATATGTGATTGTTTACATATAAATTTTTAAAGTTAGAAGTGGAAGAAAAAAGCCCATGGGTGATTTGAGAAGTTAAAATGCTCGGGAGTTCATGAATGAAGCAGAGAGGAAATCAGTTATGTTAGAAATTTTATACGAAGATAAAGACATCCTGGTTGTGCTTAAACCAGCCGGAATTGAGTCGCAGACATCGAGACGCCTGGAGCCGGATATGGTCAGTGAGATCAAAAATTATCTCCACCGGAAGGCGCAGGAAGCGAAAAAGTTATCCACCGGGTTATCCCCAAAAGCGTCCACAGCCCCGGTGGATCCGTATGTCGGAGTTATCCACCGCCTGGATAAGCCGGTGCGCGGTGTGATGGTGTACGCCAAAAACCAGAAGGCGGCAGCACACTTGAGCCGTCAGGTACAGGACGGAAAACTGGAGAAAATCTATCAGGCGGTAGTATGTGGAAAACCTGTGGATAATGTGGGTAAGTACGTGGATTATCTGTTGAAAGACGGGAAAACGAACACCAGCCGGATTGTGGATAAGTCGGCTGCCGGTGCGAAGCGGGCGGAACTGGACTACCAGATATTAGAAGAAAAAGAACAGGGAGACGGTGCAGTGCGTTCCCTGGTGGAGATTCATCTCCATACCGGACGCCATCATCAGATCCGCGTGCAGTTTGCCGCACACGGGACGCCGCTGGTGGGAGATACTAAGTATGGCGCACCAGCGGCTGCCTCCGTGGGACATGCCCGCCGCGAGCCGCTGGCGCTGTGTGCCGTCCGTTTATCCTTTCTTCATCCGGTGACAGGAAAACGGATGGAATTTTCCACAAAACCGCGATTTACGCTGTAAGCGAAGTGAGCAGTAAGTATAAAGCTGCATGAGAAACTCTTTATGAGTGACAGCCATGGTTTCCACAGCCGTGGCTGCCGCAGGTGTGGCCGCCATCTCCGTGTTCCTGGTTATGGTGGCTGCACTGAACATCTGGATTGAATCCGAGATTTCCGGCTAACAGGGCATGTACCGCTGCATCGGCCTCACCGCTGACGCCACCGTAGAGCTTGATGCCGGCCTCTGCCAGAGCTGCCTGTGCTCCGCCGCCGATGCCGCCGCAGATCAGTGCCTCGACCCCATGCTGCATGAGGAAACCAGCTAATGCGCCGTGACCGCTACCGTTCGTATCGACCACTTCTTCGCTGACGATTTTTCCGTCAGCCACTTCATAGATTTTAAACTGTTCGGTGTGTCCAAAATGCTGAAAAATTTGTCCATTTTCATAGGTAACTGCAAGTTTCATACTAGATTCTCCTTTTTGTGTATAGTTGTCTGAGGTGGTGTCTGATTTCTGCATCCGGCAGCAGCTGCCGCATCGATATTGTTCCTGACCGGCGCAGATACGGTAATTGCCGCCAGTGATGCGGAGCGGCTTTCCGTAGACAAGGCAGGCAGCCAGCTTCGTGCGGGCGCTTTCGTAGATTTCCTGTACCGTCGAACGGGAAATGTCCATCTGGGCGGCGCACTGCTCGTGTGTCTGCTTCTCTAAATCGACCAAGCGGATAACTTCATATTCGTCCAGTGTCAGCCGGATCGGTTCCCCGCCTTTGCTCTCTCTGGGGCAGAAACAATCAATCGGTGGTTCGCTGCAGATTCGGCGGCATCGCGGTGGACGCGGCATAGATATTCCTCCTTTATTTCCGGTATATACCGATTATAACTCAAAAAAATAAAAGATCAAGGGTGAGAATTTAAAAAGAAAATGCAGAAATGCGTGGATATATCTCTGCCGGAATTGTAAAAAACTACCGCTCAAACACGACTTTATACGTCCCCAACACCTGTTCACAAGGAATGGATGCCGCATTTTCCACGGTAAACGCTTTCTTTGGATAGACCGTTTTAGCCTCCGTCGGAATGGCTGGGAGTGTCTTTCCAATGCTGACGCCGTGTGTGTCATTCTCAGTAAATTTCCACCGGAATGCACAATCACAAAATTCTTTATTGCTGTTAATTGTTTCAGGGCGCCGCAGGGTGGTTTCTTTGGCGATAAAATAGCAGCCGATATTGTCCTTTTCTGCCGGGCAGGAACCTTCGACTCCGACTCCTTCAAATGAAATTTCAAGAAAATCGGTCCGGAACGTCATCTTTTCGATGTATATTTTTTTCCACCCCGCCCATACTAAAGCGTGTACAAAGGAAGTACGAATCATAAATGGGCAAAGTCCATGGGTAAGCCCCGAAGCGACTAAAGAGGGCTTACAAAAGAGGCCGCAGGAGCCGGAACGAGCGAGAGCTGACGCCGGTTTCCTGTGGTTTTTCATTGCCATACATCCGGAAAAAAGGGAATGCTGGTTAAGGAAAAGGTGTATGTTTGAATGGATGGTTGTGGAAATACAGAAACATGGCAGAAAGAAAAACTCGGGAAGGTGGAAACAGAGAATGGCACTCAGCAGAAAGCAGAAAAAAGCATTTCTCACAGCAGCGGTCACGGCGGGCGTGTATTTCAGTTTCCGGTATCTGCTGCCGCTTATATTCCCATTTCTGGCGGCGTATCTGATGGCGCTCTTTCTTCGCCCATCTGCGGCTTTTCTTGAAAAACGGCTGCGAATCTCCTTCCGCAGGCGCACCATCGGCATTCCTATCGGTGTGATCGGGGGCGTGGAGCTGATTTTGCTGTGTATACTGCTGGCTGCGTTGCTGGCAGCAGGAGGACGGCGCTTTATGGAGGAGCTGGAACGCTTTTCAGAAGAGCTTCCGGGGCGGATGGAGGAATTGTCACTGCTCGGAGGGCAACTTGAGCAGTCGGCGGAACGGTTTCTTCACTTACCTGCGGGAAAACTGGGACAGCTTTTTCGTGGGACAGGCTTGCAAGGCGGCGGACAGGTCAGGGAAATCCTGCTGCCGCAGCTCCTTCAAAAATCGGTTCCGGCTGCGGCGGGGATCGTGCGCGCGGTCGTGGTAATTGTTTTATTTTTTATCGCCTCGATTTTGAGCTTACAGGAGATGGATGAGCTGCGCCGGAGGCGGTTTGATTCGATGTTTCACCGCGAATTTTTCCTGCTTGGCAGGCGGCTGGCCGTGACGGGAAGCGCGTGGCTGAAAACACAGCTGGTTATTTTTCTGATGACGTCCACACTTTCCGTTCTGGGCCTTTTGATAATTGGAAATCCATATTATATTCTGGGCGGAATCGGAATCGGTGTTCTGGATGCCCTGCCGATCTTCGGCACGGGGACAGCGCTGGTGCCGTGGAGTATTTTTCTTTTATTTAAGCGGGAATGGGGACATGCGTTGATTCTATTCGGGCTGTATCTGCTCTGCTATTTTCTGCGGGAGTTCACGGAAGCGCATCTCATGGGAAAGAAAATGGGTTTATCACCGCTGGAGACGTTGGCGGCCATCTATGCGGGTTTGCAGCTGTTCGGCCTGTTCGGATTTCTGCTGGGGCCAATCGGGCTGTTGATTATCAAGGACTTTGTAGAGGAGTATGGGGATGAGGACGAAGGAGCGGCTGTTCATAGGCAGGTACTTTTAGAGGGCAATAGAGGAAAAAGGCGGGGCAACGGTGGATGGACGATCTGAAATTGCTTTTAAATGTGGAAATTTAAGGAGATGAAAGGATTTTTTAGAATTGTCGGGAGACAAGAGGATCGTATATAATAGATAAGGAATTAAAAATGCATAAAAGTTCCCAAAAACAGCAGAGAAAGAGCTGCTGGAAGATAGATGGATGTTAAGCCAAAGTAAGTTTTCATATATTAATTTAATGTGGAGGAACAAACGTGAATTTATATACAAAAGAATCAGGTTCCGGACAGCCGATAGTGCTGCTTCACGGAAATGGCGAGGACAGCTCCTACTTTGTGGACCAGATGTCCTTTTTCGAGTCAAAATACCATGTGATCGCGGTGGACACCCGCGGACACGGCCGATCGCCGCGTGGTCAGGGGGCATTCACCCTGGAACGCTTTGCCGAAGATTTGAAAAAATTTCTCGACCGCCGGGGGCTCAGACGGATCATTTTGTTGGGATTCAGCGATGGCGGCAATATTGCGCTGATTTTTGCACTGAAATATCCGGGATACGTGGATCGGCTGATTTTAAACGGGGCGAACTTAAACCCATTTGGCATGAAGATGTCCGTGCTGGCGGAGGTGGCGTGGGAGTACATGGGCGTTGCGGGGAAACTCTGGATGCAGAAAATCGGCATCGGGCAGGTACGAGAAAAAATGCAGATGGCAGCAGGGAAAATGCGGACAGAAAAGCAATTTTCAAAAGATGATAAAAAATTGAATGAGCAGAAGGGACTGAATAAACAGCAGAGAAGGAACTGGCAGGGAGAAAAAAGCCGTGAAAAGAGAGGAAATGCTCGGGAGGCGAATATACACAAAAAAGAGCTTCTATCTTTAATGCTGTATGAACCCTGGATCCGTCCCGAACTGCTTCGCCGCTTAAAAATGCCTGCCCTTGTGGTGGCAGGAAGCGATGACATGATACGCGAACGCCACACGCGCCGGATTGCTCGTTCTCTCCCCAATGCGAGACTTCGGATTTTGGAGGGAAACCATTTTATTGCGGCGGAGAAGCCGGACGCATTTAACCGGTGTGTCGAGGCATTCTTAGAAGAGACTCAGGGCGGAGAGCTGGCGCAGATGAGCCGCATCTGGGCCAGCCGGAGAGCCGGACGGCTGGAGAATGAGAAGATCCGCCGGGCGGCGGTACTGGTGCCGCTGATTCAGAAAGGCGGGGAGTACCACGTGGTCTTTGAGGTGCGCGCGGGAAGCTTAAAAACACAACCGGGCGAGATCTGTTTTCCGGGCGGGGCCGTTGAGCAGGGCGAGACGCCGAAGCAGGCGGCGGTTCGTGAGACGATGGAAGAACTTTTGATAAACCGCAGCCAGATCCGCGTCATCGCACCGTTAGATGTGCTGGAAGCACCCGGGGCGATGGAAATTTCGCCCTTTTTAGGGGCGCTGCAGGGCTACCGCTGGTCGTATTCCGAGGCGGAGGTCGATCACACCTTTTCCGTTCCCCTCCGTTGGTTTGCGGAACATGAGCCGGAGCGCTACGAGACGGAGCTTGTGACTGTGCCGGAAGAGACATTCCCATTTGAAGATGTACCGGGCGGACGCGATTACCACTGGCGGCGCGGGCATTACGATGTCTATTTTTACCGGCGCGAGGAAGGAATCATCTGGGGGATGACGGCGAAGATCCTGCGGTCGCTGGCAGAGATGTACCGGAAGGATATTTTGTCAAAATAGGGAAGATGCAATTTGGAGTAGATATGTTGGTTTTTACTCGGACGCAACCGAGTCAGCAATGACCGAGTAAAAAATACATTATTTTACGTTGTGAATTTGGCTCTTTTAGAAAAATAAGGAATATAAAATGGACAGCTTGAATGGATAAGGCGCTCTCCTCAAAGTTAGAAGTAAAAATCGAATGGTTGGAGGTCGCGCAGGATGGCTGTCCGTTTTATATTCAGGTTAGAGATTTCTCTTAAACATTTTAAACATATAATTCATCTAATTGAATTAAGGTGCGATTTTCTGCTTCCTCGCAGAGAAAACCGGATCGGGAAAAGAATCCATATTTATAACAATCCAAACGGGTTTGTTCTACCTGGCGGATTTCATTCTGAATCATACGTTCAGTGACTGGCTCCTTTCTGAATTTCGCTTCATAAAAAATATAGCCGCGCTCGTCGAGTGTAACAATATCAAATTCTCCATTTTTTCGTTCAACCGGATCATCATAATAATATTTCCCGATTTTTTCAAAAACGGGATCCATCAAACCTTTCCGATTTCTTCGGATGAGATACTGCTTGCAAATGTTTTCGAAAATTTTGGGAACATACTTGCTTTCGAAATCGTCGGCAATATATTTATCATAAAAAACGTCCGGATCCATGATATTCATGCGGGAGATGTTCCGGAAAATATATTTGTAATAAAATAAAGACAGATTGTCGGAAATAAAATATCCGGCTTTTTTCCGGTTGTTTTCATCGTTGATAGGGGCTTCTTTGGCGACGACGTCCATTCGCATGAGTTTGTCGAGAATGTCCACCAGAGCCGGTCCACTTGAAACATTTGACTGGTCCAGAATGTCTTTATATCGGGAAAATCCTTTTGCGAGTGCCTCAAACACCTCATTTGCATTCGTGATTTTAGAAATTTCCGAATTCAGATACATGGAAACTTCGTTTTCCAGGCGGGCTCCGGGGGAAGCGATGAGGTCAATCACATTTTCACGCACACTTTTGTGGTTGTCGATCAAGCGGTTATAATAGGGGATACCGCCGAACACGCTGAAGAGCCGCACTTTATCTTCGGCAGAAAAATCAGAATAAAACAGTGCAGATTCATAGTAATCCATTGGCTCCAGGCGGATGGTAAGATCCACTCTGCCATACAGAGGATTTTGCTTGGCCAGCAGGGCTTTCATCGTGTCAACATAGGAGCCGCAGATAATTAATTTTATATTCGAACTGTCTTTGTAACCGTCGATGACAGATTGAAGAATACTGTCAAGTCCCTTCGTGTTTTCACGCAGATAGGGATACTCGTCCAAAACAAGAATCAGAGGCGTCTGTTCTGATTTCTTAAATAAAAAATGCAGCAGGCGTTCCATACTTTCGAATGCAGGTGTTGGGAAATCAAATGATTCACCGATTAGTTCAGCCAGGCTGTTTACATTATTCAGTTCGGTTGTCTGCTTGCATTCATAATAAATGCTTTTCAGCTCGGATTCTTTCAATGCTTGTTTGATTAGCTCACTTTTTCCGATCCGTCTTCTTCCGTAAATCAGGGAAATCATTTGTCCGTCTGTATGAAACATCCGGTTTAATTTTTTCCGTTCTGTTTCTCTGCCATAAAACATACTTAATTCCTCCAATCGGATGAGATGATACGGTTAGTATAATAAAAATGTGTGGGAATGTCAATTTTTACTCGGTCACAACCGAGTCAGTGGCGACCGAGTAAAAATACGAAGAATTGACAAAGTCTGATTTCGCTTTGTAGGATGTTGGAGTAGGGGCTGCTTCACAGGCAGTGCAAGGGCGCGTTCCAGCCTTGACAAACCCGCCCGATTGGCGTAAAATCATAATACTGTTAGGATTTACGCGGCCGATTTTATGAATGTCGCGGAAGCAATCCGGCGTTTGATGTTAGACCATTAAACAATAAGAAGCAAAACAGGCGAAGAGAGGAATTAGTAGACTTTGACACACGTCCAGAGAGAAAGCCGTATGGTGCGAGGCTTTTGTGTCCCTGAAAGTTGAACCGGCCCTGGAGCTGTGCATGAAAATGCAACGTATTTCCGGCGTTAACGGAAGGTAAGTGAACCGGAATGAGATTCTGGTTAAGCAGGGTGGTACCGCCGAAGTTAAGCCATTCGGTCCCTTTGATCGCAGCGATCAGCAGGGATCGGATGGCTTTTTATTTCATAGGAAAGAGCATTCGAGGAATATGGCTGCGATGGCAGCCGCGCCTCGGCGCCAAAATCCGGCAAGCCGGATTTGATTTTATAAAATATTTTTTATTAAGGAGAAATAACATGGCAAAGGACAAGAAGATGGTAGAAGCCATCACATCGATGGATGAAGATTTCGCGCAGTGGTATACGGACATTGTAAAGAAAGCAGAGCTTTCTGATTACTCCAGCGTAAAGGGCTGCATGATCATCAAACCGGCTGGATATGCGATCTGGGAAAATATCCGCAATGAGCTGGACAAACGTTTTAAGGCAACTGGCGTAGAGAACGTATATCTGCCGATGTTTATTCCGGAGAGTCTTCTGGAAAAAGAGAAAGATCACGTAGAAGGTTTTGCACCGGAGGTAGCATGGGTAACACAGGGTGGCTTAGAGCCGCTG
>JBNMLY010000001.1:0-109775 GCA_050875065.1 Otoolea sp. | reverse complement strand
TCGTAGATGGGGTCTTAGCTCAGCTGGGAGAGCATCTGCCTTACAAGCAGAGGGTCACAGGTTCGAGCCCTGTAGGCCCCATTGTTCCAAAGTTTTATGCCGATGTGGCTCAATTGGCAGAGCAGCTGATGTGTAATCAGCAGGTTATCGGTTCGAGTCCGATCATCGGCTTTTTTAAATGGATGGGTTCCCGAGTGGCCAAAGGGGGCAGACTGTAAATCTGTTGCGTCTCGCTTCGGTGGTTCGAATCCACCTCCATCCATTATTTTTACAATAATGGTTGTATTTTTCCAGAAATTGTATATAATAAAAGAGTAAGAATTAGCGCGGGGTGGAGCAGTCGGGAAGCTCGTCGGGCTCATAACCCGAAGGTCGCTGGTTCAAATCCTGCCCCCGCAATTTTTTTATGCCAATGAGAAGTGCGGTCTTCAAAATTTAGGAGTCAAAAATATGCTTGCATATTCTTTGACGGATAGATTTTGAAGAACATACGGCGAATGCCGTAAGCGAAAAAACGAAGTTTTTGAGCTGAGCACTTCGGACTAAAAAGAAGCGACAAGCAAACTTTTTATCATTGCATAAAACAAATAGCCATGCCCAGATAGCTCAGTTGGTAGAGCAGAGGACTGAAAATCCTCGTGTCACTGGTTCGATTCCGGTTCTGGGCATATGGGGTATTAGCTCAGTCGGTAGAGCACTTGACTTTTAATCAAGTTGTCCGGGGTTCGAATCCCCGATGCCTCATGAAATGAGAAGCCGTCACGCTGGAGACAGTGTGGCGGCTTTTTCGTATGCAGAATTTCTTGTTTTCATATGGGACGGCTGTTATAATGGAATGAAAACGGAAGCAAATAGAAAATAAAAAGAGAAGAAAAATAGAGATATAGTAGGGATATAAGAATATAAAAATCTAAAAAAATGGAGCGAAATGAGATGAAGATGAAACAAAAACATCGTAAATATTCATATACAGCGGCAGCACTTGGAATGACTTTCCTTTTATCGCTCAGCGGATGCAGCCATCTGATCACAACGTATCCAGAGACGGACGGGACGGCAGCGGTAGAGGATGTTTCAGAGAGCGAGGCGATTCTGGAAGAAAACGGAGAAAATCCAGATCAGCCGGTGGATTTAGATCATCTGGGCGAACAGCAGTCGGCGGCAGAAATGGCGGCGCTGGCAGCGGCGGAGGCGGCTGAACCGGGCGTGGAAGAGCCGTATCTGGACGGGGCTGAACTGCGACTGTTAGCGTGTACAGATATCTGGCAGAATCTTTCCTGCGTTATGAAGACGAAGGAGGGCGCGGTGATTGTGGTAGATGGCGGACGCGATATCGATGCGTCGCATCTGGCAGAGGTGATTCAGGAGTTGGGTGGTCATGTGGATGCATGGCTTTTGACCCATCCGCACAGCGATCATGTGGGGGCGATCACAGAGATCTTGAACATGGATCCGATGCCGATCTCGATCGATAAGGTGTATTATTCATTTTTGGATAAAGAGTTTTTGGGTCAGGAGCAGGTGGAAAGACGGGAATCTGACTTAGAGTGTTACGATCAGGTTACGGAAGCGCTTGCAAAACTGCCGGAGGCTCAAAAATGCGACACATTGACAAGAGGGCAGAGGATTTCAGTTGCGGGCGCGGAGATCACGGTGATGAACGAGCCATTTGCCTGCACAGAAAATAGTTTCAATAATAGTTCGGTTGCGTATCGTGTGGAGATGGGCGGAAAACGGATCCTGTTTTTGGGCGATATGGGATGGCAGGCTGGGGAAGATTTTCTTGCCAGTCACACACCGGAGGAGTTGAAATCGGATGTGCTTCAGATGGCACACCACGGACAGAGAGGCGTGGAAGAGGATCTGTATCAGGCAATCCAACCGGAAGTCTGCTTATGGCCGACCCCGGACTGGCTCTGGGATAATGTACAGGATGGCGTCGCGGGCGCCGGTACGTATAAGACGCCGATTGTCCGTGGATGGATGGTAACACTGGGCGTGAAGAAAAATCTTTGTGTCAAGGATGGCGATCAAGTGCTGCGGTAGATGTTTTTTATGAGGGTTTTGCTTAATGGTCTTCGTGTCCGTATATAATGGATTTGATTGTGCAGTTTTTCAAATGTGCTCATTTATGGGAGAAATATTTGATTAAGTGGCATTTGCAAGTTTGAAAAAAATTAAAAAAAGCTGCTTTCAGGCAGATGGAATGGTCCTTGGATGCGGTGCAGCGGATAGAAATAAAAGATAAGATATGAACGAAAAAAGAGAGAAACAGACGGAAAAAGAAAAAGTGAATAAAGACAGGGAAATGCGGTCGGAAACAATCACGATGCGTCCGGAAATGCCGCTGTTAGAGCGATTATCCACCTATGCGGCGTCGGACGCCTATCCTTTCCACATGCCGGGTCACAAACGGCAGGTACGGATGGGGATAACTTCGTTTCCAAATCCATTTTCAGTGGATATCACAGAGATTGATGGATTTGACAACCTGCATCATGCGGAAGATATATTGAAGGAGTCGATGGAATCAGCGGCGGCAGTGTACAGGTCGGATCGGAGCTGGTATCTGGTCAATGGAAGTACGTGCGGGATTTTGACGGCGATCGCGGCAGCGGTGAAACCGGGCGGGAAGATTCTCATGGCCCGAAATTCACACAAATCGGCGTACCACGCGGTGGTTTTAAATCAACTGGAACCGGTGTATCTGTACCCGGAGGAAGTGCCGGAGTTTCAGATTCCGGGCGGGATCCGGCCGGAGCAGGTGGAAAAAGCGCTTTTGAGGCATCCGGACATTCGGGCGGTGTTTGTGACCTCCCCGACCTATGAGGGGATTGTATCGGACATCCGGGGAATCGCAGAGGCAGCGCACCGCCATGGGGCGGCGCTGATCGTGGATGAGGCGCACGGCGCACATCTGCCGTTTGGAGATGGAAGCTATTTCCCAGACGGGGCGCTGCAGGAGGGCGCAGATTTGGTAATTCAGAGCCTTCACAAGACGCTTCCGTCGCTGACACAGACGGCGATCCTGCATCTGAAAAGCCAGATTTTGGATGCGAAGAAGGTGGAACAGTATTTATCGGTTTACCAGAGTTCCAGCCCGTCGTATATCCTGATTGCGTCGATGGAGAACTGTGTCCGGTATATGGAGGAACAGGGAGCCGGGGAGATGGCGCGCTACGGCGTGCGATTGCGGGAAATCCGGGAGAGATTGGCAAGATTGAAGCATTTCCGGCTGCTGACGGAGGAAATCTGCGGTAGGGCGGGCGTGTATGGATACGATCCGTCGAAACTGGTGCTGTTTCCAGATTCTATGACGGGAAGCAGGCTGGCGGAGATTCTGCGGGCAGAGCATCATCTGGAGGCGGAGATGTCGAGCGGGCGGTATGTGCTCCTTATGACTTCGTTTATGGATACGGAGGAAGGATTTTCGCGTCTGGAGCGGGCATTTTTGGAGTTGGATGCGCGAGTGGAGAAGCGTTCGGGAGCACAATCGAATCAGAAACCAAACCAAGAAAATGATTCAGAAAACGATCCGCAGCATCCGCAGAAAATGTGCCTTCCGTGGCAGGCATGGCACGGGGACGGCGTGCTGGTGCCGCTTGAGGAGGCGGAGGGGAGGACGGCGCGGACCTGCGTGACCATCTATCCGCCGGGGGTGCCGATGCTGATGCCGGGAGAGCGGATTGGAGAGAGGGAGATCTTGCGGATCTGTGAGGCTTGGAAGCTGGGACTCACGGTGGAAGGAATCTGTGAAAAAAATGCGGATGTATCGAAACTGTGGATAGAGGTTACGGTTTAGAAGATTCAGAAATCCATGAAAATATTTGTGGATAGAGGTTGCTATTTAGCGAATATCCGATAAATGAAATTCGCATATTTGCCATAAGAACGATAGAGAAACTCGGATTCATGTATACGATGGAAAGCATGTGAACATATTGGCTGGAAAGGCATAATAGGAAGATGGGACATATATTTTACGTGATGGGAAAGAGCGCGTCCGGGAAGGACACGATCTATAAAATATTGAGGGAGCGGCTGCCGCAGATCCGGACGGTGGTGCCGTATACGACCCGGCCGATCCGGGCGGGCGAGCAGGAAGGCGTGGAGTATCATTTCGTGACCGGACAGAAGCTTTCGGAACTTGAAAAACAGGGAAAGGTCATTGAAAAGAGGACGTATCAGACGGTTTATGGGCCGTGGAGTTATGCGACGGTGGACGACGGGCAGATCGATCTGGGGGCGCATGATTATTTCATGATTGGGACCCTGGAATCGTATGAGGGGACGCGGAATTATTTCGGCGCTAAGGCGCTGGTACCGCTCTATATTGAAGTGGAGGACGGCGAACGTCTTCAGCGGGCGCTTAACCGGGAACGGCAGCAGGCCAAGCCAAAGTATGCGGAGCTGTGCCGCCGTTTTCTGGCGGATGAGGCGGATTTCAGCGCTGAAAATATGGAAAAATGCGGAATCCGGCCGGAAAACCGGTTTGAGAACCGCGAGCTGGAAGCGTGCGTGGATGCGTTGGTAAGGGAGATACAAAAGCAGATTTTCATCCACTAGGCAGGGGGTAAATCTTGTGTTATACTAAGACGATAGATATGCTACAATTGGTCTACGAAAAGTGGCAAATATACAGAAGAGTATAAAAATCTGTGCCAGGTAATGAGCAGGGAAGATTTCTTCTGGACATGATAATTACAAATAATAAAAGAAGGGCGCATAGAAGGGATCCTAGCGGATCCATATGGTTGGACTGATTTTGAAATCAAAATCCAGAGTCTAAATTTGGCCCTGAAAGGAGCATCCAGATGGCAGGTTTTCACGATATTATTGGACATGAGAAGATAAAAGAGCACCTTCAGAAGGCGATCGAGTATCAGAGAGTTTCACATGCCTACATATTGTCGGGCGAGGAAGGAATGGGACGCAAGACGATCGCGAAGGCATTTGCCATGACGCTTTTGTGCGAGAAACATGGAACGGAGCCGTGCATGGAATGCCATTCCTGTAAGCAGTTTTTGTCGGGCAACCACCCGGATGTGATCTGGGTAACGCATGAGAAACCGGCGAGCATCGGCGTTGATGATGTCCGAATCCAGATCAATGACACGGTTTCGATCCGCCCGTACAGCAGCCCTTATAAGATCTATCTGGTCGATGAGGCGGAGAAGATGACGGTTCAGGCACAGAATGCCCTCTTAAAGACGATCGAGGAGCCGCCGGCGTATGCGGTGCTGGTTCTCATCACGACGAATCCGGAAGCATTTCTGCCGACGATCCTGTCGCGCTGCATCCAGCTCAAGCTTCGCCCGCTCAAGGATTCGATGGTCAGCGGTTACCTGACGGAGAAGCTGGGCGTTTCGGAAAGCCAGGCGGATATTTATGCGGCGTTTGCGAGAGGAAATTTAGGAAAAGCGATTCATCTCGCCTCTTCGGAGGAGTTTGCACTTTTGTACCGCGAGGTGCTGACGCTGCTTAAAAATATCAAAGATATGGATATTCCGATGCTTCTGGACTATATCCGCAAGCTGCAGGAGGACAATCTAGATCTGTATGAATGCCTGGATTTCATGCAGCTCTGGTACCGGGATATTCTGATGTTTAAGGTCACGAAGGATATGAATTCCCTGATCTTTAAGGATGAGTATTCGGCGGTCAGCAGCTGTTGTCAGAAGAGTTCCTACGAGGGACTGGAAGAGATATTGAGTGCGATTGAGAAGGCAAAAGTCCGGCTGAATGCCAACGTCAACACGGATTTGGCGCTGGAGCTGATGCTTTTGACGATGAAGGAGAATTAAATTTATGATAAAGGTAATCGGAGTCCGGTTCCGCAAGGCCGGAAAGGTATATTACTTCGATCCGGCGCAGATGGAGATCAAGATGGGCGATCACGTGATCGTGGAGACCGCCCGCGGAATCGAGTTCGGAGAGGTAGTTCTTGGCGTACGCGAGGTGGATGAGAAGAAGGTGATCCAGCCGTTAAAATCAGTCATCCGCATGGCGACCAAGAATGATGAGGAGCTGGAGCGGAAGAATAAGGAAAAAGAGCATGAGGCGTTCCAGATCTGCCAGGAGAAGATCCGCAAGCATGAACTGCAGATGAAGCTGATCGACGCGGAATACACGTTTGACAACAATAAGCTGCTGTTTTATTTTACGGCGGATGGAAGAATCGATTTCCGTGAGCTTGTCAAGGATCTGGCGGCGGTCTTCAAGACGCGGATCGAGCTGCGCCAGATCGGCGTCCGGGATGAGACGAAGATTTTAGGCGGCGTCGGCATCTGCGGCCGTCCGCTCTGCTGTCATTCGTATTTATCGGAATTTATTCCGGTTTCGATCAAGATGGCGAAGGAGCAGAACCTCTCCTTAAATCCGACGAAGATTTCCGGCGTGTGCGGCCGTCTGATGTGCTGTCTGAAATACGAGGAAGAGACATACGAGGATCTGAACAGCCACCTTCCGAGTGTCGGTGATTATGTCACAACGGATGACGGGCTGAAAGGTGAGGTTCACAGCGTCAGCGTCCTGCGCCAGCTGGTCAAGGTAGTTGTCACGGTGGGACGTGACGAGAAGGAGATCCGTGAATACCGCGTGGATCAGCTTAAATTTAAGCCAAAACGCCGCCGTGACAAGGGAAATGTCAATGATGCGGAGCTGAAAGCGCTGGAAGCATTGGAGAAAAAGGAAGGAAAGTCGAAGCTGGATGATAATTAAAGAGGACGAGCGGATCGATGAATTGCAGCGGAACGGATACCGGATTATCCAGAAGACAAACGGCTTCTGTTTTGGCATGGATGCGGTGCTTTTGTCTGGGTTTGCATCGGTAAAACCGGGCGAACGGGCGCTTGATCTGGGAACGGGAACCGGCATTATCCCGATTCTTCTGGAGGCCAAGACGGGGGGAAGCCATTTTACGGGGCTGGAGATTCAGGCGGAGATGGCGGAGATGGCCTCCCGGAGCGTGGCGCTCAACGGGCTGGAAGAGAAGGTTTCGATCGTACAGGGCGATATCAAGGAGGTTCCGACGCTGTTTGAGAAGGCATCGTTTGATGTGGTGACGACGAACCCGCCGTACATGAACGACAGCCACGGGCTGAAAAATCCGGATCTTCCCAAGGCGATCGCCCGTCATGAGGTTCTCTGCAATCTGGAGGATGTCGTGCACGCGGCGGCTTCGGCGCTCAGGCCGGGCGGGCGGCTCTATATGGTGCACCGCCCGAGACGGCTCATCGAGATTCTGATGGCGATGAAAGGGCAGAAGCTGGAGCCGAAGCGGATGAAATTTGTCCATCCGTTTGTAGATAAAGAGGCAAATATGGTTCTCATCGAGGCGGTACGCGGCGGCGGCGCTCTGATGACGGTGGAAAAGCCGATCATCGTGTACAAAGAGCCGGGCGTGTATACGGATGAGATTTATGATATTTACGGATATTAAGGAGAACGATGGAAGGAACATTATATTTGTGTGCCACGCCGATCGGCAATCTGGATGATATCACTTTCCGGGTGCTGGAGACGTTAAAGCAGGTGGATCTGATCGCGGCGGAGGACACGCGGCACAGTATTAAGCTTCTGAATCATTTTGACATTCATACGCCGATGACGAGCTACCATGAGTACAATAAGGTCGAGAAGGCGCGCGTGCTGGTGGAAAAGCTGAAATCGGGCATGAATATTGCCTGCATCACGGATGCGGGGACGCCGGGTATCTCCGATCCGGGCGAGGAGCTGGTGCGCCAGTGCTGTGAGGCGGGAATCAAGGTGACTGCGCTTCCGGGACCGGCGGCGTGTGTGACGGCGCTCATTATCTCGGGGCTTCCGACGAGACGGTTCTGTTTTGAAGCATTTCTTCCGACGGACAAGAAAGAGCACCAGCGGGTGCTTGCGGAGCTTCAGAGCGAGACGCGCACGATTGTGCTTTACGAAGCACCGCACCACCTTTTGAGGACGCTTACAGAGCTTTATGAGGCACTGGGAGACAGAAAGGCGTCCATCTGCCGGGAGCTGACGAAGAAGTATGAGACGGCGTTTCGGACGACGCTTTCGCAGGCGGTGGCGTATTATACGGAAAATGAGCCGAAGGGCGAGTGCGTGATCGTCATCGAGGGCAAATCCGTCCAGGAGATCGAGGCGGAGGATCAGGCGCGCTGGCAGCAGATGTCCCTGGAAGAACATATGGAATATTATGAATCACAGGGAAACAGCCGCAAGGAAGCGATGAAGCTGGTGGCGAAAGACCGCGGGATTTCGAAGCGGGATGTGTACCAGGCGCTGTTGGAAGCGGAAGAAGAGTAGATGTAAACTGAACCTGAAAAATGGGTAGGCGGAGTGGCTTTGGTGGAATGACGGGGCGTTTCCGTTTGTGTAAATAAAAGAAAAATAGAATAAAATTTAAGAAAAGAACAAAACTGTACCGGTTAAAATATTTAAAAGTGTATATTTTAATCGGTACAGTTTTTGCTATAATTCCTACTAAGTTGATGCGAAAATGAATGTAAAAATACAGAATGTCAGTGAATTGATTTGCACAAGGTGAAATATAAAGGCAAAATGGGCACATATGTGTGAATGCTTCAGTGGATTCTGCATTGATTACAAAGGTCGTAAGAACGCTTGGCTTACAAAGAAAAATCATATTCAACCACAGGAGGAATGAAAATGGCAGAGAATCGTTATGAACTGAATAAACAGCTGGCACAGATGTTAAAGGGCGGCGTTATCATGGATGTCACAACCCCGGAGCAGGCGAAGATCGCGGAGGCGGCCGGCGCGTGTGCGGTTATGGCGCTGGAGCGGATTCCGGCAGATATCCGGGCTGCGGGCGGTGTGTCCCGTATGAGTGACCCGAAGATGATCCGGGGCATTCAGGAGGCGGTTTCGATTCCGGTTATGGCGAAGTGCCGGATCGGCCATTTTGTGGAAGCACAGATTCTGGAAGCGATCGAGATTGATTACATCGATGAGAGCGAGGTATTATCTCCGGCGGATGATGTATACCACATCGACAAGACCCAGTTCAAGGTTCCGTTTGTCTGCGGCGCGAGAGACTTAGGCGAGGCGCTGCGCCGGATCGAGGAAGGTGCTTCCATGATTCGTACCAAGGGCGAGCCGGGAACGGGCGATGTCGTACAGGCCGTCCGCCATATGCGTGCGATGAATTCGGAGATTCGCCGGGTTCAGAACCTGCGCGAGGATGAGCTTTTTGAGGCAGCAAAACAGTTAAAGGTTCCGGTTCATCTGCTCCGCTATGTACATGACAATGGACGTCTTCCGGTTGTCAATTTCGCAGCAGGCGGCGTGGCTACCCCGGCGGATGCAGCTCTGATGATGCAGCTGGGCGCAGAGGGCGTATTTGTCGGCTCTGGTATCTTCAAATCGGGCAATCCGGAGAAACGCGCGTCGGCGATTGTGCAGGCGGTAACGAATTACAAGGATGCAAAATTACTTGCCGCGATCTCCGAGGATCTGGGCGAGGCGATGGTCGGAATCAATGAGAGCGAGATTGCGATTCTGATGGCAGAGCGGGGACAGTAAAATGGAGAAAAAACAAATTGGTGTGCTGGCGGTGCAGGGTGCGTTTGCGGAACACATCGCCATGGTACAAAAGCTGGGTGCAGAGGCGTTTGAGATCCGGCAGCTTCCGGATCTGGACCGGCCGATGGACGGACTGATTCTGCCGGGCGGCGAGAGCACTGCGATGCGGAAGCTCTTGGATGAGCTGGGGCTTTATGAGCCGCTTCGGGCGAAGATTGAAGCGGGACTTCCGGTATACGGAACGTGTGCGGGACTTCTGCTTCTGGCCAAGGAGATCGAGGGCGGAACGCCGTGTTTTGCGACGATGGATGTGTCGGCGGTTCGGAATGCCTACGGACGTCAGCTTGGAAGTTTCTACACGGAGGCGGAATTTGCCGGTCTGGGGACGATCCCGATGACATTCATCCGCGCGCCGTATATCGCTTCGGTTCAGGAAAAAGTCGAGGTGCTGGCAACCGTGGATGGAAAGATAGTCGCAGCCAGACAGGGAAAACAGTTTGCGACGGCATTTCACCCGGAATTAAATGAGGATGTGACGGTGCATCGGTATTTCCTGGAGGAAGTCTGCAAGGGAAATTAAAAGTGTAATTGCTAGGAATAGGTGTGTAGTTGATGAAAATGGAAACCTGCTGGTAATGGAATCGTGAACTACAGTTATTTAAAAGCGGTCAGAATGGATGATGTATTTCTGAAATGTGGGAAGATATCATCCATTCTGACCGCTTTTTATTTGTACAGAAGGGGCTCTGTGAAAAAACAAAAATTGTGCCTTGATAGGTGTTTCTGCGTTGAGGGCGGAAAACGACCGGGAAAATGGCGGCTGAACGGGATTCCTATTGACAAAGTAGGAAAATCGCATTACAATCACTGATAAACCAATTAAAATGGTGTGAAATAACAAAAATGCTGGTTTGCCAGGGTGGCAGCCAGTGAAATGATAGGATAGTTTATATACACAGGAGGATGACATTGTGGCTTATCAGATAGAGACAACTTGTATTTGCGGAGATCCGGAGACTTCTAAAAACCATTCCTTTGGCGCTGTTTCGGTGCCGATTTACCAGACGGCAACCTTTGCCCACCCGGGTATCGGGGAATCGACCGGACATAATTATACGCGTGAGAGCAACCCGACCAGAGACGAGCTGGAGAAGACCGTTTCGGCGCTGGAGGGAGCGGTAGACACCGTGGCCTGCACATCCGGCATGGCGGCGATCTCGCTGATGATGGAGCTGTTTGAGAGCGGCAGTCATTTTGTATGTACCGAGGATCTGTACGGCGGTTCGGTCCGCATTTTTGAGACACTGGAAAAGAAGCGCGGTTTTTCATTTTCCTATGTAAATACAGCGGATGTGGAGGCAGTTGAGAAGGCGATCACCGCTCAGACGAAGGCACTTTACATCGAGACACCGAGCAACCCGACGATGCAGGTGACCGATCTGGCGGAGATGAGCCGTCTGGCGACGAAGCACGGACTGCTTCTGATTGTGGACAATACCTTCCTGTCCCCGTATCTGCAGAATCCGATTGCACAGGGTGCGGATCTGGTTGTACACAGCGGTACGAAGTTTTTAGGCGGCCACAATGATACGCTGGCAGGCTTTTTATGCACCCCGATCAAGTCGCTGGCCGAGCAGATCCGGTATCTGTTCAAGACGATCGGAAGCGGACTTTCTCCGTTTGATTCATTTTTAGTCCTGCGCGGCATCAAGACCCTGTCGGTGCGCGTGGAGCGGCAGCAGGAAAATGCGATGAAGATCGCAAACTGGCTGAAAGAGCAGAAAAAGGTAACGGATGTCTATTATGTAGGACTTCCGGAGCATCCGGGCTACGAGATTAATAAGAAACAGAGCCGCGGCACCGGCAGCATGATTTCCTTCCGCACCGATACGGAGGAGACGGCGAGAAAGGTGCTGGAGCGCGTGAAACTCATCTCCTACGCGGAGAGTCTGGGTGGCGTGGAGTCTCTGATTACGTATCCGATGCTGCAGACACATGGCGACGTGCCGGTTGAGATCCGGGAGCGCCTGGGAATTACGGAGACATTTTTACGTCTGTCCGTCGGAATCGAGAATGTGAATGATCTGATTGCGGATCTGGAGCAGGCGCTGGCATAAAAGACGGATAGCTCCGTTTGGCATCGATTTTTTATGGGCAGTGGGATCTGGTATGGATGACAGGATGCCAGAGCGAAACGGTTCCTTGATAGGACCGATGGATTGGGAGGAAGAAGCATGAAATACGATTTTGACAAAGTGGTGGATCGGCGCGGCACCAACTGTTTAAAATATGATTTTGCCATCGAGCGCGGAAAACCAGCGGATATTTTACCGCTGTGGGTGGCAGATATGGATTTCCAGACGGCTCCGGCCATTTTAGAACGTCTGGAGGAGGCGGTAAAGCACGGTATTTTCGGCTACAGCGATGGAAAAGCGGACTATTTTGCGGCGGTGCAGAGCTGGTACCGGGATCGGTTTGGCTGGGAGACAAAGCCGGAGTGGCTGGTGAAGACGCCGGGTGTTGTCTTTGCGCTGGCGGCGGCTGTCCGGGCGTACACGAAGGAAGGCGACGGCGTGCTTCTGCAGCAGCCGGTATACTATCCATTTTCGGAGGTAATCACAGACAATGGGCGCAAGATCGTCAACAGCCCGCTGAAACTGACGGATGGATATTACACGATGGATCTTGACGATCTGGAAGCAAAGATCGTGGAAAATAAGGTCAAATTGTTCCTGCTTTGCAGCCCGCACAACCCGGTTGGACGTGTCTGGAGCGAGGAAGAACTGCGGCGCGTCGGCGAGATCTGCCTGCGCCACGGCGTGATCGTGGTCAGCGATGAGATTCACAGCGATTTTACCCGTGAGGGACATCCGCACACGGTATTTGCGAAGCTGGGCGCGGAGTTTGAGCAGAACTGTCTGATCTGCACGGCGCCGTCCAAAACGTTCAATCTGGCGGGACTGCAGATTTCTAATATTTTTGTGCCGAACCCGGAACTTCGGAAGAAGCTTTTAAAGGAGATTGCAGCGGCGGGCTACAGCCAGGTCGGCTTGATGGGTCTGGTGGCATGCCAGGCGGCGTACGAAGAGGGCTCAGAGTGGCTTTCCCAGTTGAAAGCGTACCTGGAGGAGAACCGGAAGTTTGTGAAGGCATATCTGGAAGAACATCTGCCGGAAATCCGCCTGATCGAGCCGGAGGGAACCTACCTTCTGTGGCTGGATTTTAAGGCGCTTCACCTGACCGAAAAGGAGCTGGAGCATCTGATCGTGGACAAGGCGCGTCTGTGGCTGGACAGCGGTGCGATGTTCGGACCGGACGGCGAGGGCTTTGAGCGCATCAATATTGCGTGTCCACGGGCGACGGTGGAGAAGGCACTGAAACAGTTAGAAGCGGCGATCCGTGGATAAAGGATGTGTTTTCTGGATAACGTGCGGATGCACGGCGGAAGATGTGGATAAGTGAGAAAAGATTGGGTTACGAGTCAGAACCCGTATAAATAAAACCTGCCGCAGGCAGACTGTATCCCCCATATAAACAGTCTGTCTGCGGCAGGTTTTTTGATTTCATAGAAACATTTTATGAGAACCGGAACACCGCAGTTCCATACGCCGGAAGCGGGTATGCGAAGGAGTATGGCTGTCCGTCGCATTCGCTCTTGACGGAGCGGTAATGGCTGATCTTATCGCCGCGCTTGTAGTAGCCGTGTTCCTGATCGAGCAGCAGCGTGTAGGTGCCGCGTTTCGGAACGCCGACGCGGTAATCGTCGCGGTCTACCGGGGTGAAATTGCAGATGAAGAGAAGATTCTTTTTCTGAGTCTCATCGCGGCGGATAAAGCTAAAAATACTGCGGTCGCCGTCGTTGGCATTGATCCACTGGAAACCGTTGTAGTCCTCGTCCAGGCGGTAGAGAGCCGGATATTTGTGATAGAGTGTCAGCAGGCCTTTTACATAATTCTGGAGGTCTGCGTGGAACGGTTCTTTCGTGAGATACCAGTCGAGGGCGACTTTTTCATCCCACTCATGGAACTGGCCGAAATCCTGTCCCATGAAGAGGAGTTTTTTGCCGGGATGTCCGAGCATAAAGGTGTAGCCGACCTTCAGGTTGGCAAACTTGTCTTCATATTCGCCCGGCATCTTGTTGATCATCGAGCATTTGAGGTGGACGACTTCGTCGTGCGAGAGCACCAGAATGAAGTTTTCACTGGTGCAGTAGGTGATGCCGAAGGTCATCTTATTGTGATTGAATTTGCGGAAATATGGGTCGAGCTTCATGTATTCGAGGAAATCGTGCATCCAGCCCATGTTCCATTTGAAGGTAAATCCAAGACCGTCCTCCTCCGGGCTCTTGGTGACGTTCGGCCAGGCGGTGGATTCCTCGGCAATGATGATGGCGCCGTCCTTGCGGCCTCGGATCACACTGTTTAAATGCTTGAAAAACTCGATGGCTTCGAGGTTTTTATTTTCGCCATATTTATTTGGAACCCACTGTCCATCCTGACGTCCGTAGTCTAAGTAGAGCATGGAAGCGACGGCGTCCACGCGCAGGCCGTCGATGTGGTATTCATCGAGCCAGTAGAGCGCGTTGGCGATCAGGAAGTTGGAAACCTCATTTTTCGCGTAGTCAAAGACCTTGGTGCCCCAGTCCGGGTGCTCGCCCTTGCGCGGGTCGGCGTACTCATAGAGTGCCTGTCCGTCGAAATCGGCCAGTCCGTGGGCGTCCTTTGGGAAATGGGCCGGAACCCAGTCGAGGATGACGCCGATGCCTTTTTTATGTAAGTAATTGACGAAATACATAAATTCCGCCGGGGTTCCGTAGCGGGAGGTCGGGGCAAAATAGCCGGTCACCTGATAGCCCCAGGAGCCGTCATACGGGTGTTCAGCGATTCCCATGAGTTCCACATGGGTGTAGCCCATTTCCAGGACATAGTCGGCCAGCTCATGCGCGGCCTCCATATAAGTGTAGTAACCGTCCTTTTCCGGGCGGTTTTTCTTTTTCCAGGATCCTAAGTGGACTTCGTAGATGGACATCGGTGCCTTGACAGGATCGACGCCCGCGCGCGTTTCCATCCATTTGGCATCGTTCCATTTGAAGCCTCGGATATCGGCGGTCACGGAAGCCGTCCCCGGACGGTATTCTGCTGAAAACGCATACGGATCTGCCTTGAATAAAATGGTGCCCGCGTGTGTGGTGATGGCGAATTTGTAGAGCTGTCCGACGCCAAGGCCCGGCACGAAGACCTCGTAGATGCCGCTGTCTGCGACTGGTTTCATCGGGGTTGCATCTGGATTCCAGGCGTTGAAATCACCGACCAGGCTGACGGCGGCTGCGTGCGGCGCCCAGACCGCAAAATAGTAGCCGTCCTGCCCGTGATATGTATACGGATGTGCCCCCAGCTTGTGATAGAGCTGGTAGTGGCGGCCTTCTCCGAACAGATACCGGTCAAGCTCGCCGATCACGCCGAGTCCTTCTGTCTTTGGTTTTTTCGATGTGGTTCGTTTGGTAGTGGAAGCTGCTTTTTTCATAAGGTTACCCCTCCGTGATTCTGAGAATAACAGCGCTGTTACCCTCTAATTCTATCTGAATTTTGTTTGTATTCCTGTCAATCGAAAAGGAGGTTCCGGTGATTAAATCCGTTGTCGTCTCCGCGGCCGTGTGGAATGGAAGCGGAACCTGTAAATAGGCGGTGTTATCATCGTTGTTGGCCGCGGTGATGATCGCCTGATGATCCCCGTGTCTGGCAAATGCGTACTGGCGGTTGGTCAGCAGAAGCTCCTGATAACGTCCTCTGTGAAGCGCCGGTTCGGCGGTGTGGATGGCGGCGAGCTTCTGGATCAGAAGTGTGAGCGGTGTTACGGTGCCTGAGCCGATGCCCATGTTTTGTCCGGCATTGGTTGGTGCTTCTTTTGCGAGCGGTTTCGGCGGCAGGATTCTCGGACGGAGTTCCGTATCAGAATTGTGCCCACGGAGCCCCTTTATGCCCCATTCACTTCCGTAATAGATGGACGGAATGCCCGGAAGCGTGAAGAGAAGCGTGTAAAGCGGCGCCAGATGTGCCGGATTTAACAGCTTGCTTGCAATCCGATCCTCGTCGTGGTTGTCCACAAAGGTGTAGAGATCCCGCCCCACTGCTTCGAGGCGGCGGACATTGTGTGCCAGCTCGAAATAATTGTGGTCATTGTGTGCGGAATAGATGCTTTTGTGCATCTCGTAGTTGGTGACGGAATGAAGCATCTGCGGATTGACCCAGCGGGCGTATTCGCCGTGGATGACCTCGCCCATCAGCCAGAACTCCGGCTTGATTTCATCCGCCAGTTGACGGAGCTCCTGCATAAATTCAAAGGAAAGATCGCCTGCACAGTCGAGGCGGATGCCGTCGATGTCAAATTCCTGCACCCAGAAACGGACGGTGTCGAGCAGGTAATTCCGAACCTCTGGATTTGCGTGGTTTAAGCAGGGAAGGTCCCAGATGCCGTGCCAGGATTCGTAGCCGAAGGAATCGCCGAGCGGACTGCCCCAGCCGAAATTGATGCCCCTGTACCATCCGGCGTAAGGGGATTGGTCGCGGTGTGCCTGCAGGTCACGGAAAGCGAAAAATTCGCGTCCGGTGTGGTTGAACACGCCGTCCACAACGACGCAGATGCCATGTTCGTGACACGCGTTCACAAACGTGCGGAAAGAAGCATTGGTTCCCAGACGCCGGTCGATGAGGCGGAAATCGCGGGTATCATAGCCGTGCGTGGTTGATTCAAACAGAGGTCCGATGTAAATCGCGGAAATATGCAGGCTTTCTAAGTAGGGAATCCACTGCATCAGTTCCTCCATGCGGGAATCAGCGGAAACATCCGTGTGCGCGTCCTCCGCCGTCCCATCGGAGACGGGATAGGGGTTGGCAAACGGCGCTCCAGTCATTCCCAGAGGATACATATGGTAAAAGATCGCTTTGTCGTACCAGGCTGTCATGAAAATCGTCCTCCTTCGTGTCAGTCAAATCATAGTTTCCTGTTGTTTAATGTGCCGCAGAAGGAATTGATACCGGAGCTGCGCGGCTTTCAGCTCATAGATATAGCAGTCAATCAGAGTCGGATCGACGACTTCTTCAAAATGGTTGAAGACCGTGTTGATCGTGCGCATGGTCTGTCGTAATTCTGTCAGCAGTTCCGGGTCGGGGTGGGCAGAAGAAATGCCCGTTCCGGTTCGCCCGGAGCGGCGGATACGGCTGTGTTTCATGGTCGGATGCCTTCTTTCTGAAAGGATTCCTGAATAAAAAGGAATGGATCGCTTCATCGGATTTTTATCGGAACGGTGATAGCCGTATAAGAATCCGTTTGAATGACATAAATTGGTACAACGATCAGTATATTCAGAAAGTGGAAAGATATTCATTCATTGTCAGGCATCCATGGAAAGCACGGCTTCCAGCAAATGTCCCAGCTGCATCAGTTTCCGTGTACTGTCCTCGATCGAGAGATAGTAGTAATTGCAGGTTCCCTCCCGGTGGACGTCGATCAATCCGGCTGTTTTTAGAATTTTTAAATGGTGGGAAACCGCCGGGCGCGACAGGCTGGTCCGTTCGGTGATCTCACGGACGTTGAGGCCGTGCGGTCGGGACTGGGCGGGCAGGAAGGCCTGAGGCTCATCGATGCTATCTGTAAGGCCGATGTCTGCATCTTTGGCTTTCGTGCGCCCTCTGAGGGCTTCGTCCGTCAGCGCTTCGATGATAGTGAGCCGTATTTCATCGCCCAGCGCGATAAAAAGAGGCATACAGGTATGGAAATGCTGTTTGAGTTCGGTCCCGTTTCTCATCGCGCATCCTCCTTCTATAATGGTTTAAAAATTTAAACTAATAGTATTTTACCATTTTTTGTTTCGTCAGTCAACGGAAAGGAAAATACGGGAATGGGTATTTATAGATAAAAAATAAAATGATTTTTTGGCAATTATATTCAAATAACGAAATTGTCTATCTAAAATAACGGGGTCAGGTGCACAAAGTTTTTGGGATCTTTTTGGCGCTTATTTTGGGCCTTTTGGGATTGACTTTTGACCGAAAACTGTTCATAATGGAGGAACATTCATGGATGGGTTCTTCCATCTGTCACGGGAATCCGGATTTCCCGTTGATCTATTATTAAGATTCTAAAAGTTAAGTTCAGAGAAATGTTCAATGATTTTTCAGGGATGTTTGAAGTGCATACAGCAGGTGAATGAAAACGGGCGGCGGTGAAAGCTGGCGCAGGACTGGCTGCTATGGTTTGCAACAGGGAATTTGTACATGGGATCTGCTGATGCTGCGCAGGAACCGTTCGTTTTATGTATGCGAAAGAGAAGGAGGGGATGGATTGACTTTTTTGCTGCTGCTGTTTACAGGCGGCTGTGCAATTTTTGATTTAAAAAAGCGACGGATTCCCAATCGTTTGCTGGTAATAGGAGGAATTTTGATTGTGCTATGGAGGTTTTCTTTGGGGATGGACGAGGGATACAGGCTTGGCGTCGGGGATATGCCGCCGGGGGAAATGGCGGCGTTTCTGGTAGGACTTTGGCAGGGCGGTAGCGCGGTGCTTCTTGCCGGGGGAGCTGTATTGGCGTTATTTCCGTTGTACCTGTTTCGCATGATGGGAGCGGGAGATATTAAGCTCGCAGCGCTCATATGGGGCGGCGCGGGGCTTTGGCGGGGCGCGCACATCTTGGAAATGGGGCTGGCGGCGGCAGGGATTGTTTCGGTGTATCTGTTATTTCGCCGGGGAATCGCCAGCTCGAGAATCCGTTATCTGGGCGCGTATTTAAACCGTTGCTTCTGGCAGTCAGTGCCAGAACCGTATTACCTGGAAGAGAGGGATGGGAAAATTGCTTCGTTTTGTCTGGCGCCTTGCCTTTTTCTGGGAGTGTTAGGAGAACTTTTGATGCGGTGGTTGTGAGAGGAAGGTGGTTTTATGAGGCATATTCTGGCGGTGTATGATGTGGATCCGTTATATGCGGCGCGCTTTGCGGATGTAGTGAACCAGAAGGAAACGATACCGTTTGAGGTGGTTGCATTTCGTTCACTGGAACGCTTGCGTGCGTTTGCGGCAGAGACGCCGATCGAACTTCTGCTGATCAGCGAGGGGGTTGCGGACGAGGAGACGGAGGCGGTGGGAGCGGCCAGAGTTGTGGTGCTTTCAGATGGGGGTACATCAGGAAAATCCGATTATCCATGCGTTTACAAATATCAGTCCAGTGGGGCGATTGTGCGGGAGGTAATGGCGTGTTATGGGGAGAAGCAGGATGAAATTCCCGAGATTTTTAGCAGGGGGAGCGCGAGGATTCTGGGGGTATATTCGCCGATTAGCCGATGCCTGAAAACTTCATTTGCCATTACGATGGGTCAGCTATTGGCGCAGGAGGAAAAGGTACTCTACCTGAATTTGGAAGAATTTTCTGGATTGTCAGTGCTGTTAAAAGAAGAGTATCGGAGTGCTCTGTCCGATCTGCTGTATTTCTATAGTGGTGGTACATACAATCCGCTTCGCTTAAAAGGGGTTGTCCACACGTTTGGAGAGCTGGATTATATTCCACCGGTGCGTTATCCGGAGGATTTAGATCAGGCGGGGGAGGAGGCGATCGCTGGACTCATCCGCACGATCGCCGGGGAAGATGCGTATGGGACGATCTTGGTGGATATTGGAAATAGCCGTCGCACGGCGGTTTCTGTGATGAAGCTTTGTCAGGTCATCTATATGCCGGTTAAAGAGGATGCAGTTTCGCAGGCGAAGCTGGAAGAATTTGAACATTATCTGGATCAGACGGGGAACCGGGGGTTAAAAGACCGGTTAAAGCGTTTGAAACTGCCATATCACGCCAGCTTTGGGGCAGGAGGAAATTATCTGGATCAGCTTTTGTGGGGAGAATTGGGCGATTATACGAGACAACTTCTGCGGCGGTAAAGGCGGCGGATAAGCATATGAAAATCAGAAAAAGGGGGAAGTATGAAGGAACAGAAAAAGCGGATCCGGGAGCAGTTGATGGAGCAGATGGAGAGCCGGATGCAGGTGGAGGATGAAGAACTCTGTGAGATGATCGACATGGCAATTCTGGAAGCGGGAGAAGAGGGGTATTTGCCGCTTCGGGAGCGACTACGGTTGAAAAAGGAATTGTTTGATTCGTTTAGACGGCTCGATATCTTGCAGGAGCTTGTAGATGATCCGGGTATTACAGAGATCATGGTCAATGGAACGGATCATATTTTTGTTGAGCGGGGAGGACGTGTGGAAGAACTGGAGAAGCATTTTGATTCAGTGGGGCAGCTGGAAGATCTGATTCAACAGATAGTAAGCCGCGTCAACCGGACAGTTAATCTGGCGTCCCCGATTGCGGATGCCCGGCTGGAAGATGGTTCGCGGGTACACGTGGTGCTGGCGCCAGTGGCGGTCAACGGACCGATCCTGACGATCCGGAAGTTTCCGGAGCCGATCACGATGGAGCGCCTGATTGAGTACCAGAGTATCAGCCGGGAGGCAGCTGCTTTCTTGAAAAGGGCGGTGGAGGAGGGCTGTAATATTTTTATCAGCGGTGGAACCGGTTCAGGAAAAACGACGCTTTTAAATGCTATGTCCGGTTACATTCCACGGGAGGAACGGGTCATTACGATCGAGGATTCGGCGGAATTGCAGATTCGCCATGTGACCAATTTGGTTAGTCTGGAGACGCGGGTGGAGAACCGGGATGGCTCGCAGGAAATATCCATGCGTGATCTAATAAAGGCAAGTCTCCGGATGCGGCCGGATCGGATTATCGTCGGGGAGGTTCGGGGAGGTGAGGCGCTGGAAATGCTGCAGGCGATGAATACCGGGCATGATGGTTCCCTGTCGACCGGTCATGCAAACAGCGCCAAGGATATGCTTTCAAGGTTGGAAACAATGGTGTTGATGGCGGCTGAACTGCCTCTGGCGGCGGTTCGAAGCCAGATAGGCTCGGCCATTGACCTGATGGTTCATGTGGGGAGAATGCGGGATCGAAGCCGAAAGATTCTGGAGATAACGGAGGTGCTTGGCTATGAAAATGGGGAAATCCGCCTCTCTCCGATCTACCGATTCCAGGAGGGCGAGGCGTCCTCTACGGGAAAAGTGGAGGGAGAGCTTGTACCGGTGGGGCGTTTTGAGGGGCGAAACCGGCTTCAGGGATTCCACGCTGTGTGATTACCGTCGATATGAATTAAGCGGGCGGGAATGGGTGCGGTATCTTTTGGAGGGAAGTGCCGCCTGTGGCATGACAGCCTATGTGTTTTATCGTTCATTTCCAGCGTTCCTTTTGATGCTTCCAGCGGGGGTTTTGTGGCCATTTTATAAGAGGCGCGATTTGTGCAGATTGAGAAAGGAGGAACTGCGTTTGCAGTTCAAAGAGGCAATTCAGATCGTGGCATCCGCGTTAGCCGCAGGGTATTCCGTGGAAAATGCGTTTATTGTGAGCGTTCGGGATTTGGAGGAACAGTATGGGAAGGAGGGGATGATTACCCGTGAATTTTCTTACATTGCGAGTCAGTTGGGGATGAATCGGACGGTGGAAGGTCTGTTATTCTCGTTTGCTGTCCGCAGTGGGCTTGAGGAGGTGGAAAATTTTTCAGTGATTTTTACTATTTCCAAACGGAGCCGGGGAGAACTGGCGAGTGTGGTACACCATGTGGTTCATGTGATTTCGGATCGGATTCAGGTCCGTGAGGAGATATTGACGATGACAGCCGAAAAGCAATTTGAGCAGAAGATTATGAATCTGATGCCATATATGATTGTTCTATACGTGGATTTGTCGTCACCGGGGTTCTTTTCGCAGATGTATCAGACCCTGGCGGGGCGATTGGTTATGAGCGCGTGTCTGGCGGTGTATCTTCTGGCGTGTGTGGTTTCGGGAAAAATTCTTCAGATCGAGGTGTGAAACGCATGGGGAAAAAGCAGGTTATGTGTGTCCTTTTGGGGATAATGCTGGCACTGGTCGGATTTTTTGTGGAAAAACGGGATGGGGTGTTGGATCAGGGAAACGGCATTGCACGTTATGCGTATGGGGAAGGAGAACGGCAGCAGGAAGTATGGGTTCGTGGGCTTTGGGAGAAGGAGATTCCGGTGGATATTTCTGTGGGGGAGCGGGAATACAGTGAGGAAGATGCGAAGCAGGCGCTTTTAAAATCAGGAAAAGAGTTGGCGGAGCGAATCAAAGGGGAGAATCCTTCGCTGCAGGAAGTAAGGAAAAATTTAAACTTGGTTAGCTGGCTGGAGGACACGGGAATTCGGGTTCGATGGACGCCGGAGGATTCCAGGTGGCTACAGGCAGATGGCACGGTGTTGAATGAAGAATGTCCGGCCGGTGGAGTAAAAACATCTGTCACGGCATCTTTACAGGCGGGGGCATTTAGCCGGGAATATCAGTTCCCATTTACGTTATATCCGCCCCTGAGAAACGCCAGGGAAGAAAAAGAAGCGGGATTTCAGCGTCTTTTAAAGCAGATGGATGAGGCACAGAGGACGGAAGCGCAACTGGTGCTTCCAGAGGAGTATGGAGGTAAGCGCCTTTCATACCGTGTGCGTGAAAACCGCGATTATCTTTTGTTTCCGGTTTTAGGGGTGGTAGCAGCTATTTTGCTGCCGCTTTATGAAAAACAGAAGGAAAATGAGGCAAAACGGGAGCGGAAACGCCAGCTCATGGAAGACTATCCAGAAATCGTATCAAAGCTGACCGTTTTTTCAGGGGCGGGACTTCCAGTGCGACGGGCGTGGGAGCGAATTGTGCTGGAATATGAAAATGCCTGTCGCACAGGGGAACAAAAAGAACGGGCAGCGTATCAGGAGATGGCGGCGGCATATCATCGGATGCAGCGGGGAGTGCCAGAGTTACAGGCGTATGCGGAATTTGGAAATGGCTGCCGTTTTCGGCCTTACCGGAAGCTTGCCGGGTTGTTGGAACAAAATGTGCGGAATGGGGCAGAGGGACTTAGAAACGCGCTGGAGACAGAGATGGAATCAGCTTTTGAAGAACAAAAAGCATTGGCGAGGCGCCGGGGAGAAGAGGCGTCTACCAAGCTGCTGTTGCCGCTGTTTCTGATGCTCATGATTATCATGGTGATGGTGTCAGTACCGGCATTTCTGGCATTTGGGCTTTGAGCGGCAGAAGGGAGTATAAACAGATATGGGGGGATAGGAAGGAGGGGAAATGAAAACCAGGCTATTTAAAAGGGGTAACAAGATGTAGGCATGTAGACAATGGTAAAGGGCATTTGCAAATGAGGACGTACAAGGAGGATGTATATGGGTAGAGACTATTTGAAAAAAGAGTGGAAATCGTTTCTGATGGATGAGGATGGAGTGGGGGTAATTGAGATTGTGCTGATACTGGTCGTCCTCATTGGTCTGGTCATTATTTTTAAAAAACAGATCAATACGCTTTTGGAAAACATCTTTAAGCAGATTAACAGTAAATCAAAAGAAGTATATTAATTCCGGACAAGATGGGGGCGTTAGGTTGAGGGGGAAAGAACGTGAATGTGGTCAAACCGGATGTTCGGGAGGAATTACAGTTTTTTTGAGCCTGATTTTGACTTGTATCTGTGCGCTGATGGGCGGGCTGTTTGAGTCCGCCCGGGCAGCCGGAAGCGGCTGGTATGTTCAGGTGGCGCTCAATTCATCGCTGGATTCTCTGATGAGCTGTTACCACAGGGAGATTTGGGACCGTTACAGGATTTTTGTGCTGGATTGCGCGGATTCGACCCGGTTAGTTGAGGAAATGGAGCCATATATGGAGGCGTATTTGAAAGCGGCGCCGTTTTATCCCGTCAGTGGGGGAAAGATGCAGATGGAATCAATGGATGCGATTACCGGGAAAGCGGGAGATTTTTTTGCAGAGGAAGTGGTCGATTACATGAAGGCGGGGGTCTGGACTCTGGGGGATGAGGTGCAGGCATTGCCGGAAATGGCGGGACATATGACGGAAGCAAAGGCGGTTCATGAGATTGCCGAAAGGTATCAGGAGAATGGTCGGAAGGTGCTGCGGCTGGAGGAATCGATCGAGGCGATTGGCGCTTGCCTGGGAAATCAGGAGGAAGCGCTGGGAGAGATGGAGGAGGCGGTCAGAGAAGCAAACGGATCCCGTTTTTTTAAAGAGGCGGAAACACTTTCCAAGGAACTGGAGCGGATACCAGGACTGGTGAAGGCGTATGAAGAAAAAGCGGATGAATTGTCGAAAGAGTTAGACGGTTCGGAAGCAGGTGCGGGAAACGTCCGCTCTGATTTAAAAGAAGATACCTGGGGCATGGTAACGGAAGAAATGCGGGGGTATCGTTCCTATTTGGAGGAAGACGGGGCGCGTCGTCAGGAGGTAAGGCAGACAGAGCCGATTGCTGCCAGAAACCAGATAGTGCTTCGGGAGGCTGTGGAGAAAGCGGAGGAAGTTCAGGCATATATTGATGCGTGGGAACCAGAGGACGACGACGATGAATTGAATGAGGAGGCATTATGGGCGCCGGTTTTGCAAATTACCGCCAGATTTCAAAAAGATAATCGCTTTCGGGTCCCGGCGGTAAAGGATAAGAAAAAAATGAATGTGTTGGAGGCAGTCAGCCGCCTGTCAGGGACAGATCTGTTAAGCTTTTGTGTTCCAAATGGAATGCGGGTTTCGGAGGGGCGGGTTTCGATGGAACATTTCCCATCGCTGCTTTACAGTGGGGAAAAATCGGGCGTATCGGCAGAATCTTCCGGGGGAATCTTGCAGGCAGGAATGGAGCGGGCGCTTTTGGATGAATATGCCGCGCACTTTTTTTCACGGTTTGGGCAGGAACCAACCTCTGAATTTTGCTATGAACAGGAATATATCCTGCAAGGAAATAATTCGGACAGGGAAAACCTGAGACAGATGGTAAATGAATTGCTTGCAGTTCGGGAGGCGCTGAATCTGGCGGCTCTTTATGCAGATTCAGAAAAACGAGCGGAGGCAGAGACACTTGCCATGGCGATTACGGGACTTGCCGGGATTGCGCCGCTTGCGTCGGCCGCTACCTTTTTTATCATGACGGTCTGGGCGTTTGCCGAGTCGGTAGCAGATGTGCGGGAATTATTGGCGGGTGGCCGAGTTCCATTTTGGAAACAGGCGGATGCATGGAACGTCTCGCTTTCTTCGTTGGCAGAACGGGGAATGACAGTTTTAAACGACGGCGGGGATCCAGGCATCCGAGACGAAAAAAATGGTAATGGGGGACTCGATTATCAGGAATGGCTCAAACGGTTTTTTCTGTTGCAGAAGAAAAGCCTTTTTTGCTACCGCATGATGGACATGATTCAGAACCGGATTGCAGAAAAACAGCCCGGATTTCGACTTGATCGATGCCAGTATGGGGTAAGTGTGATGTATGAAGCACAGGGAACGCTGATTCCGCTCGTTCGAAGAGCGCAAAAAGAATACTGATAGACATAGAAGGGGAGCAGAAGACAGTGTCCTTTTCCGGACAAATAATGTGCCTCTCCAAGTACATAGAAAGCCAGTTGACGAAAAATGATAACAAATAAAACAAAACAACGGAAAAAAGAAAGTAGCGGTGCAGCAGGGCTACCCGTCCTTCGGCTGTACCGAACCCAAGTAACAAAACAACGCCGGAAAAGGGCATTGTCTTCTGTTTCCCTGCGGGCCAGCCTGACGATTGAGGCGGCGCTGGGGCTTACGCTTTTTATGTTTACAGTGATTCTTCTGTCCGTTCCGATGGAAATTTTAGATACGCAGAGAAAAGTCCAGACGGTTTTGGAGTCGGTTGGAAGGGAGTTGGGTTGGCAGGTGTACCGCCCATCCCATCAGCCGAATGAGGCGGAAATGGAGGCAGGGCAGGGAAAAACGGAAATGGGGGAGGAATTGATTGCCAGTTTACCGATGGGAATGCTGCTGCCGTCATATCTGAAGGAAAAAATCCAGGCAGCAGCCGGGTCAAGAGTATCGGGCATTCAGTGTCAAAAAAGCAGGGTGTCGGAGGATGGAAGTGAGATCGATCTGTATGCTTCTTATCGGGTTCGGCTTCCATTTTCGGTATTTTCGCTGGATCAGGTAAACGTATCATCCCGTTGCCGAAAGCGCGGATGGGTTGGCGCCAGAGGAGGTTATTTTTCCCGCGCTGGAAAGCAGGATGATTTAGAAACCTGGGTATATGTGGGAAGAGATAGTACCCGTTATCATCGTTCTGCCTCCTGCCATTATATCTCAAATCAGATCACGGCAACTGCCTATAAAACGATACGAGAACAGCTCAACCGGGAGGGACGGCATTATAAAGCCTGTCAAATTTGTGGAAAGAATATTTCAGCGGATGGGATGGTGTATGTTTTGCCGGCGGGGGAGGCGTATCATACACGTCAGGATTGTTCTTCACTGGCCTATTATGTAAGGCGGGTTCGCCTGTCCGAAGTGGAACATCTGGGAGTCTGCTCGTATTGTGGGAGATAAGAGGCGGGGACTGGGATAGAGGAAGGAATCTATGATGTATGTAATTTGGGGGACTCTTACCATGAAAAAGCTCTTTTTTACGTTCTTTTTGCTGCTGTTTATCTGGCAGGATATTCGGACATGCAGGATTCAAAAAAAAGAATTATATGGATTTGCAGTGGTAGGGATTTTCTTTACGGTTGAAAGTGCTGTGAGATATTTATCGGCTGCTTCTCCGGACGGATGGGATTGGAGGAGCGTTGGAAGCGGCGTGGTGGGCTGGATAGGTGGGATGCTTCCGGGAATGCTGCTGCTTTGGCTGGAACATCAGACGGATGGCGCGGTCGGAATTGGGGATGGATATTTTTTTGTAATTGCTTCGTGGTATTTGAACGGGAGTGAAGTATGGGAACTTCTGATAGCGGGAGTATTTGTGAGCAGTTTAGCGGGATGTATCTGGATGATGAGCGAGTTAATAAAGAGAAAAGGGGGATGGGTATGGAGAGAAGTGCGAAGCAGACGTCTGCCATTTCTTCCGTGTCTGTTGCCGGTCTGGGGATGGATGCTTTTCATGAGAGTGGGATAAAAAAGGGGCTTTCGGCCAGCTATACAGTGGAAGCATCCCTGGTGATGGCGGTTGCCCTGTTTTTTATTGCGGCGCTGCTCAACGGAGTGTTTGAAGTGCATGGACGGATTACGGGACGTTTTGTTTTGCAGGAAGCGATGGAAAACTGCCTGTACCGCGAGGAACATTCACTTCGGGGGACGGGGAAAACTTCAGAGGAATTGGCAGGAAAGGCACAACAGCATCTGCGGGGATTCTTCCGATGCGGGGATGCAAAATTGACGGTGCAGACAGGGGGAAAGCGGTTAGAAGGAACGGTAACTTGCGGAGCTAAAACACAGATAGAGCTTTGCACCGTAGATCCAGAACATAGCCTTCGGTTACTGACTGCATTGGATGCGGGGATAAAAACGGTGGGGCAGGGCACAGCCGGAGATTAGTGTGAGTGGGGAGTGCGTGGGATGGAGATTCGATACAGCCGGGAAATGAATCATAACTATATGATTATAAAAGAAGTGGAGGGGGAGCCGGGCTATGCCTGCAGGATGTTATCGGATAATGCGGTGGAAGGGCTGTTAAGATTCCAGGTTCGCCAGAAAGAGGATGTAAGGGAATATTATTATGAGATAACCTCCAGACAGCCGCTTAGCCGCATTTTAGAAAAGCGAAAATTATCAGGGACGGAACTGCGGAAACTTCTGTTGGGGGTTCTGGCTGTATTGGGGCGAATTGAAGAGTATTTGCTAAAGGAGGAAATGCTCTTGCTGGAGCCTGATTATATGTATTTGGAACCGGATCAATTTATAGTGGAATTTTGTCTGGTTCCGGGGCATGTAGAAGAGATACCGCAGGCGTTGTCAAAGCTCTTAAAATATTTTCTGGAACGGATCGATCACCAGGATCAGGAGGCAGTTGTGCTGGCGTATAATCTTTATCAGGCAAGCCTGAAAGAAAATTATGGAACCGTGGATTTGCAGCGTCAGTTGGCGGGGAAGGATCGGATTTTTTTTGAGAAAAAACGTGCGGATTCGACAGAGGCAGAGCGGTACGATTCTGGGCAAATCGGTTTGGAGAGCGATCGTTTAGATACCCAAGGGGAAGGTTGGGAAAAAGGCGTTTCGGAAGAAGCTTGGCAGTGGGGAAGAGAAACGTTCGATTTTCAGAGACCATTGGGAGTTTACAGGGAAAATGGAACTGGGGCAGAACAAATAGCACACAATAAAACGGGTATTGATTTATCGACAGAAGAGAGGACGCACCCGAACAGCACAAGTGGAAAAAAGAAAAGAAATTGGATAAAATGGTGGCTCAAAGGGGTAGGGGCGGCGTTCCTTGTGGGGCTTGCTTACTGGTATGTAACCGGAGAAATGGGAATTTGGCTGTACACGTTTAGTTTTGGGGCATGTATAGTGATATTGGCAAGTGGAATGTTGACAGAACGCCGGAATCAAGTAGGGTTTCAGCGGCAGTCTGGGGAGATACAGGGAAAAAAAGGCAAGGCTGTGAGAGCGGAGGAAGATGCGAGTCCGAAGGGGGTGGGGGCTAGGTGGAATGACGGACCGACATGGAGCGGTCAGGATTCTGTCAGGATAAATAACTGGGAGGTTCATCCGGAGAGTGAAGAAGCCTATCGGCAAGAGTGCTTGCAGGAAGAGCAGAAACAGATGGAACGTGCCAGGGAAGCGGGAACAACCCTTCTTTCGGAGCAGACTGGTGGAAGTGCAGGGGCGATGTTAGAGCCAATTGAAGCGGGAAAGGAGCCAATCCGTATACCATATGTACCATTTACACTGGGAAAACACAAGGAACTGGCAGATGCCTGGATCGATCGAGACACCGTCAGCCGTCTTCATGTGCGTCTGGATCAAAAGGAAGGAGTTTACATCCTGACAGATTTGAATTCAACCAATGGAACTTCTGTGAACGGATATCAGCTCCAGGCGAACGAAACGGTCAGCTTAAAAGGGGGAGATTTGATTTATCTGGCAGATGCAGGGTATAAGTTTTGGGAGAATAGATGAATTATCTGAAAATAGTGAATTATAACGAGAAACGAAGAACTGATGTGAATTATTTTGCAATTACATCAATTTGGCGTTTTCTTAAAATCCAATAGAAGATGGACTGGAGATATGCTATAATGGGGGAACTTGACCGGGTATTTTCAAGGCTCAAGACAGGTGGTATGAGAAAATACCAATTTCCGGATTGTTCGGAAAAACAAAAGAAAAGGAGTGATCGACATGGTAGATAAAGAGTGCATTTTTTGTAAAATTGCCGGTGGAGAAATTCCGTCGTCTACGGTTTACGAAGATGAAGATTTTCGGGTAATTTTGGATTTAGGTCCGGCTTCAAAAGGACATGCGTTAATTTTGCCAAAGCAGCATTTTAAAGATTTATGTGAGCTGGATCCGGCGATTGCAGCGAAAGTGCTGCCGTTAGCGGGGAGAATCGGAGAGGCGATGAAGCGTGCGCTGGGATGTACTGGATTTAATGTGGTTCAGAACAATGGTATATCGGCTGGACAGACCGTATTTCATTTCCATGTACATATTATTCCCCGCTACGAAAATGGACCGAAGATGGTTGTCTGGACACCAGGAAAAGCGACTCCGGAAGAACTGGCAGAGGTCAGCAGCCGTATTCGCGGGGAGTTGACGCGATAGGAGTTTGAGTATGCACCATGAAAAGGCAGCATTATTTGAGGCACTTTACAGAGAATATCTAGTACCGCTGAAAAAGTATGCGTTTAAAATAGGGATAGGGTATGATGATATTGAAGATATGGTGCATGAGGCATTCATCGAATATTATAAGCGCTATGCGTTAGATCTGGAACAGAAAGTAAAACTTGTTTTGTTGGCTCGGATTTTACGGAGTAAGTGGATTGACAGTTGCAGACAGATGCGCCGCCGCGAAATCTTGCATTTAGAGGATCCGAATGCCGAGGTTACGATTATGGAACTTCTCCTGGAAAGTGGAATTGGCATTCAGCTTTTGGATCAGGAAGTGGTGGACAGGGAGGTCTATCGAAAGGTCTGGGAGATTGTTAAGTCGATGAAGAAAGACTGGCGGGACGTCTTGGTCCTTCGAGTGATTGAAGGTTTGACGACGGAGGAAGCCTGCGAGGTTTTGAAAGTGAAATCGACGGTATGCTGTACGCGGCTTTATAGAGCAAAAGCAGAATTACAACGGCGTGTGGCGGAAGAAAAACTATTTGAAAGGTAAAATCACATCGAACCATTTTGTGAAGTTGGTTCGATGTGATTTCAATCCAGTGTTCATCTAACACGGGCAAAGTGTTTAGCTGCGTGTGCACTCATGGATCAGGTTCATAATTGTTTCGACGGCATTGTTTAGATGACTCTCAGACATTTTGTCAATAAAACGCTGACGATTGGAGTAGGTTTCTTCGATAGCCCGATTGAGTGTGTCGGCTGTCAGGACTTCTTCTTCAAGAACAGTGCTGAATCCCTGCTTTGCAAATGAGTTTGCATTCAGGATCTGATCGCCCCGGCTGGCAGCGGCGGATAATGGAATCAGGATATTTGGCTTTCGGAGCGCTAAAATTTCGCAGATAGAATTGGCTCCGGCGCGGGAGATGATGAGATCAGCGGCCGCAAATAAGTGGCGGAGGGGCTTATCTACATATTCATATTGCACATATCCGTCTGTTCCGATGAGAGATTCGTCGAGGTTTCCTTTGCCGCAGATATGTATTACCTGATAGGTTTTTAAAAGCTGCGGAAGAATGTTGCGGACTGCCTGGTTGACGGTCACAGATCCAAGGCTGCCGCCTATAATCAGAATGACTGGACGATCGGAGGAAAGATGGGCGTACTGAAGCCCCGCCAGGCGATCGCCATGCAAAAGTTCCTCACGGATCGGGGAGCCGGTCAGGACTGCCTTATCTTTGGGAAGATATTGAAGCGTTTCTGGAAAATTGCAGCATACTTTGGAAGCAGCCGGAATACAGATCTTATTTGCCAGTCCGGGAGTCATATCGGATTCGTGGATGATGACTGGAACTTTATAATGTTTGGCAGCTAAAACGACGGGAACAGCAACAAAACCGCCTTTTGAAAAGACGATGTCAGGCTTATATTTTTTTATCAGGCGGCGCGCTTCAAGATACCCCTTTAGTACACGGAGCGGATCAGAAAAATTTTTCAGATCAAAATAGCGGCGCAGTTTTCCAGATGAGATGCCATCATAAGGGATATCCGCTGCCTCGATCAGGCGGCGTTCGATACCGTTATAAGAACCGATATAATGAATCTCAAATTCCTCTTTGCGCAGTGCCGGAAGCAGGGCGAGATTCGGTGTAACGTGGCCGGCAGTACCGCCGCCGGTCAGAATGATTTTTTTCATAGCAGTTTCCTCCACACATCAGCCGTTGGTTACGGTGTGAGGGGACAACCATAACCTGAAAACAACTGTTTCTATGCTTTATCATACCCGAAAACAGGTATATTTAGTATAGTAAACGGAAAAAAAGAAAAGTCAACCTAAAAGTTAGGGAAAGACAGATTGGAGGGAGAAAAGTGAGTAAAAGCTGGCGCGGAAAGAAGGACGAGAAGGATGCAGAGCGCCTGCTACAAGAAGCGTTTGGAGTCAGCGAAGATCAGATTTTAAGAGACTTTATTACGGCGCAGACCGAAGTAAAAGACAGCGATATACCTCCAGAACCAGAGGATGGCTTTGAGCGGTTGATGGCGAAATTGAATGCGGAGGTGGGGACAGACCCAGAAAAGGAAGAAAACTCATCCAGCGAGAAAGTTGTCAATATGCATGAAGAAATTCGGAAACCACGCCGCTTGAAAACAGTTGTGAAAGTCTCATTGGCGGTAGCCGCTGTCGCAGTAATGATTGGTGCGATGGGGATTTCGGCTGGGGCGAAGAGGGAGTATCGGTATGTGGTTAGAGAAAAAGATAGTGTACGAAACGAAATTGTATTAAATAATGTTGAGGCAATTCCAGGGGAAGATGAGTTAGATAGGGCGTATATGGAAATAACTAAAAAAACAAAAGTTCGTCCATTGAAGTTCGCGTATATACCTGAAAAAATGGAGTATATAAAAACTGATATACAAGAAGAATGGTCTATGATGTATTTTAAATACGATCAGTATTGGATAAAGTTTTTTGAGCAAGTAGGGGATATTGGAAATTCTGCGAGTGTTACTTCGGATAGAAAAAAACAAGAGTATGTTTATAATGATTTATTGAAGCAAAAAATTTATATTGAAGAAGCCAAAACAGCAAAAAATGAAATTGAATATAGTTCATACATTATAATGGGAGATATGTATTATCAGTTATCGGGAATTATGCCGAAGAAGGAATTTAAACAGGTTATTAAAAATTTAACGTCAGAAATATATTAGGGAGTTCTTATGAGAAAAAAATTATATACATTAATTTGTGCAGGATTGATTATGGCGGCGAGTGTTATGCCAGTTTATGCGGCAGAAGTAGAGGGTATTAATGGTATTTCGATTGAAACAGCAGATTATAATATTACACATATGATAACGGATGATACATCGGAAGGAATTGCACGGGGAATAGAACCGCGGGGAAGCATCATTGATACAGCAATGACGAGAATTAGTAATTTGGGCAAAGGAGACATTGGCGTATTTATTCAGACTTTAGCGCATGTAGAGTGTGATAAAATTAAGAATATTGCAATATTACAGCGTTTAGAAAATGAAAAATGGGTAGAGGTTTCTAGATATACGTATGATGCTGATAAAAAAGATTTTCCTACGGAGCCATTAGTTGCAATGATAAATGAGTTTACAGTTGAGAATCAAAAAACAGATTACTATTACAGAATAGTAGGTATTCATTATGTTGAATCAGATGGAAAGGGACAGTCCTTCATGACAAAAACAGAGGGAATCAAAATCACAGAATACGGTGACTAATTTTAAACGAGGGCGGTGTTAATAAATCTATATTTACAACACTAAATAGTATGAAAAAAGCGATCACATAAGTAAAACCCAACCTGCAATTATCTGGAAATTTCAAGAATTAAATTTCAGATGCTTCCAGGTTGGGATTAAATGGTTTTTCATTATGCCAGCAGACATGAAAGAATCGCCCAAAGGCTGCTTATTTCCCGCTCCCCTTATACTCCTTCAACGCCTGTGCCAACTGATCCGGACAGGAGGTCGGGCGGAAGCCGCACTGGATGCCCTCGATGCGGGAGATGGCTTCATCGATATCCATGCCTTCGATCAGGCGGGCAACACCCTGGGTGTTGCCGGAGCAGCCGCCGACGAACTGCACATTCTTTACTTTATTATCTTCTACTTCAAAATTGATCTCACGGGAACAGACTCCCTTTGTCTTGTATGTCATGGTCAAACCTCCTCAAATGGTAAAATTGGTAGTTGTATCAAACCGCTGTGGCAAAAATCTGCCGCAGTAGAATGATTATAATCTGCCAGTAAAGGTGTTGTCAAGATAACAAAAATCCAGTATACTTTTTGAGAAGATATGGCGTTACTGTTTGTGCAATGTACGAACGATAACGATGCGTCTGCGCTATTATAAAATAGATGAACGATTTTCAAATGAAAAAATGATGGTGCAAGCATACACTGACTGTAAATCAAAGTCAGCCGATGGATTTGGGTAAAGGGATGCAGGGGCATAAGCGCAGAAGATCAAACAGTAAGAATTTCTTTTCCATTCTATAAAAAGAAAGACAGAAGAATAAAGAATAGAAGAACAGGAGGACAAACAAATGTTAGGAATCATCGGAGCGATGGATGAAGAGGTAGCTCAGATCAAGGAGAAAATGACGGATGTCACCGTGACAACCGTAGCAGGCATGGATTTTTATCAGGGTAAACTGGGCGGAAAGGACGCGGTTGTGGTCCGTTCCGGTATCGGCAAGGTAAATGCGGGAATGTGCAGCCAGATTCTGGCAGACCGGTTCCATATCAGTGCGATTGTGAACACCGGTATCGCCGGTTCCCTGCGTGCGGAGATCAACATCGGGGACATTGTTGTATCGACGGATGCGGTGCAGCATGATATGGATGCAAGCGGATTTGGTTATCGGGTTGGACAGATCCCGCGTGTGGATACCTTTGCATTTGAGGCGGATGAGAAGCTGCGTGCGCTGGCGATCGAGTGCAACCAGAAGGTAAATCCGGAGATTCAGGCATTTCCGGGACGCGTGGTAAGCGGCGACCAGTTTATCTCTGATAAGGCGAAAAAAGAGTGGCTGATCGAGCAGTTTGCTGCAAGCTGTACCGAGATGGAGGGCGCAGCGATCGCACAGGCGGCCTATTTAAACGGAATCCCATTCCTGATCATCCGTGCGATTTCAGATAAGGCAGACGACAGCGCAGGTATGGACTATGCGGCATTTGAGGCGCAGGCGATCAAGCATTCGGTCAATCTCTTATTAGAGATGGCGTCTCGTTATGACGCATAATTAAATTCTGTTTATCTAATGTGTGAATTATGAATGATATTGCTTGCTTAAACACCCCTTAAAAATCGAATTAAGGCAGAATTTGACGAACGATTTTCCCCTTTCTCATCTTCCCAAAGACCCTTTCGGCGGCTATAATAAAGCCACAATGCAGGCGGAATTTGACAGGACGCAAAAAGCAGAATGTGAAAAGCAGGTTGCGAAAAGCAAATTGCAAGAAACAAACTGCGAAGCGTCCGAACCTGACCTGTGGCAAGCCACCCGGAAGTGATCCGGAAGTAGAGAAAGGGGAGCTTTTTTATGCTGGAATTTTTACAAACTGGAAAAGCGCTGTCCGTTCTTGCGGCGATCGGAATGATCGGATTTATCAGCAAGTTGATTACACGGAGCCTCTACAAAAGATTATTAAAAGAAACTGACAACATGGCGATGACCCGGAACAGGAATCTTCAAAATCTGAAGCAGCGGCTGGAAAATACCTGCCGCCTGGGACAGAACATCGTGAACACGCAGGCGTATCTGGACAAGCAGATCGACGGATTTTCATTTTTACATATTTCGCTGGATGCGTGGAACGGCGTGTCGATGGAGATGGTGCTCTTAGGACTCCTGGTCGGCGCGGCGGAGGCCTTTCTGGCGTACTGGTATGAGCTGGATGCGAGCTATATCGTGCTGTATGCGTCCGCAGCGGTCATGAGCGGCCTGTTTCTGGCCTTTATTGATAGCTGTTTCCAGATTGACCAGAAACAGCAGCGGCTGGAAACAGCACTTTTGGAGTATGTGGATAATTCGGTGTTCCTTCGGGCGGCACGCGAGAAGGAGACACGCGGACAGGAGAGCGCAGGAGTTTCTGGGATATCCGGTGGGTTTGCCGGTGCGGGTGCCAATGTGAGGGAAATGCCGAAACGGATGCAGAGCACGCTGCTGTCCGAGCGCGGTGTGAACGGCCGGGATGGCTCGGAAACGGACAATCGGGAACTGGGCGAATCGGAGTTTGAAAAAGGAAAATTGCGCCAGACGGCGAGAGTGAATCCATTTCGTGACCGGGATGCGCGGGCGCAGAATCTGATGCGGGCTGTCCGCACTGCGCCGCGCGAGGCGGAGGAGCGGGACAAGCAGGAGGCAGATGGGCGTTTTGCGGATCGCCGGATGGCGTCTGGGAATGAAACGGGAAACAATACGGGTTCCAGGCAGGAAGGAAAGGAGCGTCCCAGCGACAAGGAAATGGAGTATTTGAAGCAGAGCCTCGACCAGATCGCGGCGAGCCGGGATACGCGGGAGACACGAAATGGCGCGTCCAATGCGGGTGACTGGATGAAGGGATTAAGCCGCGAGGAAGCGCAGGTTTTGAGCGATATTATGCGAGAGTATTTATCGGGATTGTAAAAAGAATCGTTTATGTAGAATCATTCATGTTAGAGTTTATACTGTGTGCATGGTAAGGATATTTTGGGAGTATGAGTCACGGTAGAAATTTCTGGAACTGGATATGTCAAACGAAAACAAAATGATTGCATGGTGTGTGAATAGTAACAGGTTCGGAAGAATGCCGATTTCGACGGAAAACCGGTTGCACACGGGTGTCCAGATTGTTATAATAAAGACAAGTTAAGTTTTTGACAAAGTAATCACGCCGCCCTTGGCGGCTGAAATGCAAAGGAGAGGGAACGTATGGGAAAAGATGTGATCTTTGATTATTCAAAAGCGGCTGCATTTATTCATGAGGAAGAGATCGCCGGGATCAAGGCGGGCGTGCAGGCGGCGAGAGATACGCTGGTAGGAAAGACCGGCGCGGGCAATGATTTTCTTGGATGGATCGACCTTCCGGTAGATTATGACAAGGAAGAGTTCGGACGCATCAAGAAGGCGGCGGAAAAGATTCAGAAGGATTCCGATGTCCTGCTGGTAATCGGTATCGGCGGTTCGTATCTGGGCGCAAGAGCGGCGATCGAGTTCCTGTCCCATAGTTTTTACAATAATCTTCCGAAAGAGAAGAGAAAAACACCGGAGATTTACTTTGTCGGCAACAGCATCAGCAGCAAGTACATCCACAATCTGATGGATCTGGTCGATGGAAAAGATTTCTCCATCAATATCATTTCCAAGTCCGGTACGACGACCGAGCCGGCGATCGCATTCCGTGTATTTAAGGAGATGCTGATTGAGAAATATGGAAAAGAAGAGGCCAACAAGCGAATCTACGCGACAACTGATCGTGCGCGGGGAGCACTTAAGAATCTGGCCAATGAAGAGGGCTACGAGTCCTTCGTGGTTCCGGATGATGTAGGCGGCCGTTTCTCCGTTCTGACAGCAGTCGGCCTGCTTCCGATCGCGGTCAGCGGCGCGGATATCGATGCGCTGATGCAGGGCGCAGCGGATGCAAGAAAGAATGCGCTGGAGACTCCGTTTGAGGAAAACTCCGCACTCTTATATGCGGCAGTCCGCAACATTCTGCTTCGGAAGGGCAAAAATGTTGAGATCGTGGCAAATTATGAGCCGAGCCTGCACTATGTATCAGAGTGGTGGAAACAGCTCTACGGCGAGAGCGAGGGCAAGGATCAGAAGGGTATCTTCCCAGCAGCGGTTGATTTAACGACCGATCTTCATTCGATGGGTCAGTTTATCCAGGACGGCGCGAGAATCATGTTTGAGACGGTTCTGGAAGTGGCTGAATCTCCGGCAGAGATTATTCTGAAAAAAGAAGATGTTGACACGGACGGCATGAACTATCTGGCTGGTAAGAGTGTGGATTTCGTCAACAAGAGTGCGATGAACGGTACGATTCTGGCACATACTGACGGCAGTGTGCCGAACCTGAAAGTGACGCTCCCGGCGATGGATGCGTACAGCCTGGGACAGCTCTTCTATTTCTTTGAATTTGCCTGCGGCGTCAGCGGATATCTTCTGGGTGTCAATCCGTTCAACCAGCCGGGTGTAGAGAGCTACAAGAAAAACATGTTTGCACTGCTTGGCAAACCGGGCTATGAGGAAGCGAGAGAGGCGCTGCTTAAGAGACTGTAAGGGGCGAGCAAGTTAAAATATGTGTTCCGTGGTTTTCAATTTGATGGACTTGGAATGTCTCACAAAGGGAAACGCAGCCCGGATCCAAACATAGAAAACGGAATATAGAATTATCCATATAGAAAACGCTTCTATCAACAAAATTGATAGAGGCGTTTTTTATGTATAGCCCCCAACATTCCGCATAGAATCATAGAAGTTTTCTTGACATATAAAATTATCTGAGTGCAGTCTACACCGAATGTATACCCGAGAAGAAAAGGTATTAAGCGTTCAGGGACAGTTCAAAAAGCGTCTTTCCACATTTTCGTTTACAGATTCTGATACAAAATGTACTTCAACCAGTCACAAAACTCCCATCCCCCCAAAAAATAATTTTCAAAAATTATAGATAATTTTTACATAAAGCGCCTCCTGCATTTTACAAACCATCTTTAAGATAGAATCTGAACACAGCACAAGTGATTTGGCAGAAGAGAAGCGCGGCAAAGGACTCCCGATCACGATTTTGACATAGATGGCTGGTTCCAAGGTAAGACAGACTGGGAGATGGGACGCCGCAGCAGGAGGAGAACGAATGAAGGTAAGTATGAGACGTCTGATGGCGCTTGCGATGGCAGGCACAATGACATTGATGGCAGGATGCAGCCAGGCATCCAGCTCTGCGACGGGAAGCAGCGACACACAGAGCGCATCCGGCGAGAGTGGGGCAGAGAAGACGGCATCCGGCGATAAAACCGTGATTGAATACTGGCACTGTAATGCAGAAACCCAGGGAGGTCTGGTCGTAGACGATCTGGTAAAGAAGTTTAATGAGGAAAATGACCATATCGAGGTAGTAGCGAAATATAATCCGGATATGTACAAAGGTCTGATGCAGAACCTGCAGGCGGAAGCGGCAACCGGAAATACACCGGCGCTCGTTCAGATTGGCTGGGCGTTCCTGGATTATTTTTCCAACAACTTTGACTATGTAGCGCCGCAGGATGCGATTGATAAATTTGACAGTGAAGATGCGAATTTCCTGAAAGATAATTTCCTTCCGAACGTCCTTGATCTGGCGGTCAACAGTGACGGCGAGCAGGTCGGAATTCCGTATTCTTTAAGCAGCCCGGTTCTCTATATCAACAAAGACCTCTTAAAAGAGGCGGGACTTTCTGAAGATGGACCGGAGACCTGGCAGGAGGTACAGCAGTTTGCTGAGACGGTCAAAGAGAAAACCGGTAAATATGGTTTCTATATGCAGGAGCCGGCAGACTTCTGGGCACAGCAGGCATTAATTGAGAGTGCGGGTGCGGATATGCTGACCGCAGATGCATCCGGTAAAAAAAAGGCAAGCTTTGCAACCGAGGATGGCATCGCAGCCATGCAGATGATGCAGGATATGGTGAAAGACGGTTCTGCGCTTCATGTTTCATGGGAAGAGGGCTGTCAGAGCTTTATCGACGGCAACTGCGCGATGCTTTACACCACCATCGCGAGACGCGCTTCTGTACAGAAGGGTGCACAGTTTGACGTAGCAACCGTGAAATCCCCACTGTGGAAAGACAAAGAGCGTAAGGTTCCGGCTGGCGGCTGTTTCTTAGCTATTACTGCACAGAGCGATGAGCAGATTCAGGCGGCATGGGAGTTTGAGAAATACCTTTACAGCGTCGAGTCAATGGCAGCATGGACCAAGGGAACCGGTTATGTACCGCCGAGAAAAGATGTGGCAGAGGCAGAAAATGGACTGAAAGATTTCCTGGCTGAGAACACAATGATGAATGCAGCGATTGAGCAGATGGACGGCGTCGTATCCTGGATCGCATTTCCGGGCGATGCAGGTCTTGAGGCAGAGCAGCTTCTTCTGGATATGAGAGACCAGATTCTGGGCGGTCAGGTATCTGCGAAAGATGGCATGACAAGCACACAGGATGCCATCAACCAGCTGCTGGATGCACAGTAAGGAAAATGCAAATTGTGATAAAAAATTTAAAAAGCCTGAAATATTGAAAAACATCAGAAAATGAAGAAAAATAAAAGATAGGACAGGCAGCCTGCCACCCGGGACAACCTCCGGGTGGCAGGAAAATCTTTACAAAATTTAGGACAGAAATGAGAGTGGGGCTGTTGCAAAATAGCAGAACGGGTTTTGGCAGAATGGACTGCGTGCAGACAGGGCGCAGAAATCGGTCAGGGCGCGAAAGAGCTGTTTGGCGGCAGCCCCTTCATAAAATGTAGGCTTAGAGTCTTTCCAACACCTGTTGTTGTGGTTGAGCGGGCGCCGAAAAATTCTGAGCGTACATTGGAATGGAGGAAATGGTTTGAATCGGGAGGATAAAAAACAGGCGGTGCTGGGATACATCTTTTTGCTGCCGTCGCTCGTTATGTTTGCGGTGTTTATGTTTTATCCGCTTTTTTACACGCTTTACTTAAGCTTTTTTGAGTGGAACATGGTAAAGCCGGTCAAAAAATTTGTAGGACTGGGAAATTATATTTCCGTTTTAAAGGATCCGAATACGTGGAAAATCTTCGGCAATACATTTTGGTACATTGTGATTCTTCTGGTATTTAACTTTGTCATGCCGTACATTTTGTCATTTATTCTTTCCTGCGTCATCAAGAAGGGACAGAGCTTTTACAAGGCAGTTTTCTTCCTTCCGAGCGTGATTTCGCTGGTGGTCGGCTCGATCCTGTATACATGGATTCTGAACCCGATCTCCGGTCCGGTCGCGATCGTGGCGGGATGGTTTGGCCTCAAACTGCCATTCTGGTCGAAGACGGAGGGCTGGGTCATCGCGGTGCTCTGCATCATCACGACCTGGAAGACGTTTGGCTACAACTTCATCAACATTCTGGCTGGCGTCTCCGGTGTCTCAATGGAGGTCATCGAGGCGGCGCGTCTGGAAAATGTGCCGATGTGGAAGATTTTTAAGGATATCGTTGTCCCGATGAGCTCGGCAACGGGTATCTACGTCTTTATCACGACGATCGTGCAGGGACTCCAGTATGTGTTTACACCGATCAAGGTCGTCACACAGGGCGGACCGAACTACGCCAGCTCGAACCTGATTTATATGTCGTACCATGAGGCGTTCACGCTTTATAAAACGGGAACCTCCTCGGCCGTTTCCGTTATGACGATGGCGCTCTTTATCATTCTGTTAGTGCTGGAATTCCGGTTTGTAGAAAAGGGGGTTTACTATGAAAACTAAAGACAGACAGGTCGGCTGGCATCTGTTTCTGCTGGTGGTTGTATTCCTCCTTCTGATGCCGATCGTATTTGCAATTTCCAACTCCTTCAAGACGATGCAGGAGGCGTTTAACACGGTCTTTCAGGTGATTCCGCTGCATCCGACGCTGGAAAATTACCGCCATGTGTTTGACAAGCTGCCATTTGTGAAAATCACAATGAACACCTTCCTGATTGCATCGACGGTTACGATTTTTAAAACGATCACAGGACTTCTGGCGGCATATGCGTTTGTATATTTCCGGTTTAAGGGAAAAGGATTTCTGTATTTTATCATGCTGAGCACCTTATTTATCCCGTTTACGGTCACGATGATTCCAAACTACCTGCTGATTTCGAAAATCGGGCTGCGCGACCGCATCTGGGGTGTGGCGCTGCCGCAGTTAGCCGATGTACTGGGAATTTTCCTGCTGCGTCAGGCGATGCGCGGAATCCCACTGGCCCTCATCGAGGCGGCACGGATGGAAAATATCCGCCATATGAAAATCATGCGCGACATCGTGATCCCGCTGGTGCGTCCGTCCATCATTTCCACCGGTATCATTTTCTTTATCAACTCGTGGAATGAATACGTATGGCCGGTGCTGATCTTAAAATCCAAGGAAAATTACACGCTGTCGCTGGCATTGCAGATGTACATCAGCGCCGAGGGCGGCACGGAGTTCACGATCGCGATGGCAGTGTCGGTGCTCACGATGCTGATTCCGCTGGCACTGTATATCATTTTCCAGCGCTATATCATCAATACATTTGCGGCGTCGGGATTAAAAGGATAACGAGGAAATGTTTGGAAATGGATGGCGGCGCTGCCCGGGATGCACTGGAAATCAGATCGAGATGTAGATTAAGATGCAGATCCAGAGCGGGAGATTGCGACGGACGTAAGAAAGGGATAGAGTAATTCAATGAAAAATATTGTATTTGAAAATGTAAAAAAAGCGTATGGCAAAAATGTGGTCGTGGAAGACCTCTGCATGGAGGTAAAGGAGGGCGAGCGCCTGATCCTGCTGGGACCGTCGGGATGTGGAAAATCGACGACACTCCGCATGATTGCGGGACTGGAAAATGTGACTGCCGGAAATTTATGGATGCGAGATCAGGTCGTGAACGATGTGCCGTGCGGCGAGCGCGGTGTCTCGATGGTGTTTCAGAACTACGCGCTTTTTCCGCATATGAGTGTGAAAGATAATATCATATATGGTTTAAAAGCACACAAGATGGACGAGAAAGAGATCGATATGCGCTTAAAAGAAGTCCTTAAGATGCTGGAACTGGAAGGACTGGAGGATCGGAAGCCGAAGGAGCTCTCCGGCGGACAGAGACAGAGGGTGGCGCTGGCGAGAGCCGTGGTAAAGCGCGCCGACTATTTCCTTTTGGACGAGCCGCTGTCGAACCTGGATGCACAGCTTCGTATGCGTGCGAGAAAAGAGCTGGTAAAAATCCATGAAATGTACCATCCGACGCTGGTGTATGTCACCCATGACCAGATCGAGGCGATGACGGTCGGCGACCGGATCGCGCTCATGTACCGGGGCAAGATGGAGATGCTGGATACGCCGTCGCACGTGTACAATCGTCCGGCGAGTGTGTTCTGTGCGAAGTTTATCGGTTCGCCGTCGATGAATATCGTGGAGGCGGAGTATCAGAACGGGGCGCTTGCCATCGGGAAACAGAAGGTAGAGCTTCCGGGTATCTGGCAGCGGATCGCGGCGGAGTGTCCGTCGGGACTTTTGTATGCCGGCGTCCGCCCGGAACACGTGATGATGAGCCGCACCCCGCAGGAGCGCTCGATCGAGGGCGTGGTTCGTTACGTGGAGGACTATGGAAACCGTTACGGCGTGTATATTCAGGTCGAGGGCGACAAGAACGAGCTGATCGCGATCCGCGAGGGCGAGATTCCGCAGCCGGGCGAGAAGGTCTATATCCATGTGGAGACAGAAAAACTGCATCTGTTTGACCGCGAGACGGAAAAATCCCTCGGTTACCCGGAGATGGTGATTCGGGCGCAGGAAAAGCTGGCGGTGCCGAAGTTAGAGAAGGCGCTCGCTCAATAAGGATAGGAAATAATAAAACGATGCTGGAAATGGGCAGATTAAAAACATTTTTACAATCAGATTCCGACCGTATATTTTGGAAAAGGAGACACATATAAATGAGAAAAATTCTTATCAGTACCAATATGTATAAAGGCAGTGAGTTCGGTCAGGTTCTTCCGTACCTCAAACGGTTTCCGGGACAGGTGGGCGTCGAGGTGTTCCCGATGTTTCACGAGGAGTGCTTCGAGAAGAACCTGCGCGACGCCATGCCGCTGTTAAAGGAAGTTCCGATCAGCTTCCACGGCCCGTATTATCAGGCAGAGCATTCGGCGGCGAAGGGAACCGCGGAGTATGTGCGCACGATGGATCTGCTTGAAAAGACGCTTTCGTATGCGAAAGAGCTCTCAAGCAAATATCTTGTCTACCATCACAACAACTGCCGCATCGTGCCGGGCGAAAAGGAAGACCGCATCCGCATTTCCTGTGAAAACTACTACACCGTGAAACAGATGTGCGAGGAGGCGGGAACCCAGGTGGTGGTCGAGAATGCCGGGGTTTTAGAGCGCGGAAACCGCCTCTTTGACGAGCAAGAATTTATTGATCTGTGCCGCCGGGAACAGTATGCGGTGCTCATCGATATCGGGCACGCCTGGGCGAACGGCTGGTCCTTAAAACATGTCGTGGAGGCGCTGGCGGATCAGATCGTCGCATACCATCTGCACAACAATGACGGCGTCCACGACAGCCATCAGCGGATCCATGAGGGCACGCTTGATTTTGACGGATTTTTAAAATTGGCAAAGCAGGCGACGCCGGAAGCTGAGTGGGTCATGGAGTATGCGATGGATGTCGCTGGAAATGTGCGGGGGATTGAGGAAGATCTGCGGTTCCTTTTAAATGCCTGAAAGGGAAAAACCATCGGCAGCCTGTTTTGGGGTTCAGATAAAATAAAAAGGATAATAAGCAGCTAAACAACAGCCGGGGAGACAAAAGACGTGCGCCCCGGCTGTTTGTGACCCCCGGATATTTTTAACGCTTGTCCGTGCCTGTTCGCAATCTGCAATCTGTTTTGTCTGTTTCCAGACTGAATTTTGTGAAATGGAACGTGCTGTGTGATGATACAGTGACAATGGATTATGCCGAAAAGCCCTGCCTTGTCAACTCCCTAAAAAGCTGATATACTGGACGTAAGATTGTGAAAAAGGTGCCCGGAGAGAAAGTCCGGACATTGTGGAAATGAAATGGAAATTTGACAGCGGGAAAGGAACGGCAGGATGTTTCGTCTTTGGGGAAAAATGATGAAGGAAAACCGGATGCTGAAAGATATTGTGATTAGCAACGGCGATTATACGATGTCAAGGACGGCGATGGTGTTTGACGCGATCGACCAGATTTGCTATGCCTTTGATCTGGGGCATCCGGTCTGGCTGAACAAGACGGTTGAGGAATTCAAACGCCATGATAAAACGCGGTTTACCCAGGATAATTTTATTGAGAGTATTGAGTTTGATTATCTGGAGATACAGGTGTTGGAAGAATAAAGGCAAATCATCGGAGGCAGGATGCCTAAGGTTGTATATCCTGAAAGCTGAAAGATAACAGAAAAGACAAAATCCGGGAGGTTACAGCATGGCACAGACGAAAATGGATGTGAAAACATTTTTGGAGAACGCCAGACAGGCAGTTTTGGAGTTGAGGGAGTTTGAACAACAGGAAGAACAGCTTAGTCAGGAAGAGAGAAAATGTTTGCGTGCATTGGAAAGTGAGCGGAAAGCGGTCGCGGATGCCGTTAACTCGACGGTAAAAAAACGACGCGAAGAGATTGAGAAGAGTTATGACGACGAGCTGGGAAAGTGGCAGGACAAGCTAAAACGGGTGCGCACACGCCGGGAACGGGCGAAAAATCAGGGAATCAAGGATCGGATTCAGGAGGAGACGCAGGAGCTTCATGCACATAACCGGGAGCTGCAGGTGCAGATGCGGACGCTGTTTCAGTCGGATCGGGTTCCGTTTTGCTGCAACAGCCGTCTGTACTATGCGTTATATTTTCCGAGGGGGTTAAGAGATTTTCTGACCGTATTTCTTACCTTTGCGGTTTGTTTCCTGTTGATTCCATGTGGGATCTATAAGGTGCTTCCGCAGCAGAAAACATTTTATCTGGCGCTGATTTACGGCGTCGATGTGATTGTGTTTGGCGGACTTTATATTTTGATTGGAAACTGGACGAAGGATCGTCATCTGGCGGCTCTCCAGGAAGGGCGTTCCATTCGCAGCTTGATTGCGGCAAATAACCGTAAGATCGCGGTCATTACCTCCTCGATCCGTCGGGATCACAGCGAAGCGCTCTATGATTTGGAGAAATACGATGATGAGATCGCCCAGATGGAGCAGGATCTGGAAGAGACGGCGAAGAAGAAGAAGGATGCATTAAATACCTTTGAAAATGTAACTAAAACCATTCTGACCGACGAGATTACCAGTAACAGCCGCGCGAAGCTCGAGCAGCTCAAGGAAGCTCACCAGGAGGTTGAGAGCCGTCTGCGCTATACCGAGACGGTAATCAAAGAAAAACGAATCTTTATCACAGACACCTACGAGTGCTATCTGGGCAAAGAATTCCTGAATCCGGAGAAGCTGGACGCGCTGAAGCACATTCTGGATAATAGCACAGCGGTGAATTTAAGCGAGGTCATCGCAGAGTACCGCGAGCGTGGTACAAAATAAAATAATAGGAACAAGAATACCGCAGATGGAGCAGGGAAAGCCTCATCTACGGTATTTTTTGGTTTGTTCTAAGAAAATTTGGTTTTAACCGACACACGCCATCGTGACGGAGGCGTCTACAGGCAGTTTTGCTTTGTCAAATTAACGAAGATATTTTGTGTGACAGAATGACTGCCATTTCTCATGGCTGCCTGGCTGGCGGTGACATCGCTCTGCGGCAGCAGCCCGCCGCAAGGGACGGCAAGAGGGCAGAAAGGCGCAATTCCTGCATAATTCCCCCCTACCCTGCCTATAATAGAGGTAAAACATCCCTGTCCAATGGATTGGCGGGGGATAAGACAGGGCGGTGCGAGGATGAACAGACGGGGACGAAACCGATTTGGGGGCGGTTCGGAAATATATTATTACAATTCAGCCCGCGAGACGGCAGCCGAGGAACTGGCGGGGCAGTTGGAGGGATTGATCCGGGAGGAAATGCTTCATCGGAGGAAAAAGAAGCTGGTGTTTTTATGTATCGGGACGGACCGTTCCACCGGGGACAGCCTGGGTCCCCTGATAGGTTATAAACTCAAACAGGAACAGAAACGCGGTACGCTTGTGTTTGGCACACTGGAGCGTCCGGTACACGCAATGAACCTGGAACATTATGTGCAGGTCCTTAAAAATGGTTATCCGGATGCGCTGGTGGTGGCGGTGGACGCCTCGGTGGGGGATGAAAACCATGTCGGGTATGTCACGCTAGGGCGCGGGGCGTTAAAGCCGGGACTTGGGGTAAGTAAGGAGCTGCGGTCGGTGGGGGATCTCTTTATTACGGGGATTGTCGCCGGGTGCGGGAGCTTTGAACCCATGATGCTGCAAAGTATTCGCCTGTCGCTTGTCATGCGCCTGGCGGACTGTATCAGTGATGGGATTGGACGTGTCGAAAATTTCTCTGTAGACGCTGCCTCCGTTTGACAAAATTTTTGGAAAACCAGCGCTATGATAAGCAGAAAGAAATCAATACACTCCCGGATTCTAGCATTTCGGGAGTAGCTATCATAGCGGGGTGGAAAAATGGAAGAATTGCGTAGTCAGCGTTCCGGGGTACCCAAAAATATCCAGCAAATTGGGGAGCGGGACGAGGTTGTACGGCTGTATGTGGAAGATTATGTAAATACGTATTTGAAGCAGGTTTATCCGGCAGGGGGACAAGAGCTGCGGATAGGGCTTTTATTAGGAAACTCGGATCCCCAGCAGGAAATTCCCTGTCTGTTTGTGGACGGGGCACTGGAGATGGAGGAGGTGGTGCCTTCCGGGGAGAAGATTGTTTTTTCAGATGCGGCCTGGAAAAAGGCATATCAGCGGATGGAGGAGACATTTCCCAAGAAAACTGTACAGGGATGGTTCATCTGCGGTGTACCGGGATGTATGTTGAGTCCGCTGACGTATTGGCGGCAGCATAAACAGTATTTTGGGGGAAAGAACCAACTGATGTACATAAACAGCGGCGTGGACGGGGAAGCGGCGTATTATGTGATGTCGGAGGACGGTTTTTACCGCCTGAAAGGGTATCATATATACTATGAAAAGAATCAGATGATGCAGGATTACATGATTCTGCGCAAGGATGCCCGCCGGGTGGAAACCGGGGCGGGGGATCGGGTAATCCGGGATTTCCGGAACCGGATGGAGGAGCGGCAGCGAGAGGCAGCATCCCATTACGGGACGATCCGGACGCTGGGAACCTTGTGTGGAGTGCTTTCCGTCGCGGTGCTGGCGGGGGGCGTTGTTTTGTTTGGAAATTATCAAAAGATGAGGGAAATGGAGAGCGTGCTTGTATCCGTGCTTCCGGAAGGCGTGCGGGGGGTACAGGGAACGGGCGCGGGAGATTCTGTCACGGTGGAGCAGATCCGCGGCAGTGTGGCGCCGCTTGAAGCGGAACCGGGAAGTACGGCGGAGGAAGCGGGGACAGGAAGTGCCAGATGGAGCCTGGAAAGTGCGGACGGGAACGGGCAGACGGAAGCAGGGGTGTCGGATTCCTCCGAGACAAAGGATGTCTGGATGGATGGTACGCAGGAAAGTGGACAGGCCGCCGACGAAAAACGCGACCTGGCGGCGGCTGTCAGCTCCGATCAGGTGAGGGCGTCGGCTCAAAACCGCACGCAGCCAGAGAGCACTGCGGCGGAAAAGACATCGCGGGAGGAGACAGAGGCGCCCTATGTTCTGCCGGAACCGGAGGCGCAAAGAGATCTTCCGAATCCGGGGGGCAATGCGACGGCGGGGCAGGATTATCCGGTTACCAATCTGAAACCCGGAGGGACCTATACAGTGGGGGACGGGGAGACACTTTATGGGATCTGCTTTAAACTGTATGGGAATATCCGCCATCTGGGGGACATATTGGCATTGAATCACTTGAGCGATGAAAACCGGATTATTGCGGGTCAAACGCTGATTCTCCCGGATGTGCCGGAGGAATAGAAGGCTGGATACTCTGTGAACAGCCTCCCAGCGCAGGAGTGCCGGGAGGATCCTGAAAAAAGATAATGCCAAACGATTTAAAATAGTGTATAATCAAAGTGCAGTTCAGCTACAGGAGATAAAAAATGAGCAATTTGAACTCGATTGAACGGGAACAGAAGAAAAAGCAGTTAAAACGGCGTATGATTGACACGGCCACCCAGCAGGCAGCGCCTGGCCGAGTGGAAAGCCATGAGGATAACGAAGCGTCGACGACCACAGAAGGGGTGCGTCCGAAGCATAAGCGGATGCGGGGGATTCTTGCGCTCGGACTGGTGTTAGTGCTTCTGTCAGCCGGTTTTATGTATTATAAAGAAAACCATGCTTACACAGATTTTACGGTGGCATGGGAAAAAGAGATAGCGGCAAGTGAGAGTAGTACGACGGAGTTTGTCGCGTTTGGCGAGAACGTCCTGAAATATACAAGGGACGGCGCTTCCTATCTGGACAAGTCCGGAAAAGCGATCTGGTCGATGAGTTATGAGTTGAAAGCTCCAATCTGCTATGTCAACGGCGATTATGCCGTGATCGGGGATCAGCAGGGCAACGATATTTATATTGTGGACAAGACCGGATGCCAGGGACAGGCGACGACGCTTCTGCCGATTATGCGGATCAGTGTATCGGCTTACGGTGTGGCGGCGGCACTGGTGGAGGACAGCAGTTCTTCCTATGTCACTTTTTTCAAGAAAGATGGCAGCCAGCTTGACTGGGCGATCAAGACGGTAATGTCGGGAAATGGTTACCTGATGGATGTCTCCCTGTCACCGGACGGCACGCAGGTGATGCTGTCGGATCTGTATTTACAGGACGGGGCGCTCAAAAACAGGATTGTATTTTACAACTTTTCCGAGTATGGAAAGAATTATCCAGATCGTCTGGTAGGCGGCTTTGACGAACTGGGGGATAGTATCTGTCCGCGGGTCCGTTTTCTGGATGAGGATCATGCGTGTGCATTTGCGACGGGACAGGTGGCGTTTTTCTCGTTGGAAAATGTGACAAGCCCCGCCTTGATACGCCAGGCGGTGATCGAAGGGGAGATCCGCGGTGTGGCGTGGTCGAAGGGCTACGTGGCAGTTGTCTCGGACAACTCGGAGGGCGGAAGTGAGAGCCGCCTGAGTATATTCAAGGCAGATGGAACGGTATCAGGGGTCGTCGATTTTTCGTATTCATGGCGTAATATCAATATACAGGACGATTTTGTCATCCTGAACAACGAAAATTCCTGCCGGGTCTATAGTTTGTCCGGCAAGGAGCGGTTTGCCGGGGAGTTTGATTTCTCCGTGGCACAGGTGACGCGCGGCCATGCCTTCAATTCGCTGATCATCAGCGGCGGTGACCGGATGCGCGAGATCCGCCTCAAATAACACACGTTTACTTTTTAAAATTAAGATACATAGCAGGAGGTTACTTATGAATCAGATTGACACATTATCCGTAAACGCGATCCGGATTTTATCCGCAGACGCAATCCAGAAGGCAAATTCCGGACATCCGGGACTTCCGCTGGGATGTGCAGCAGCGGCTTATGAACTGTGGGCACATCATATGAACCACAACCCGGCCAACCCGAAGTGGGAGAACAGAGACCGTTTCATCTTATCCGGCGGCCATGGTTCCATGCTGCTTTATTCTCTGCTTCACCTGTTCGGCTACGGAAATCTTTCCAAAGAAGATCTGATGAACTTCCGTCAGTTAGATTCCAAGACTCCGGGACATCCGGAATACGGCCATACCGTTGGCGTTGAGGCGACCACCGGTCCGCTGGGCGCAGGTATGGGTATGGCAGTCGGCATGGCGATGGCTGAGGCACATCTGGAAAGTGTATTCAACAAAGAAAATTATCCGGTTGTAGACCATTACACCTACGTACTGGGCGGCGACGGATGTATGATGGAAGGTATCTCCTCCGAGGCATTCTCCCTGGCAGGTACCCTGGGACTTTCCAAACTGATCGTACTTTATGATTCCAATCGCATCTCCATCGAGGGAAGCACTGACATCGCTTTCCGTGAGAATGTACAGGAGCGCATGCAGGCATTCGGTTTCCAGACGATCACCGTAGAAGATGGCAATGACATCGACGCGATCGGCAAGGCGATCGAGGCTGCGAAGGCAGATACCGAGCATCCGTCCTTCATCACCATCCGGACACAGATCGGCTTCGGCTGTCCGGCAAAACAGGGCAAAGCGAGCGCACACGGCGAGCCGCTGGGTGTGGAGAACGTAGAGGCCCTCAGAAAGAACTTAAACTGGCCGAGCGAAGAGCCGTTCTTCGTACCGGAAGAGGTATACAAAAACTACTCCGAGATCGCAGAGCAGAAGGCAGAAGTAGAGGCAGCATGGAACGTGATGTTTGCCGCTTACTGCGAAGAATATCCGGAGATGGAAGCACTCTGGAACCAGTATCACAATGCGAAGGCAGGCGAGGCACTGAAGGATGATGCCGGATTCTGGGCAAAACAGGAGAAACCGGAAGCAAGCCGTGCGATCTCCGGACGCCTGATCAACTACATTAAGGATGTCCTTCCGAACCTGTTTGGCGGTTCCGCTGACTTAGCACCGTCCAACAAGACAAACATGAAGGATGCAGGCGATTTCTCCAAGGAAGACAGAAGCGGACGCAACCTGCACTTTGGTGTCCGCGAGCTTGCGATGGCAGCGATCGGAAACGGTATTATGCTGCACGGCGGCCTGCGCGCTTACGTATCGACCTTCTTCGTATTCAGCGATTACTGCAAACCGATGGCGAGACTGTCTGCACTGATGGGCGTGCCGCTGACCTATGTATTTACCCATGACAGCATCGGCGTTGGCGAGGATGGACCGACCCATGAGCCGATCGAGCAGATGGCAGCTCTGCGTGCGATGCCGAACTTCCATGTATTCCGTCCGTGTGATGCAACCGAGACAGAGGCAGCCTGGTACAGCGCTGTTACTTCTGAGCACACACCGACTGCTCTGGTTCTGACCAGACAGAATCTGGAGCCGATGGCAGGCAGCAGCCGTGAGGCATTAAAGGGCGGCTACATCATCGACGACTGCGAGGGCACACCGGAGTTAATCCTGATTGCCAGCGGTTCCGAGGTGGCTCTGGCTGTTCATGCAAAAGAGACTCTGGCAGCAGAAGGACAGAAAGTCCGCGTTGTCTCCATGCCATGTATGGATCTGTTCGAGGAGCAGAGCGAGGAGTACAAAGAGTCCGTACTTCCGAGAGAAGTACGCCGCCGTGTAGCCGTAGAGGCACTTGGAAGCTTCGGCTGGGACAAGTACACCGGCTTAGACGGCAAGATCATTGCGATGGAACGCTTCGGCGCCAGCGCACCGGCAGGACTTCTGTTCAAGAAGTTCGGCTTTACCGTTGAGCACGTGGTAGAGGTAGCGAAAAGCCTGAAATAATGCAGGATTGTTATATTTCTCACAAGCAGGCAATTTTGAAACTGACCCGTTCGTTATGATAATGGGATGGCAGTGGATTTCGCCACATCTTGTATGTGCTGCGGGAATCCTGTGAAAAATCGGTTCGATAAGAGAAAAGACAGACACCTGTCTGTCGGCAGAAAAGAAAGCGGGACCGCCCAGGCGGAAATGCACCTTTCTCCGGCAGGCAGGTGTATTTTGCTTTCCAAACCTTGCAAAACGGGGATGCATTGCGTATAATAAGAGCCAGCGCAATGATTCAATCGGTTTATGCATTTACTGCGGAAATCGTATGAAAGCCTTGGCTTGCGAGGCAAAATTCTTTGTCGAAGACAAATTTGCATGAATGTTTGTCTGTGACTGTGAAGAAAACGAACGGTTGACGGGCAGAAAAATAGGATAAGAGCAGAAAAACGGCGGTTCACGGGTGGAGATCCGTGCAGCCGCAGGAGAAGGGATCTGGGCATGGAAAAAAAGTGTATTGGGATTGATGTTGGCGGGACGACGGTCAAGATCGGTATTTTTAAGACGGATGGAACGCTTGTCTACAAGTGGGAGGTTCCGAGCCGGAAAGAGGACAACGGGGCATATATTCTCCCGGATGTAGCGGCTTCGATCAAGAAGACATTAAACGAACAGGGAATCCCGATGGATGCCGTGATCGGCGCGGGCATGGGATTTCCGGGTCCGGTGCAGCCGGACGGCTATGTGGAGGTCTGCGTCAACTTAGGATGGCGCGATCTGAACCCGCAGAAGATTTTAAGTGATTTATTAGATGGAATGCCGGTTCTCTCCGGCAATGACGCCAACGTGGCAGCGCTCGGCGAGATGTGGCAGGGCGGCGGCAAGGGCTACCATGACATCGTGATGGTGACGCTGGGAACCGGCGTCGGCGGCGGTGTGGTACACGATCAGAAGATCGTCGCGGGCCGTCATGGACTGGGCGGTGAGATCGGTCACATCCGTATCCGCGAGGGTGAGAAAGAAACCTGCAACTGCGGCGGACACGGCTGTCTGGAGCAGGTAGCGTCCGCGACCGGTATCGCCAGAGAAGCGAGACGGATGATGGCGGCGAAGCCGGATGCGTCGATGATGCGTGCCCACGGCGATGCGATCACGGCGAAAGAGGTACTGGATGCGGCGAAAGCCGGCGATGCACTGGCACTGGAGGTCATGGATACCGTGTGCTACTATCTCGGCTGGGCACTGGCGACCGTTTCGATGACCGTGGATCCGGAGATTTTCGTCATCGGAGGCGGCGTATCTAAGGCGGGAACCTTCTTGACCGACCGGATTGATCGCTATTACCGCGAGCTGACCCCGATCTCTGAGAATAAGGGCGAGATCCGCCTGGCAACACTGGGAAATGACGCCGGTATTTACGGAGCGGCTAGACTGATCCTAGATTAGGCATCTTGTTTTGAGTGACAGAGTGCAGGGTAAATGGTCTGGACGTTTGTGGTAGATGGATTTAACAGCAATAGGAACTTTCGTGGAGGATTCCAGAGGATGCTGAATCAAGAGATGCGATTCTGGGGCGAAATGGAAAGGGATGAACCTAGAACGAGCGGTCGGATGTGCCGGAAAACGGGCTTAGACAAGAGGAGACCCCGGAGCGGTCAAGCATCCGGGGCAATTATGAAAAATCTATGTGCAAAATCACTATAAAACAAATTTGAAAAGTGAAATCTTTTATGCTTTTAGTATAAAAATAAGATATGAATAAAATATGAACACCGTGTAAACAGATTGTGAAAATTGGTAATTTTATACAAAAAAATAAGACGGACCGTGATTTTACCGTCAATTTTAGATGGATGGAGGCAAAAAGAATCAACGGTCAGCGTGCGGTGTGAATCAGGAGGACAAAATGGCAGCAGAAAAAGCAGAGAAAGCAAAAAAAACGATTGTAATTGGACATAAAAATCCAGATACGGATTCCATCTGTTCTGCAATCGGCTATGCAAATTTCAAAACACTTCAGACGGGCGGCGAGTATGTGCCGTGCCGCGCCGGGGAATTAAATCCGGAGACGACCTTTGTACTGGATTATTTTAAGGTAGATGTGCCGAAGTTAATCAAATCCGTTAAGACACAGGTCAAGGATATCGAGATCCGTGAGACGCCAGGGGTTTCCAAAAACATTTCCCTGAGAAAAGCGTGGAACTTGATGCAGGAAGATGGTCTGGTAACGCTTCCGGCGGTCACAGACAAGCATGTGCTGGAAGGTTTGATCACGGTCGGCGATATTACCCGTTCCTATATGAACGTATACGACAGCAGCATTCTTTCCAAGGCGTGTACCCAGTATGCGAATATTATCGAGACACTGGAAGGTGCAATTTTCGTCGGGGATGAGCAGGCATATTTTGACAAAGGAAAAGTCCTGATCGCGGCTGCAAATCCGGATATGATGGAATATTATATTGAGAAGAACGATCTGGTAATTCTCGGAAACCGTTATGAGTCCCAGTTGTGCGCGATTGAGATGGGCGCAAGCTGTATCATCGTGTGCGAGGGCGCAAGTGTTTCAGTGACGATCAAGAAACTGGCACAGGAGCACGGCTGTACGGTCATTACAACCCCGTATGATACCTACACGGCGGCACGCCTCATCAATCAGAGTATGCCGATCAGCTACTTCATGAAGACCGAGAAACTGATCACCTTCGATACCGATGACTTCATTGATGATATCAAGGATGTAATGGCGAGCAAACGTTTCCGCCACTTCCCGGTACTGGACAAAGAGGGCAAGTTTAAGGGCCTGATCTCCCGCCGTAACTTACTGGGCGCACGCGGCAAGAACGTGATCTTAGTCGATCACAACGAGCGTGGACAGGCAGTAGATGGCATTGAAAATGCAAACGTACTGGAACTGATTGACCATCATCGTCTGGGAACCGTCGAGACAGTCGGACCGGTCTTCTTCCGCAACCAGCCGCTGGGCTGTACGGCAACGATCATCTTTCAGATGTACCGTGAGCAGGGATTGGAGATCGACAAGACCATTGCGGGTCTGCTCTGCAGTGCGATCATCTCGGATACGCTTCTGTTCCGTTCCCCGACCTGCACACCGATGGATCGCGCGGCAGCCGTATCCCTGGCAGAGATGGCAGGTATCAAGCTGGATGAGTTTGCAAACCAGATGTTCGAGGCAGGCAGCGAGTTAAAGGGCAAGAGCGATGCAGAGATTCTGTATCTGGATTTTAAGAAATTTTCGGCTGGAAAGACCAACTTCGGCGTTGGCCAGATCAACTCCCTGAATGCAGAGGAGCTTGGAAAGCTGAAAGACCGGATGCTGCCGTTTATGGAGAAGGCGCGTGAGGACGAAGGCCTGGATATGATCTTCTTCATGCTGACGAATATCCTGACCGAGACGACCGAACTTCTCTGCATCGGACAGGGGGCGGCACAGGTAGTGGCAGATGCATTCCATGTGGGCGACGGAAGCGAAGAGCCGAAACAGACGGCAACTCTGCCGGGGGTTGTTTCCAGAAAGAAACAGCTGATTCCGGCACTGACGGTGGCACTGGAGCAGTAAAAGAGGTCAGACGGAAAACGGATGTCAGTTTCAGAAACCTTTGGCGGCAGCCGTTTTTCGTCGGATGCAGGGCGAGAAGGAAAGGAAGCAGGGGCGATGACATTTGTATATCCGGCGGTTTTTACGCCTAAGAAGGATGGAAACGGGTATGACGTATATTTTCCGGATCTGGAGTGCTGCGAGGCAGAAGGCCCGGATCTGGAGGATGCAGTAGAAAATGCGCGGGATGCCGCATACAACTGGATCAGCCTGGAACTGGAGGAAGAGGGCGATCTGCCGGCACAGACGCATATCGATGATATGAAACTGCCGGAGGGAAGCATGGTGAAACAGATCATGGTCCGGATCAAACTTCTTCCGGACAACGATTAAGAGGATATAGGGATGGCACAGAAGAGAGCGGCTGGAAGAGCGGAGGAACGACGCCGGGGAAGAGAAAAACAGAACATGGACGGACGGCTGGAAAAACGGGCGGAGAACCGGAATAGCAGGGCGGGAGGACGCAGAGATGCGGCAGCTCCCAGACAGGCAAAACCGGCGAAAACGACGGATTTCAAACAAGGGGCAAAATCGGAAAAATGGATCGATCGGGGAAATGTGACAGAGCGCACGTCTCGCCCACGGACGCCGGTTACCCCGGGACCGCGCGCCCAGTGGAAACCAGGCAACATGATTTATCCAGTTCCAGCGGTGCTGGTCACGGTGGCGGACTTAAAGGGAAACAGCAACATCATCACGATCGCCTGGACGGGCACGATCTGTACGAATCCGCCGATGGCATATATTTCGGTGCGCCCGGAGCGCTATTCCTACCATATGCTGCGGGAGAGTGGTGAGTTTGTCATCAACCTGGCGACGGAGTCGATGGCGTATGCGACCGATTACTGCGGCGTCCGTTCCGGTCGGGATGTGGACAAATGGAAAGAGACGGGACTCACACCGGTTTCGGCGCAGACGGTAAAAGCGCCGGTGATCGCCGAAAGTCCGGTCGCGATCGAGTGCCGGGTGACGGAAGTCAAGGAACTGGGGTCCCACCATATGTTTCTGGCGGAGGTGACAGGGGTCAGCGTCGATGAGCAGTGGCTCAATGAGCGCGGGACGATGGAACTTGCAAAGGCGGAACCGATCGTGTATTCGCACGGCGGCTACTATGGGCTTTCAGAGCTTCTTGGAACGTTTGGATGGAGTGTAAAGAAAAAAAGAGGTGCCAAAGATGAAAAATAATGTAACCTTGATCGGTATGCCGTCCGCAGGAAAGAGCACGGTCGGAGTGCTTTTGGCGAAGAGACTGGGATATTCGTTTGTGGATGTAGATCTGCTGATTCAGGAACAGGAAGGAAAACGTCTGCGCGAGATCATCGAGGAGCAGGGACTGGACGGCTTTCTGGATGTCGAGAACCGCATCAATGCACAGGTGGAAGCCGAGCAGGCGGTCATCGCACCGGGCGGCAGCGTGATCTACGGAAAAGAGGCGATGGAACATTTAAAATCCATCGGTCTGGTTGTCTATCTGAAAATTACCTACGACGAGCTGGTCAAGCGCGTCGGCGACGTCAAGGATCGCGGCGTAGCGCTGAAAGACGGTATGACACTTTTGGATCTCTATCATGAGCGGATTCCGTATTTTGAGAAATACGCGGATATTACGATCGATGAGGAAGGCAAGGAGTTGGGCGAAGTCGTCGATGAACTGCGCGAGATGTTAGAAGAGCGCGGCTATGTGCTGGGAAAAGCGCCGGAGGCATAAGGGTTGGGGATGGCAGCCGGAAATTTAAACGGGATGCGATCCTGCCGGGCGGAGCTGGGAACGGGTAGCAGGGGTGGAAGGCGCCTGGAAGACCCGGAAAAAGCAGTTGCAAAAAGTTTGAAAATCAAATAGAATAGAGAAGAAACTGTTTTTACAAGTTGTAAATGGTTGGGGATGCAAAGAGGCAGAGTCTTTTTTGCATCCCTTTTTTGAAAGGTGTACATACATGAATACAATGAAATCGCTGTCCAGGGAGATGAAATTTTTCCTTCTGGCCTTGATTCCGCTCTATTTCATTTCAGTTGGACTGGTCATGCAGCCCTTTGATTCTATCGTGACAGGCATCTATGAGCTGATACGCGAACCGGACTTCCTGATTACAGATTATATCGCCGTCGGGGGCATGGGGGCTGCATTTGTAAATGCAGGTATCATGGCATTGCTCAGCATTTGTTTTGTCTATGGGCTGGGAATGGAGATGGATGGGCATACAATCACATCCTCCTGCCTGATGTTTGGCTTTTCTTTGTTCGGAAAAAATCTGATGAATATCTGGGCAATTTTTCTGGGCGTTTTTCTCTATGCAAAATATCATAAAATGCACTTGTCCAATTACATTTACGTCGGAATCTACGGAACGAGCCTTTCCCCGATTATCACACAGCTCATGCATGTGGTAGAACTGCCGCTCTGGCAGCGGTTCTGTGTCACGATTCTGGTGGGAATTTGTATCGGGTTTGTGCTGCCGCCGCTCTCGACCCATTCGCACTACGCGCATAAGGGATATTCTCTCTATAATGTAGGTTTTGCCTCCGGCATCATTGCTACGGTTCTGGTGTCGACGTTCAAATCATTTGGGATCGAGACGGAGTCGCGGCTTATCTGGTCGTCCGGCAACGATGCGATCCTTTTGGGAATGCTGTTTCTCCTGTTTGGCGGGATGGCGGTGGTCGCCGTCCTGTGGCACGGGGAAGAGAGCATTCGGGGATATTGCCAGATTCTTCGGACAAGTGGAATCGGTGGCACGGATTACCTGTTGGAAATGGGAGGTGCGCCGACGCTTCTTAACATGGGAATTAATGGGCTGTTTGCCACCTTTTTTGTCCTTGCGGTCGGCGGGGTTCTGAACGGTCCGACGATAGGGGGAATCTTTACCATCGTCGGCTTCAGTGCGACGGGAAAACATCTGCGCAACATTTTCCCGATCATGGCGGGGGTTTGCATTGCGAGTACCGTCCGGGCGTGGAATATCACGAATCCATCTGCACTGCTGGCGCTTCTTTTTTCCACGACGCTGGCGCCGGTTGCCGGGGAGTTCGGCATCTTCTGCGGTGTGTTGGCAGGTTTTTTGCACGCGTCGGTGGCGCTGAATGTCGGGATTGTGTACGGGGGCATGAACCTCTATAACAACGGATTCGCGGGCGGCATCGTCGCGATGTTTTTAGTGCCGGTGATCCAGTCGATCCGCGACCGGAGGGCGCGGGCGAAGGGGGATCTGTCACTGTAAGATTTCTTCTTTTTTAATGGAATCTTAACATGAAAGAGGCGTATAGATATTGTATCATTATAAAAACACCCAATTGATGGAATTTACGAATCATAGAAAGGAATGATACATATTTCAACTTCATTTGCGCTTTTGGTCGTGGCGATCATTATTTTGGTCTGCATCGCGGGAAGCCGCCTTTCGGGGCGGCTGGGGGTGCCGACTTTATTTATTTTCATTGTGCTGGGAATGCTGTTTGGCTCGGACGGTATTTTTAAGATCCCATTCGGCAATTTTGCGCTGGCGGAGCAAATCTGTTCGGTCGCGCTGATCTTTATCATGTTTTACGGCGGTTTCGGCACGCGCTGGAGTGAGGCGAAGCCGGTTGCAGGGCGGTCGATTCTGCTGTCCTCGGCGGGCGTGGTGCTGACGGCGCTTTTGACTGGGCTTTTCTGCCATCTGGTACTGAAGATGGCATTGATGGAGGGAATGCTTCTCGGCGCGGTGCTTGGTTCGACCGATGCGGCGTCCGTATTCTCGATTCTGCGTTCGCGCAAGCTGAACCTCAAGTACGGCACGGCGTCCATGCTGGAATTAGAGAGCGGAAGCAACGACCCGTTTGCCTACATGATGACGGTGATTCTGCTGTCCGCGATGGCGGGGAGTGTGAGCGGCGGGGCGGCGGTTCTGCTTCTCATCCGCCAGCTCGCTTTTGGACTTCTGACGGGGGCTGCGATCGCGTGGCTGGTAATCTGGCTTCTGAACCGGTATGCATTTTATGGAGAGGGCTTTGACACGATCTTTGTCTTTGCGGCGGCGCTCATTTCCTATGCATTTGCCTCGCAGATCGGGGGAAATGGCTACCTGAGCGTCTATCTAACTGGTATCATCCTGGGGAATCAGGAGATAAAAAATAAAAAAGCGCTGGTTGGCTTTTTCGATGCGTTTACCGGCATGATGCAGATGCTTCTGTTTTTCCTGCTGGGGCTTTTGGCGTTTCCATCGCAGATGCCGGCGATCGTGCTTCCAGCGATCGCGATCGCCCTGTTTTTGACGTTCGTGGCGCGTCCGGCGGCGGTTGGCTTGCTGCTGGCACCGTCAAAGCCGCCGATCGGACAATATCTTGTCCTTTCGTGGGCGGGACTGCGCGGAGCCGCATCGATCGTATTTGCGATGACGGCGACGCTCAGCGAGGGGTATATGAAATATGATATATTCCACATCGTGTTCTGCGTCGTGCTGTTCTCGATCATCTTTCAGGGTTCATTGCTTCCGAAGGTGGCAGAAAAATGCGACATGATCGACAACTCGACCGACGTCATGCGGACATTCTCCGATTACACGGGCGATATGCAGATTCAGTTTGTACAGCTTCCGATTGGGGAGAATCATCCGTGGAAAAACCGCAAAATCTGTGAGATCGAGATGCTTCCGGGTATGTTGATTACGGTAATCCGGCGCGGCGTGCAGACGATCGTGCCGAAGGGACAGACTGTGATTCTGGAGGGCGACACGGTGGTTCTTGGAGCGGAAGGCTTTACGGACAATCAGGGAATCCTTTTAAAAGAGATTCTGATGACGCCGGATCACCGCTGGTGCGGCAAGAAGATCTCGGAGGCGCGGTTTTATAAAAATACGATCATCGTGATGATTAAGCGTGGCAGCCAGATTTTGATTCCGGACGGCAATACGCAGATATTAGAAGGCGATCGGGTAGTGGTCTATTCGCAAAAACTGCCGCAGGCAGAAGGGCGTCTGGGGCGGGGACAAAGTGCCGCATCCTGAATGGGTGGAATGGGATGTTCACAGATGATGATTTTTTGAATGACTCACTTGATGCGATGCAGTGGTGGAAGTGGATTTTGCCGATTAAAAAGTGAAGCATGAGGACATATAAATGGTAGAGATGGAAAAATTTTACACGCAGTAATTTCAGGCGGCACTTGCAGTTTTTAAAAATATAAATTATACTAAAACAACAACCGTTTATCGGAGGAATAAAGATGCAGCATGGAAATACAAAAGAACGGATCGTAGAGGCTTATGCGGAGCTGGAGACAGAAAGACCGATCGAGAAGATCACGGTGACGGCTCTGGTGGAGCGAAGCCATATTACAAGAAAGACCTTTTATTATTATTTCAAAGATATATATGATTTGATGGAATACCGGATGGAGCGGGAACTGAAACGTGTCATGGAAGACACGATGAGCCAGCCGGATCCGGAGAAGGCGTTGACGCAGCTCTATATGTATATTATGGAGAACCAAAAACATATCCGGGCGTTGTCCGGGTCGGCACAGTTTATGGCACTCCGGCGTCGGATCGGGGAGAAGGCGTATCAGTATTTTTATAATCATATGGAGCGTATCGGGCTGTTCCGAAATATGACGTTGGCGGAAGCCGGGATGGCGGTTCAGATTATCATTTATTCAGTGATGGGCGTCGGGTTCGAAACACCGTTTCGGGATGAGGCGGATGTGAAAGAGCGCGCGGCGACGTTTATGAGTGTGATACGTAAATGTACGGGATGTTAGAACGGCGTTTTGGTGAAAGAAAAAGAGGGTACAAATAGAATAGCGGGGAAAAGCCCCTGAAAACGTCAATGGGATTCCAGCCAGGAAGCGATTGCTTGCGTGGCTGGAATCCCATTTTATATAGAAGGATTATTGCTGGATCAGGCTCAGAACTGTATTGAGCATGGAATTTGCCTGCGCCAGCATGGTTTGGGCCGACTGATTGATAATGTTGTTTTTCGTATATTGTGTGATTTCTTCTGCCATATCGGTATCGCGGATGCGGCTTTCGGCAGAGGTTATATTTTCGCTGCTGTTGGTCAGGTTATTGAACGTGTGTTCCAAACGGTTTTCATAGGAACCCATGCGGCCGCGTTCGCCGCTGATGAAGGTGATGGCATTTTGGACGTTTTCCATGGACGAATGTGCCAGCTCTTGGGTTTTAACGAAAATGCTATTGAGTCCCAGTGTGCTCATAGTGATATTGGGGAGATCCACTTGTAGCGGATCGGAATTCGTATCGCCGATTTGAAGAACGACATCGCCCTGTTGGGTGCCGCTGACACGTTTAACGCCCTCCCCACAAAATCCGCTATCCGGGAGGCTTGTGGTATTAATATTAAAGTAGGCATTATTCCATCCGGTCCATTTCCCATTTCCAGAGGTAGGGTCTGGATCCATAGAACGATTATCATATATAACCAGTGTAGCAGATCCAGGAGGATCAGCGGCGAGATTGGTAAAGTGACTGAGAGGGTTACCGTTGTCAGTTCCCTGAATGATTGCATTTACTAGGTCACTACCCGTTGCAATATTGTCAATGCCGATGTTGAAAATATAGTGGTCGCCGCTAGTTTCCATCTGCGATCCAGTTCCATCTGTGAAATTGATACTGTAATGGCGATCACAGGTCATGCAGGTAAAGAAGAAACCTTTGCCTTTTAGATCAGAAACTTTCGTCGGGTCCTGGTCCAAGTTGGAAAAATTCAGTCTTGCAGCAGCATGTTTAATGGTGTAAGAAGTACTGTTACCATTGCTGTCCACAAAGGTTTTCTGATCGGTATAGATATCTGTGAGACGTCCCTGGGTGAAAGCAGTGTCGCCTTGCTTTGGATCCTTAGTTACCCAGCCAGGCAGTTCGGAGCCAGGAACGACTTCCAGTGTATAACCACCCTCGGCGCCCCGTAGGAGCGACACCCCATTAAAATCAGTTGAGCCGGAGATGCGGTTAATCTCCTCTTTCAGTTGTTCAATTTCATTCTGCATAATCGCCCGATCGTCGTCATTATATGTACCGTTGGATGAGGCAGTACAGAGCGTGGACATTCTCTGCAACATCGAATGGATCTCCTGCATCGCACCGTCTGCGGTACGGACCATATTGATGCCGTCGCTGACATTATCTTTCGCCTGATTGAGTCCATGGATCATCGCACGCATACCTTCTGAAATGGCTAGACCAGCCGCGTCGTCACCTGCGCGGTTGATGCGGTATCCGGATGCCAGGCGTTCCAGATTCTTTTCCAGTTTTTTCCGGTTCTCTTTTGTATTACGATAAGAATTTAATGCGGGTATATTGTGTTGTATATACATTGGAGTTTATCGTCCCCCCTTCATACTTTGCTTGTGCAGTTATCTAGAATAAGTATATCATCTATCTTTTTGGTGTCAATTATAATAATCATTTTTAGGCCTTTTTAGTTTACACAATGTCGCCGATTCACTCTGGCGTGGATAAGACTGAGATTCAAGCAGAGTTGACAATCAAATGTATCGTCTGTAAATATACGGATTAAAATTATTTTAGCAGATACGTTGTTTCTTGTGTCTGATTTGGAAAAATCAACCTATTTCAGGGAATAATTAACCGAATTTTTGACGGACAGATGAAAAGAAAATTTCAAGAGAAGGATAAAAGATACCGGTTAATCTCATATAAGCTATAAAAACGGTGATCGGAAGCATGTTTGTCAAAAAAAGTGAACATAGATGGATACATTTTGGCTATTTTGTGTACACACCTGTCTGGATCTGGTAGTGGCAAAGTGGGTACAGGATGAGTAAAATATAGACTGAGATAAAATTTTTACCAAAAACAAGTATTAATGGAGGAAATTATGAAAAAAAGAGGAAAGATTCTGGCGCTGGCTGCCGTTGTAGTGGTTGGCGCTGTCGTTTTGTCCCGGTGCAGCCATAAGGATACAGCGGCAGAATATGAGTCCCGTCCGACCGTCCGGGTAGAGAATCCGGTTCGTCAGGATATCAACCTGTACACGGATCTGACCGGTCTGGTAGAACCGCAGTCCCGCGCGAGTGTTATGCCGAAGATGAGCGGTGAGGTGCTGGAGGTTTACTTCCAGGCGGGCGATACGGTCAAGGCAGGGCAGCCATTATGTAAAATCGATTCGGATGCACTGACCGCGTTAAAGCTGCAGGTGGATGCCGCTTCGGTTGCCTTGAAAAATGCGGACAGCAATTTAAGCCGTACCCAGGCGCTCTTTGCCGATGGATTTGTATCCCAGGAGGCGATGGAGCAGGCACAGAACAGTGCCCAGAGCGCGAAGATTTCCTATGAATCCGCGAAGAACCAGTACGATCTGCAGGTCAAATATACGACGGTGACGGCGCCGATCGACGGTGTGATCGAATCACGAAGCGTAGATCCGCATGATCACGTGTCCCCGGCAGGCGAGATCTGCACGATCTCCGGTGCCAGCCAGTTACAGGTTAAGTTCGGCATTACCGAGAAGATCCATCAGACGATGGAGTTGGGCGACAGCGTGACGCTGGAGAAGAACGGCGTGGATTATACCGGTACGGTAACCGAGGTTGGCACGATGGTCAACGAGGGTAGCGGCCTTTACGATGCCCGTGCGATGGTGCCGGATGCGGCAGGCCTTACAACCGGTTCCCGCGTGAAGATGAGCGTTATCATGGATCGGGTAAGTCAGGCGTTGACTGTCCCGGTGGATGCAGTCAGCTACGATAATGGTACTCCGTTTGTATATCTCTATGAGGATGGAAAAGCGGAGAAAACCGAGATCGAGGCAGGTATCTACGACGATGAAAAGATGGAAGTAAAATCGGGTCTGACCAGTGACAGCCAGGTGATTGTAAGCTGGAGCAACGAGCTGGTTGACCAGGCGGAGGTTTTGCTGGCGCAGGACACCGACAGCACCCCGGCGGATGAAAGCAATGAGACAGTAGCTGAAACAGCAGAGGCAGGTGACAAAGAATGATCCAACTGACAAAACTCGCACTGAGGCGTCCGGTTACCATCATTCTCTGTCTGATCACCATCGCGTACTTTGGTCTTCAGTCCATCATGGGCATGAAGCTGGAGCTGACGCCGGAGATGGAGATGCCGATGCTGATTATCGCCACGGTATATCCGGGAGCCAGCCCGGAGGATGTAACGGATCTGGTAACGAAGAAAGAAGAAAATGCGATCACGTCATTGGACTCGGTCGATAAGATACAGTCCATTTCCCGTGAGAATGTGTCGATTGTAATTGTGCAGTATGAGTACGGCACCAACATGGATACCGCGTACATCAACCTGAAAAAGGCGATCGACGGCATCCAGGGAGATCTGCCGGATGATGCCAATGATCCGAATATCATGGAGCTGGACATCAACTCAATGGCGACGGTTACACTGGCAGTCAGCGGCGACGTCGATCAGAACCTTTATACATATGTAGATGATAAGATTGTACCGGAGTTTGAAAAATTAAGTTCGGTCGGAGAGGTTTCCATCGCTGGTGGTCAGGACAGTTACACCCGCGTGGAACTGATTCCAGAAAAATTGACACAGTATCATCTGAGCATGAATACCGTTGCACAGTTAGTTGGGGCGGCAGACTTTACGATTCCGGCAGGCGATGTGCGGGTCGGAAAACAGGATCTCGACGTCAGTGTCGGCAACGAATTTAAGAGCACAGAGAGCCTGAAAGATGTCGTTATCCCGCTGGCGAACGGTGAGACAATCCATTTATCGGACATTGCAAATGTCTATGAGGCGCTGGAGGATGAAAGCTCGATCGGACGTTATAACGGCGAGGATGTTATTTCTCTGGGAATTAAGAAACAGCAGAGTTCGACTGCGATCGAGGTTTCGAACCAGGTAACGAAGAAGATTCAGGAGATTGAGCAGCAGTATCCGGGACTGAAAGTAACCGTCGTAGACGATTCCAGTGATACGTTGAAACAGTCCTTAAGCAACGTAGTCCAGACCCTGATCCTGGCGATTATCCTGTCCATGATCATTCTGTTTTTATTCTATGGCGATCTGCGTGCATCCGTTATCGTAGGTACGTCCATCCCGATCTCCGTTGTGCTGGCGATCATCTGTATGGCGGCGATGGGATTCTCGATGAACATTATTTCGCTGACGTCGCTCGTTCTCGGCGTTGGTATGATGGTGGATAACTCGATCAACGTCCTCGACGGATGTTTCCGTGCGAAGGAAAAACTGGATTTCTATGACGCGGCGCTGGAAGGTACACGCACGATGATCGGTTCGATCGCCGGCGGTACGCTGACCACCTGTGTTGTATTTATTCCGCTTCTGATGTTAAACGGTCTGTCCGGACAGCTCTTTACACAGCTCGGCTATACGATCATTTTCTGTATGACGGCTTCTTTATTCTCGGCAGTCATCATCGTACCGCTCTGCTATATGTTCTGGCATCCGGTGGAAAAAGAGCATGCGCCTGCGGGTCATGCGGTTAAGGCAATCCAGACCTGGTACCGCAAGCATATGCCGCATGTGATCAAGCGTTATGTGCTGGTATTTGGAAGCACGGCGGTTTTGGTTGTCTTGGCGGTTTTGATGGCGTCCAGACTGAATATGGAGCTGATGTCCTCCATCGATGAAGGTATCGTTACGATGACGATCAAGACGAAGCCGGGTTATTCCGTCTCGGCGATCCGTGATACGGTACTTGATTTGGAAGAGATGGTAGCGGCAGATGAGGATGTTGATCACTATCTGATGACGTATGGTAACAGTGGCGTCAGTACGAGCAGCGGTAGCGATGTTACCCTGAATGCATATCTGAAAGATAAAAGAAAGCTTTCCACGGACGAGGTAATCGAGAAGTGGAGATATGCGACGGAAAACTATGTGGATGCGACGATCTCCCTCGAACAGGGAAGCAGCAGTATGAGCAGCAGCATGTCAAGCGGCGACTCGATCGAGATCGATCTGCAGAGTACCGATTATGACACCTTAAAAACGGCAGCGGATGATCTGGTAACCGAACTTCGCAAGCGTGAGGATGTCATGCAGGTTCACTCCTCCGTTGAAAATGCGGCGCCGGTTATCAAGGTAAAAGTCGATCCGGTTAAGGCAGAAGCGGAGGGACTGACCCCGGCCAGCATCGGTTCGATGGTATACAGCAATTTAAGCGGTGTGACAGCAGCGACGATCTCCGTCAACGGCGAGGATCAGGATGTAAAGGTAGAATTTGCACCGGATCGCTACGATTCCATCGCGAAGCTGCAGGGCATGATGATCACGACAGCGACGGGCAACACGCTTCCGCTGGAGGATCTGGCAGAAATTTATTACCAGGACAGCCCACAGCAGATTTCACGAAAAGATAAACAGTACCAGGTATCGATCACGATGCAGGCACAGGCGGATTATAAGAAAACGGCGGAAAAGGACGTCAAAAGTTTTGTCCAGGGATGGGAATTCCCGTATGGCGTCGAGATGGCGACCAACAGTATGGATGAGTCGATGGGCGATGAGATTTCTTCGCTGGGAATGGCGCTGGTAACGGCGATCTTCCTGATTTTCATTGTCATGGCGATCCAGTTTGAGTCCCCGAAATTCTCCCTGATGGTTATGGCGACGATCCCGTTCAGTTTGATCGGTTCCTTTGGCCTTTTATTCCTGGCGGACTGCCCGATCAGTATGACCTCCATGCTTGGTTTCCTGATGCTCGTCGGTACGGTTGTAAATAATGGTATTTTGTATGTGGATACGGCGAACCAGCTTCGGGCGACGATGCCGCTTGACGAGGCGCTGGTGGAGGCAGGAGCCATCCGTGTGCGCCCGATCCTTATGACGACGCTGACGACCATCATTTCCATGATTCCGAACTGCCTGGCATTTGGTAAGGCAGGTAAGATGATGCAGGGCTTAGCGCTTGTAAACGTCGGCGGTCTGATCGCGGCGACGATCCTGACCTTGCTTCTGCTTCCGTCCTTCTACCGGGTTGTTTATAACCTTGGAAAAGGCAAAGAAGAGGAATACGAGGCGTTGGATTGCGATTAATGGAGACGGCCGGGAGCGGGCGTCTCAGTGAAGAGGGCGGGCAGCCGTTCGTTAAGGCGGCCCGCCGGTAAATGAATGTGTGCTTGTCGTTTGCCTGTGGACGCAGGGGAAGCAGGTGAATGGCACACTGGCTGTGATAGAAAAGGGGGAGGAAGCGATGCCGTCGGAACGTTTTAAGCGGCTGCCGGAGGAAAAACAAAAGAAGATCCGGGACGCCTGTATGGCTGAATATACGCGGACGACGATAGAAAAAGCGTCTCTGAACCGTATGATAGAGGAGGCCGGGATCTCCCGGGGAAGTTTTTATACGTATTTTGACAGTAAATGGGATGTTTTAGGATATCTGTGTGAAAATTTCATCAATGAATTTTATGAATGTGGTGTGCGATGCCTGGAGGCGGCACAGGGGGATATCTGGGAGATGCTGAGTCAGTTTTTGAACGGCTCCCTGATTCTGTGCCGGGATCCGAAACGTACAGAATTTATCCGCAACATTATGGAGTGCGGAAACCGGGAATCACTGACATTTGATATATTCAGTTCCGACCCGGACAGTCCGCGTGCGGCGCATGGGCGCAAGCTCGAGCGCGCTGCCTATGAGGCGTGTGTGGGAAAATCCCTGCGGAAGATGAGCTGGGAAGAATATATGAGCTTCTTCCGCATGGCGATGATGTCGATTGCGATGGAGATCAAGAGCTTCCATGATGGGGTTCCGGAAAATCGCATTCGGGAACGGTTTGTCCTGACACTCGGCATCCTGAAACGGGGCGCAGGGATCGAGTCGGGAATGGGCGTCTGAGGCGTTGAAAGGAAATGAGGATGAGTGAAATGAAGAAAAACAGGGGAAAGCTGTTTGCCATTCTTTTACAGGCGGCGATTCTTGGCACGGCGGTATCCCAGCCGACGTATGCGGCGAAGATACCGGGGGTTGGCTCGGATGCCCTGGAGGGTGATGATGCAACCGGTCCGGTGCTGACGGGCGGGAATACAGAGGTGGAGGAGGAAACCTCCCCGTATACGAAAGAGCAGCTTGAGGACGGGACGTTGGAATATGGTGAGATCGCATGGCGGATTGAAGGGTACAATACGACGTATTTAAACTTGCGTTCCCAGCACTACAGCCAGAGGACCAACCAGTCGGCGGGAACTGCCCTGGCGGCGGAGGCGAGCGCACTCATGGAGGACGCGATGGATCTGAAATCCAACGACATGGATGCGGAAACCAGAGAGTTGTTTGAGGGCTACAAGGCAGCCGCGAGGGAGCTGCGCAAACAGGGCGCGAAGCTCACGAATAAGGAGCTCTCCGGCACCTACGCCCGGACGCTGCGCCAGACGAAGAATAAGCTAGTCAAGGCAGTGCAGAACCTGATCATCCAGTACGAGGAGCTGCTTCCGCAGGTGGAGACAGCGAAAAAGAACGTGGAGATGTGCCAGGTAAACGCGGATGCCGCACAAAAGATGCAGGCGCTTGGGCGGGCATCTGCCCAGGAGGTTTTGACGGCGCAGAAAGCGCTGCAGCAGGCGACTTCCAGCGCGCAGCAGGCGGAAAATGGCGCAATCCAGCTCAAGCAGAATATTTTGCTGCTTTTGGGGTTTGACGCAGATGCGCCGGTCGAATTTGCGGCAGTACCAGTTCCAGATGCATCCCGCCTTGCGGCGATGGATCTGGCAGTGGATTCGCAGGCGGCGGTCAGCGCCAACTATGATCTGATGTCCGTGCGGTCCGCGTCGGCGACAGGTTCTGCCAATCGTACCGTGAAAAAACGTAACGTTGCATATACCCAGGAAACAGTGACAATCACACTTCAAAACCTGTATGCGGCGGTTGTGGCAAAAAAGCAGGCGTATGAGAGCGCTGCGGCCGGTTATCAGGCCGCAGTCCAGAGCTATGAGGCGGCGAAGCAGCAAAATGCGTTGGGGATGCTCTCAAAAGCAAATTATTTGGGGCTGGAGTGTTCGTGGCTTAGCAGCGTGGCATCTTACAAGAATGCTGAGTTAGAGTATACAAAGGCAGTGGAAAATTATGAATGGGCGGTAAAAGGGCTGATTGTGTCCGGGCAGTAACCGGATTTCTGACCGGAGGAATTGCAATGCTGCCAGTTGCGCGATTGTAATAGTCATGTGGAAAATATGAGTATTTGCCGCAGCAGGCGGCAGAAAGGAAGAAAAGACGGATATGAAATTGAGAAAAAAGAAAACCGTGCTTCTGACCGCAGCGGCGGCAGCAGTTCTGGCATTGCAGGGACCATTTGCGGCGCTGGCAGCCAGCCCGCAGTTCGCCTACGACGCGGATACATGGGCGAAGCTCCAGGACAATGTGATGGAATACAGCGAGCTGCCGTATCTGGTACAGGAGTATAATCCGACCTATCTGAATAATCAGACGACCTATCAGGCAGGACGCGACACGAAAAATGCGAAAGAAGTGCAGGATAAGCAGTACAATCAGGCAAACGATCTGTACGACAATGCAGATGATCTGCGTGATCGAGCGGATCAGATGGAGGATTATCTGGCGATGCCGGGCATGGCGAGTGCTTACGCGAGCCTGATGTCAACGTCTGTCATATTGGAACAGACTGCCCTGAAGACGCAGCAGTCTGCCGATGCTTCTTACCGTGACAGCGAGATGGACCGTCTGGATTATATCAACAGTCAGGATGCAGTTATCGCACAGGTACAGTCCGCATTTGCGGCGTATAACCAGGTAAAGAAGACGATTCCGCTGATGGAGAAATCGGTGGAATTGCAGGAGCTTTCCATGCAGTTGACACAGAAACGCCAGCAGCTTGGCCAGGCGACCCAGATTGATGTGCTGAATGCACAGAAGAGTTTACAGTCGCTCCAGTCTACGCTGACCCAGACGAAGGCAAGCCTTCAGTCTCAGCATCAGCAGCTCTGTGTTCAGACTGGCTGGTCGTATGATGCGCAGCCGGACATCCAGGAGCTGCCGCAGGCGGATCTGAGCCGGATTGCGGCGATGGATCTGGCGGCAGACACGCAGACCGCGCTGGATCAGAACTTGTCGTTACAATCCAACCGACGCGGCTATGCCAACATGGCAGAGGGTTCGGCGGACAAGAAAAATATGGATCGCACCATCAAGAACCAGGAACAGACGATTCGTTCCAGTATGCAGACACTCTATAATGATATTGTTCAGAAACAGACCGCTTTACAGCTTGCCGATGCATCGCTGGCAGCGGAGACACAGACAATGAATACGATAGAGAAGAAATTCCAGCTCGGCATGGCGACTCAGCTTGAATATAAGAGCGAAGAGGTTTCCTATCTGGAGAAGCAGATCGATAAAGAGACGGCAAACATGAATTTGCAGCAGGCGATCGAAACATATGAGTGGGCGCTGAAAGGCTACATGAAATAAGGCTTAAAGGTTTAGTCAGATTTCTGCCTGTCCATATAATGCACGGTGCTATCATGTGGCAGGCAGAAAGAGGATTCCTATTTAGAAAACATATAATAAAATACTTATAAAAGACGGCGAAGATCTTATCAAAGTATTTCTTGCAGGATGAAAAGAGCGGAGCGAGTGACAAAAAAAGTATTTCTGTCACGGACTTTGGCTGTCTTCACGGATGAAATGTATCTGTGACACGTACAAACAATGCAGGAAAAACGAAATGTTGAGATGTTACGCCGTTTTTTGTGCGATAAACGCAGGAAGATATTGTGTGATTTTAACAAAAAATATCTATAAACTACGAAATACTACAAAATAACACAGGAAAATACTGCCATAATAAAAATTACTTTTGACAATTTACTCACTGTGTGAGACAATAAAAAAGATACTGGCAGTAAGGAGAGAAAATAAGATGAACAAGTCACAAGACAAAATCAAGTGGTATATGCTTTCCTTTATGTGTTTCTCCACCCTCTGGGGATTTGGAAACGTTTTAAATGGTTTCATATACTTCAATGGAACACAAGTTATCTTCTCCTGGATTCTGATGTTCGCACTGTACTTTGTACCGTACGCACTGATGGTCGGAGAGCTTGGTTCTGCATTTAAGAATTCCGGCGGCGGCGTCAGCTCCTGGGTTCATGAGACAACTGGCGCGAAAGCAGCATACTACGCAGGATGGACCTACTGGGCGTGCCATGTTACCTACATCGCATCCAAAGGTTCCGGTGGTCTGAAGGCACTGAGCTGGATGATTTTCCAGAACTCTGAGAAGTATGCGTCTTTCAACACGAAAGCAGTGCAGTTAGTTACCTTTGCGGTCCTGCTGTTCTTTTGCTGGGTTGCAAGCCGCGGCTTAAACCCGTTAAAGAAACTGGCTACCCTGGCAGGAACGAGTATGTTCGTCATGAGTATCCTGTACATCCTGCTGATGTTTGCAGCTCCGGTTATCAACCCGAACGGTGGTTATCTGTCTGTCGATTTCAGCTTAAAGAACATGATTCCGACTTTCAACTGGAAGTATTTCAGCAGCCTGTCCATTCTGGTCTTTGCAGTCGGCGGCTGTGAGAAGATTTCCCCGTATGTAAACAAGGTAGAGGATCCGGCGAAGGGATTCCCGAAGAGCATGATCTTTGCAGCGATCATGGTAATCGTCTGCGCGATCTTCGGTACGATTGCGATGGGTATGATGTTTGATGTCTCCTTAGTGGAGGAAAACTTCGATTCCTACAACGCAAACGGTGCTTACTGGGCGTTCCAGAGACTGGGCGAGTATTACGGCGTCGGAAACCTGATCATGATCATCTATGCAGCCTGCAACGCGATCGGACAGTTCTCTACGCTGGTAGTCAGCATCGACGCACCGCTGCGTATGCTGCTCGACAACGAGGATGCGCGTCAGTTCATCCCGACCAAGCTGTTAAAGAAAAACAAGTTCGGTGCTTACATCAATGGTATCTGGATGGTTGTTATCCTGTCCGGTTCCATCATCCTGGCACAGGTTCTGGTTCCGAACGCAGATACGGTACTGCGTCAGCTGACCCAGTTAAACTCGGTTACCATGCCGATGCGTTATCTGTGGGTATTTTTCGCATACTTCATGCTTCGTAAACACACGAACAAGTTTGAGCGTGAGTATCGCTTCGTAAAAAACAACGGAGTAGCCCTTGGCTTCGGCGCATGGTGCTTCTTCGTAACGGCTGCCTGCTGTGTCTTAGGTATGTACAAGCAGGGGGATATATATACAACCATACTGAATGTAATTACGCCGGTTGTCCTGGTGGCTCTGGGGCTTATCTTACCAGCGATTAAGAAGAGAGAAGGGAAGTCTGCATGATGAATGCTGCAAACGAATTACTGACTTTTATTGAGAATAGCCCGAGTATGTTTCATTCAATTGAGACAATCAAGGGAATGTTGGATGAGGCAGGGTTTACCTACCTGCCGGAGAGAGCCCGTTGGGACGTGAAACAGGGCGGAACGTATTACACGATCCGCAATCATTCCAGTATCATTGCGTTTCGCGTCGGAAAGGAACTGACGGATTATCATTTCCAGATGTGTGCCTCCCACAGTGATTCACCGACCTATAAAATCAAGAGCGTGCCGGAGTTAAACGGCCCGGGTGAGTATCTGCGCCTCGATGTGGAAGCATACGGCGGCATGATCGACAACACCTGGTTTGACCGCCCTCTGACGGTTGCAGGCCGCGTGCTCGTAAAAGACGGACAGGGCGTGAGCGCGAGACTTCTGTATATCGACAAGGATCTGCTGCTGATTCCGAACGTAGCGATCCATTTCAACCGTGAGGTAAACAACGGCTACAAATACAACCGTCAGGTTGATTTGTGTCCGCTTTTTTCTGCCGGAGAGCTGAAAAAAGGCGCGTTCGACGCGATGATCGCAAAAGAGCTTGGCGTGGCTGTGGAAGATATTTTAGGCAAGGATCTCTTCCTCGTAAACCGCCAGCCGGGTACGGTCTGGGGCTATGCGGACGAGTTCGTTTCCAGCCCGAAGCTGGACGACTTACAGTGCGCGTATGTTTCCCTGAAAGCGTTACTTGCGGCCAAGAACGACCGCGACGTCAGCGTATACTGCTGTTTCGATAACGAGGAAGTCGGTTCCAACACGAAGCAGGGCGCGATGTCCACGTTCTTACAGGACGTCCTGCACCGCATCAACGGTGCGCTCGGCAAGACGCCGGAGGACTACTATCAGGCCGTGGCCGGTTCCTTCCTGGTAAGCTGTGACAATGCACACGCCGTTCACCCGAACCACGGGGAGAAGACAGATGCAGTCAACTGCTCCTGGATGAACAAGGGCATCGTCATCAAGGAGAGTGCGAACCAGAAATATACCACGGACGCATTCAGCCGTGCGGTCTTTACGAATGTCTGCAACGAAGCGGGCGTTCCGGTTCAGGTGTTTGCAAATCGCAGTGATATTTTAGGCGGTTCCACCCTTGGAAACCTTTCCAACACGCAGGTCAGCGTCCACGCCGTCGATATCGGCCTGCCGCAGCTTGCGATGCATTCCTGCTACGAGACGGCCGGTGTGAAGGATGTCGAGTACGCAATCCGCGCACTGACGAACTTTTACCAGACCACCCTCCAGATTGAAGGGGCAGAGCGGGTATGCTTTGAGTAAATAGAATGAAAAGGAGCAGCCGCTTCGCGATCGAGATAGAGATGGATCGCGGGGCGGCTGTTTTGGCACAGATAGAAAGGAGAAGAAAACAGATGGAATGGCTGGATGTAGTGGATGAAAATGGAATCCCGACCGGGGAGACGGTTGAGAGAACGAGGGCGCACGCGGAAGGGATCCGCCACCGGACGGCGCACGTATGGCTGCTTCGCAGACGGCCAGAGGGCGTGGAAGTGCTGCTTCAGAAGCGGAGCCGTACCAAGGATTCATTTCCGGGCTGCTACGATATTTCCAGTGCCGGGCATATACAGGCGGGCAGTGAGGTTCTGCCGTCCGCCCAGAGAGAACTTCTGGAAGAGCTGGGGCTTTCAGCGGAGCCGGAGGCTTTCCACTATGTCGGCATCCGGAGATTTTTCCACGAGACGGAATTTTACGGCCACCCGTTTGTGGATAGACAGGTTAGTTTTGTCTATGTACTGTGGATGGATGTAGAGTCGGAGAAGATGAAACTCCAAGAGGAAGAGGTTGAGGAAGTCCGTTGGATGCCGCTTGCGGCTTGTGTCCAGGGCGTGAAGGATGGAACACTTCATACCTGTTTGTATGAGGAAGAGCTTCGGATGGTGGAGAACGCGGCAAGAGAAAATGCCGGGGAAAGGAAAGTTCAGGCATGAGAACGGACAGGTTAGAGGCGGAAAGTGCTTTCATGGACGCGGCGGAGACACGCCTGATCGGCGCACTCATCGGTCTGGCGCGTGCGACGGATGGAAATACCGTCCGGACGGAGGAGACAGGGCGGCTGATGCGGGAGGGACTGGCGGCGTTGAGGCACGGGAAAGGGAGTTTGAGTGAGAGGGCGGATGCTGGGAAAGCGGGGGCTGGCATTGCTTTCAATCCGATCAAGGTGAAAGACGATCCGGAAGAGTGGGAGAAGCGGAAAGAGCAGAATGAGTTTTGCGAAATACTGGTTGAAAAAATCCATGCGGAAAAACGGATCCTAGCCCCGGACTGTGCCACCTGCGGCGCACCCTGTGGAAAAACAGCCGATTATGATATCAATCAGTGGAAAAAAGAAAATGAGCCAGTTCAGGAGCAGAAAATACTGCTTTTGAACCGGCTGGTGGAAGGTGCGGTGGCGTGTAGCGATTCGGGCGCTGCGGCTTCTGCCGCGCCGGATTTGGGCTGTGCAGAGTCATCCGAAAGAATGGAACGGGAATCGCAGGTTAGTGATTCGGCGGAGGTGGATTATTTTCTCACAAAATCCCTATTTGCTCTCGGCGAGAGCTGGGAGGCGGAGTGGATTGCGGCGTTGGTGAAGGAAGCGGATCACTTGATAACTGATTGAAAAAAAGCTTTTTAGAATTAGAGTGCCTAAAAATAGTAAAAACTCCCAGAAGCTTCTTTCCGGGAGTTTTTACATTAATGCTCTGCCAAAACCAGGTCGGATCGGGACTTGGCGATTTCTTTTAATTCGTCGGTAAATCCAGCTGCGCTGAAAAGAATCAACCAGGTATGGCGCCTGTCCTTGCGCCATTCAACCGTAGCCGCTTTTTGCTCCAGTGCATATAAGATATTGGAACCAACCGGTTCCTGCCAGAATTTACATTCGCCTAAAATCAGGTTGCTGCCGTCCGGATCGATGGCGGCAATATCGATCTCATTGCGGCTGTCCCACCAGCGCCCGATCTTGGAAAAATGAAACGGCCAGGTGTCATTGGCATTTAAGTTCCACATTTGTTCACGGCAGACGTCCTCGTAGACAAAGGCGGTGTGGCCGCTTACCATGCTTTTTCGTATCTTATCCAGGACAATCGCGCTGTTTCCACTTTCGATAAAACTCATATTTGGGTAGATAAAAGCAAACCAGAAACGAAGATAATTGTCCTTAATCTTGTAGAGTCCTTTTTTACTTTTCTCCGGATTTTCTTCCGTCACAGGAACCTCGCGTTCCAGAATATCCAGGTCAATCAGGGTTTTCAGGTATTTTGTCAGGCTGGTGGATTTTACTTCCAGAACCGTTGAAATCGCGGATAATTTGCTGTTTCCGGCGGCAATCGCCCGGATGACAGAGAAATAACTTCCGATTTCGGATACCTCCTGCTGGAGCAGAAAATGCGGTTCATCGTATAAATATCCAGAGCGGTTTAAAATGTTTTTCTGGATGGCATGGTAGATGTCATCGCTTTCAGAAAAAAGCTCAATGTATTTCGGAACGCCTCCGGTGACAGAGTAATATTCAACCAGTTCCCGGGGAGATTTATCCGGGAAAAATTCATGATAATACCGGAAGGGAATCTGTTTTAAGCGGATCTGCGCGGTGCGCCGTCCGTAGAGCGGGCTGCTGTAGGAAAGAGTCTGTGACTCCATCATGGAGATCAGGGAACCGCATAGAATGACCATGACAGGGCGGTCTTTGAGCTGCTCTTCCCAGATGCGCTGGAACATAGATGGAAAAGCAGGATTGGACTTTCCGATATATTGAAATTCATCCATTACGATGATGGGCTTTTCCTGAAAAGGGGTCTGCATAATGGTCTGAAACAAAACATCCCAGTTTTTGGCATCGAACTGCCGAAGAAGTTCATTCCCGGTAAAATCAGCCGCTTTTTCTTTGAAAGCAGCCCGGTTCTGCGCCTCGGATTCCTCGCTGGCGAGGAAAAACAGAGCATTTTTGCCTTTGATAAATTCAGAGATCAAAGCGGTTTTTCCGACGCGTCTGCGCCCATATAAAATTACAAGAGAACTGCCGGGGCGTTCATATTCGCTTTGGAGTGTCATCATTTCTTCTTCACGGTCAATAAATTTTTCCATCAACGAGACCTCACTTTCCTGAATGATATAAAGGCTATTAAAAGAATAGCTCTAAATTTTAAAAATTATGCTTAAAATTATTATACCACAGATTATTATAATTTGAAGTATAATAATCTGTGGTATAACTTTTGAGATTTTTATTTTGATTTTTAATTCATGAAAATTATCTCCTCAGCAGCTCCGGCGCCATTTCCTGAAACAATTTCGCCAGCGCCCGTGCCGCCCGCGAGCGGTATTTCCCGGCTGGCCAGGCGAGCGCCAGGTCGAGGAAAATGCCCTCTTTTCCGATGCGCAGATAGCGGAATTCATCCCGTACGACGCGGCAGGAGCGGTAGGTAAATGCAAGTCCGACTCCCTCACGCGCCATCGCCGCAGCGAAGGAGGCGGAGAGGTAGGTGTCGAGTCCCAGCGGCTCTACGCCTGCCGCGCGTAGGGAGCGGCGGGCGGTTCGTCCAAGGACGGTGCTGGGCGGGCCTAAAATATATTCAAACGGCGCTGTATCCTTTAAATCGATCCACATCTGCTCCGGCTCCGATTCGCACGGCTTTGCAAATGCCATGACCGGGTGATCGGCAGTGGTGGCGATCATGATCTCATCCCGCATCAGGGAATCTACACCGTGTTTGATCCGGACCGGCGGCGCTGCGATCAGCGCCAGATCCAAAAGTCCCTCTAAAATCTGATTTTCCAGATCAATACTGTCCATCTCACAGATCTCCACATGAACCCTCGGATACAGGGCGTGAAATTTTTTCAGAACCGGCGGCAGCAGATACGTCCCCCGGTAGGTGCTGATGCCGAAAATAACGGTGCCGCCCTTTAAATTTTCAATATCCGAAGCCTCGCTGCGCGCCTCCCGGTACTGCTGCAAAATCTGTCTGGCATGGAAAATAAACGCCTCACCGGCGGCTGTCGGACGGACCCCGCGGGCTGTCCGGACAAAAATCGGCGTCCCCAGATCCTGTTCAAACAGGCGGACGGCCTGGCTTAAGCTCGACTGTGCCATAAACAGTTTTTCAGCCGCGCGGGAGATGCTTCCTTCGTTGGCGACGGTTACGATATAGTCTAATTCTTTTAAATCCATGAAAATCACTCCCGACGAGATATCGGAATTTCCGATACCTGGTATAACAAATCTTGACTTTCTCCTATAACAAAAACAGTATAAGATAAAAATAAGCAAAAATCAATGGCAGAGAAAAGAATAGGAATAACAGGGCGGCTGGTTTATCTGGCGAGGGAACGCCGTTTCCGTTCGTCTCTACGAATGGCATTTGAAGTATTCAGAGCAGAGCTTTGCAGCAGGTACAGACAGAGCAAAATGAGTACAGGTTTACAAAATAGGAGGAATAAGCAAGATGAAACAGGATTTAATGAAGGGCGTTATCGATATGCACGTTCACACGAATCCCGATCTGCGTCTGCGGGCGTATGATGATTTCGAACTGATGGAGGCGGCGATCCGGGTTGGCGCACGCGCTATCGTCATCAAGACGCACCAGGGAACCACGATGGATCGGGCGTATCTCTGCAACCGCCACAACGAGATTGTACACGGAAAAACGAACAACTTTACGATGTTCGGCAGCATCACCTTAAATAAGGTGGTCGGCGGCATCAATCCGAAGGCAGTCGATGTGGCACTTCGTCTGGGCGCCAAGGTGGTATGGCTTCCGACCCAGTCGGCCAAGAACCATATGCAGAAAATGAACCAGGATCTCAGCCAGTGCGTGGAGGTCGTAAAAGATGGAAAGATTGTGCCGGAGCTTCGTTCCGTGCTGGAACTGATCCGCGACCACAATGCGGTACTGGGAACTGCTCATATCGCACCGGAGGAGATTTTCACGGTGGTTGAGGCGGCCCGCGATATGGGCGTTAAAAATATTGTTGTGACGCACCCGGAGTGGTGGATCGTTGGCATGAGCCACGAGGATCAGCTTCGCCTGGTAAAAGATTACGATGTAATTCTGGAACGCTGTTATGCACAGAACATGGGCGGCGGAAAATATAAGAGCAATCTGGCGGACAATCTGGAGCTGATTAAGGAAGTCGGTTATAAGAATGTCATGGTTGACACCGACGGCGGCCAGACGGAAAATCCGCACTGGGAGCTGGCGCTCGCGGAATATATGCAGTATCTGGTGGATCATGGAATCCCGGAAGAACACGTGTACCATATGACACATACCATTCCGGCAAACCTGTTAGGCATCGAAGAATAGGGGGACGCGTCATATGTTAAGTGCAGTTTTGGTGGCATCCATTGCGGTTGCCGTTATCCTTGGATATAAAACGAAAATTAATACCGGATTTTTCTGTATCGCATTTGCATACCTGATCGGATGTTTCGGTATGGGCTTAAAAACCAAAGAGCTGATAGGCTTCTGGCCGGTCAGCACGATGTTTGTCATTCTTTCCGTTTCGCTGTTTTATAACTTTGCAGCCGTCAACGGAACACTGGAAAAAATGTCGGCGAGTCTTCTCTATATGTGCCGGAAATTTCCGGGTATGCTGCCGTTTGCATTGTTTTTCGTAGCCGTTGTCCTTTCGGTAATGGGCGCAGCCTACTTTACCGTTCTGGCATTCTTAGCCCCGATCACCATCCTCATCTGCGAGGAGGCGAAGATGGACAAGCTGACCGGTGCGGTCGCGATCAACTGCGGTGCGCTGGCGGGCGGAAACTTCCCGACGGCGTCGCTGGGAGTCGTTTTCCGTGGACTGATTGATACAGCCTACGAGGCAGAGCCGGCATTTGAGGCGACCAATTCCTTCGTAGACGAAATGAAAATTTTTGCATTTGCAATCGTATTTTCGCTTATTTTAATTGCAATCTTCCGGTTCGGATTCAAGAGCAACCGGGGAATCGGAAAAGGCGTGACCTTCAAGCGCCCGGAGCCGTTTGACAAGAAACAGAAAACTACTTTATACTTAATGCTGCTGATGATGGTAATTGTTCTGATTTTCCCGCTCTTAAAGATAGCGGTTCCGGGCAATGCAATGATTAGCACCATCGCCGGAAAAGTCGATGTCGGCCTGGTTGCATTCTGCTTCACCATCCTGGCGCTGCTCTTTGACCTGGCGCCGCAGAAAGAAGTCATTGCACGCGTGCCGTGGAATACGATTCTTATGATTGCCGGAGCAGGTATGCTGATTGCCGTAGCCGTTCAGGCAGGCACGATTGACGCCCTATCCGCATGGATCGGTTCCAATGTACCGGCAGCCCTGATTCCGATTGCGTTCAGCTTTGTAGGCGCATTTATGAGCTTCTTCAGCTCCACAACCGGCGTCGTAGCACCGGCCCTGTTCCCGCTGATTCCGGGACTGGCAGCGGCAACCGGACTGAATCCGGCAGCACTCTTTGCCTGCACGATTCTGGGCGCACAGAGCAGTGCGATCAGCCCGTTCTCATCCGGCGGCAGCCTGATTCTCGGCTCCTGCGGAAACGAGGAAGACCGGAACCATCTGTTCAACCGCCTGCTATTTGTGGCAGTGCCGATCAGCGTTATCTGCTGTGCGGTTTATAACCTGATTGTAACGGTGATTCTGTAAGGGAAATTTGATTGAGAAGTTGTTCTGAAAGCTGTCAGCCTGTTCTGGCAGCTTTCAATGAAATATAAAGACGGTGAAAATCAAGAAGGAGGATAAAAAAATGAGTCATAAAATTACAGTATTTCGCGGCGATGGCATCGGCCCGGAGTTAGTTGATAATGTATTAAAGATTTTAAAAGCGGCAGATGCACCGCTGGAATATGAGATTTACAATGTAGGCGAGGATGAGTGGAAGCGGAACGGCGCCCTGATCCCGGAGGAAGCATATGCGTCCTTTGAGCGCACCAAAGTCCTCTTAAAATCCCCGATCACAACCCCGGTCGGCAAAGGATTCCGTTCCCTGAACGTGACACTTCGCGGCAAGTACGACCTTTATGCGAATATCCGTCCGGTTAAGTCTAATGAAGCCGTTCAGACACCGTTCAAAAATGTGGACATCGTGATTTTCCGTGAAAACACCGAAGGCCTTTACGTCGGCGTAGAGGAGCAGGTCGATCCAGATACCGTTCATGCCATCAAGATCGTGACGAGAAAAGCAAGCGAGCGCATTATCCGCGATGCCTTTGAGTATGCGAAGAAAAACGGGCGCAAAAAAGTAACCTGCATCCATAAAGCCAATATCCTGAAAATGTCCGACGGTATGTTCCTGTCGATTTTCAAGGAGATTGCAAAGGAATATCCGGAGATCGAGGGCGATGACAAGATCATCGACAATACCTGTATGCAGCTTGTTATGAACCCGAACCAGTTCGATGTCATGGTTATGCAGAACCTGTACGGCGATATTCTTTCCGACCTGTGCAGCGGTCTGATCGGCGGTCTGGGACTCGTTCCGTCCAGCAATATCGGCGCTGATTATGCAATGTTCGAGGCCGTTCACGGCAGCGCACCGGACATTGCTGGCAAACACCTGGCAAACCCGACCGCATTCCTGTGGTCCGCTTGTATGCTGTTAGAGTACCTCGGAGAAAATGAGACAGCCGCACGCATCCGCAAGGCAGTCGATGAGGTCCTGGCAGAGGGCAAACACCTGACAAGGGATCTGCATGGAACGGCAACGACCGAGGAATATGTGGACGCGGTGATTGCGAGACTGTAAGAAGTTAATAGATGAAGATAGTACCCCCAGAGAGTTGCTGCTCCCTGGGGGTTTTGTTCGTATTATCATTTTCCCTTACTTTTCCCCCAATTCTTCCGGCAATGCCTCAAAGAAGATATCCTTCCAGGCGCGGTTCAGCTGCTTTTCGTGGACGACGTAGGGTTGCACGCCGATGTATTTCGGCACTTGATCGCTGACGAGGGATTTGGCGACGGCGAGGGCGGCGGCTTTGCCCTGATCGTAGGGGCGCTGGGTGCTTAAGCCCTTGACGAAACCTTCCTTCATCTTTTCGGCGATCTCGAAGTCCAGATCGGTCGTAAAGACAGCGATATCCGTCCGGTTCAGGGCTTTTAAGGCTTTGATCGCAAGCAGGGCTGGACGATCCCAGCTTACGTAGAGCGCCTCGATGTCTGGATGAGCGGTGATCATCTCGAGACAGACCTTATAGGCATTTTCAATGTGGACGAAGCCCTTGCGTGCGGTGATTTCAATATTGGGGTACGATTCCCGTAAAATCTTTTCGGCGGAATTGTCGCGCTCGGTGGTGCCGTAGAACATGGCGCCGTGGATGATGAAGCCGACTTTGGCGTGTGTTTTTTCTTTCAGGTATTCACCGATCATGCGTCCGGTATTTGTACCGTTTTCCCGCTCGTTGACGGAGATGCAGGAGACGTAATTATTTCGATTAAAATTCTGCGGTACATTGCTTAAAAAGACCAGCCGTGTCATTTTCGACAACTCCTGAAAGGCCGGACCCGTCTGGACGTCATCGGTGGGGATGGCGATGACAGCATCCGGGTGCTGCATTTTGATGCTTTCAAGCTGCATATTTTGGAGGGCAGGATCAAAATGGGCATCCATGGTGGAAATAATATCGATTCCGTACTGTTCCAGCTCATCCCGGATGCCTTTCTGGTGCAGGGCAGCCCAGGCGGTCCCGGTGTAATGGAAGGAGATGGCGACGCGGTAATTTCCAGTCCGCAAAAGTTGTTTTTCCTCCTTGGAGAGACGGATGCTGTCTGGGGATACGGCGTGTTCGCCGAGTGGTCCGTTGTCGATGATCCGGGTGGAATCACGCAGAATCAGTTCTACATCTGCGTAGCGGGTCAAAGGTGCACCGGAGAGGTGGTTGATCGCGTCAAAGAGCGCCTGCGAGGCGAGTTCTGCCATCTGGTCGATGTTCCGGTGGATGCAGGAGAGCGGCGGCGCGGTCAGTTCGCACCAGAGCATATCGTCAAATCCGATGATGGAAATATCGCGAGGGCAGTCTTTTCCCAGTTCCCGCAGCGCTTTAAGAAGAAACATGGTCAGGCGGTTGCCGCCGGCGATGATGGCGGTGGGGAGATACCGGGTAATGCTTTTCTGAATATTCAGGCTGATGGTATCATTGGACTGGTACAGATTGATCTCCGCGATGCAGGAACTGCTCAAGGTATGGTTGGCAGAGAGGAGTGCCCGTTCATATCCGGAGATCTTGTCCTGCTTGGCGAGACTGTCCGTTTTTTCTACCAGAAACAACACGTTCTCGTGTCCGCTCTCAAAAAAATAAGAGGTGGCAGAGTGGAACGCTTTGGTGTAATCAAAGAGAATCCGAGGTGTGACATCGTCGTCGATGAAGCGCTCGACACAGACAAACGGAATGCCGGATTCATAGAGAAATGAATAGGCAGCCGGATTGCTGCTTGCCGGGGAGAGAAAGATGCCGATTGTCTTAGCACTGGAGATTAAGTTTTGCAGGATGCTTTTCTCCTCTTCCAGGCTGTCGTTAGTGACGGCGGTATAAAACTGATAGCCCTGTCTGGTTGCGTAGGACTGTAGCTGATTGCACAGATCACAGTAGAGCGCGCTTTTGATATTTGGAAAGACAGCGACAATCTGTGAACTGCGTCCGCTGCGTATTTTACGCACTTTGTTTTTGATTTTTTCAGAATATCCACTTTCTTCAATGATGGCTTCGATTTTATCCACCAGTTCCGGGCTGACGTAGCGCGTATGGTTGATAACATGGGAAACGGTGGCGATGGAGACGCCTGCCTTTGCGGCGATTTCTTTGATGGTCATAAAACTCCCCCTTGCTGGTGCGGACTTAGTGCGGCTGTTCCTGCGCGACTGGATTTGAATTTGCCGCAGTTTGGTGTTTCTGTTTTTGATTATAGCACAAAAATAGGGGCAAAACGATAAGACAAACAAAATTTACGTAAAAAATTAAAAGGGACGGTAGAAGTGCATAAATATCCATAAAACAGGATGAATATATCGCTGAATTTAGTGCAATATGCCAAAATGGTGTTGACGGGAGGGCATGGAATAGAGTAATATCTAGGTATCAGACAGGGAGACTCCTTCCAGAAAGAAAAGTTTTTACGTAAAAATAAAAAAGAAAAATGATGGATTGAAACAAAGAGAATCGTAACAATCTATTTAAAATGCACCAAACAGTGATGAAGTAAGAGGAGGATCAGATTCATGAAAAAAAGTCTTAGATTTACAGCAGCAGGTCTTTCGGTTTGCATGATGGCAGCGATGTTAGCAGGATGCGGTTCTTCCAGCAGTACCGATACAACAGCGGCAGCTGATGCTTCCGAGGCAGCGGCAGATGCGAACGAAGCCGAGGCAAAGACCGGCGATTTATCCTTTGCATTCTGTACCAATACTTTAAACAATACCTTCCAGAGTTCGATTGACGCAAAACTTAGCGAGCTGTGCAAGGAAAACGGCATTTCCTACACCTGCCTGGATCCAGACTATGATTTAAACAAGCAGCTCAGCCAGTTGTCTGACTGTGCAAACAGCGGTTACGATGCAGTGTTTGTTATTCCGGTTGACTCCGCAGGCATTACCTCCGGACTGGCTGAGATTGCAGATGCGGGCATTCCGATTTTTAACGTAGATACCGCAGTTATCGATGATGATATCGATCAGTTCGTGACACAGTTCGTTGGAACCAACGCATATATGGCAGGTCAGTTAGTGGGCGAGCAGATGACGAAAGATTATCCGGATGGCGCAAAGATTGCAGTCCTGGATTTCCCGTCTAATGAAAGCTGCGTGGATCGTGTCAACGGTTTCCTTGAGGGACTGGGCGATCAGAAAGATAAATTTGAGATTGTAGCACAGCAGGATGGTGGTGCAGCGCTTGATCAGTCGATGGGACTGGCTGAGGATATCATCACAGCAAACCCGGATCTGGAAGCATTCTTCTGCATCAATGACCCGTCTGCCCTGGGTGCGGCAGCAGCTATTAAGGCAGCAAACAAGACCGGTGAGATTGGTGTATATAGCATCGATGCATCCCCGGATGGAAAACAGGCACTTTTAGACGGCGAGTTTACCGCAGTAGCCTGCCAGGTTCCGCTTCAGATTGCAGAGTATGCGTTTGACGCAGCTGAGAAATATGTAGGCGGCGACACCACAATCGATGAGAAGAAAGTATATCTGGATTCCCATCTGGTAGATAAGGACGAGGCAGAGAAGACTCTGAACGACTGGCAGTAATTGACTGTGACGAGACAGAGCAGTTACGTGAAATAAATAAAACATGGAAAATGCGGCGATGGGTTCATTGCCGCATTTCTAAAAAACGGAGGGTTCTATGGGAAAAACAATTCTGGAAATGATAGATATCAAGAAAAGTTTTTCCGGGATCTATGCATTGTCAGGGATCAATTTTTCCCTGGAAATGGGCGAGGTTCATGCGCTTCTGGGAGAAAATGGAGCGGGTAAATCAACGCTTATCAAGGTCCTTGGAGGAATTTATAAACCGGACAGCGGAACAATCAAGATTAACGGTCAGGAAGTTGAGATAAATGGTGTTTCGGATGCCCAGGAGAAAGGAATCGGAATCATCCATCAGGAGATCGTCCTGGTTCCGTATCTGACGGTCGCGCAGAACCTGTTCCTGGGACGGGAGATCAAGACGAAATTCGGCACCGTGGATATGCGGGAGACGAACCGCCGGGCGGGCGAGATGCTGGCCAATCTGGGAGTCAATATCCATCCGGATACCCTGGTGGAATCATTGACAATCGCCCAGCAGCAGATGGTTGAGATTGTAAAGGCGGTATCCTTTGACGGACGGATCATCGTCATGGACGAGCCGACTTCCTCCCTTTCCAATGACGAGGTAGAGCAGTTATTTGGAATTATTGAGAGATTGAAAGCAAAGCAGGTAAGCATTATATATATTTCCCATCGTATGGAAGAGCTGTTCCGGATCTCGGATCGGGTTACCATCATCCGCGACGGCGCCTATGTGGGAACCAAGAAAACATCGGAGACGAATGCGAACGAGCTGGTAGCTATGATGGTAGGACGGGAGTTAGAGAGCTTCTATGCGAGAGATTACAACGCTCTGGAGCACGCTGAGACGGCACTGGAGGTGAAAAACTTAACCTGTGAAGGTGTGTTCTCGGATATCAGCTTCCGGGTAAGAAAGGGAGAAATTCTGGGATTTGCGGGTCTGGTCGGCGCCGGACGGAGCGAGATCATGGAATGTATCTTCGGAGCCAGAAAATATCAGAGTGGAACCATTCTTTTAAATGGAAAAGAAGTCCACTTCACGACCCCGATTCAGGCGATCAAGGCGGGCATCGGACTGGTGCCGGAGGATCGGAAAAAACAGGGTCTGGTGCTTGGCAATACGGTTGGCTTTAACTTGACACTGGCCTCCATTGACTCTTATATCAATGGAATTGCCATCAGCGACCGGAAATGTCAGGAAGTGATTGATTACTATAAAGAAAAGCTTCATATCAAGGCGGTGGCAAACCGGGTGGAGCTGGTGGAGGCAGGCAGTCTTTCCGGCGGTAATCAGCAGAAGATTGTTCTCGGAAAATGGCTGGCAATCAAACCGGATGTCCTGATTCTGGACGAGCCGACGAGAGGCGTTGATGTCAATGCGAAGTTTGAGATTTATTCCGTCATCAATGAGCTGGCGAAAGCAGGCATTGCCGTTATCATGGTATCCAGCGAGCTGCCGGAGATCATCAATATGTGTGATAACGTATGTGTCATCAAGGCGGGAAAAATGACGGGAATGCTCGGAAGAGAAGAACTGGATCAGGAGAGAATCATGCAGTATGCAGCAGGAGGCGAAGAGTGATGAACGGAAAGAAAAGTACAGCAGGCAATTCGGTACTCTCGGTATTTACCGGAAATACAGGAATTATCGGAGTGCTGGTTATCTTATGTGTGGTAGTCGCACTGGCAACAGATAAATTTTTGACACCGAGCAATATCATTTCAGTGCTCAGACAGATTTCCATCAATACATACATTGCACTGGGAATGACGTTGATTATTATTCTCGGACACATCGATCTGGCAGTTGGCGCGATCGTAGCGATGAGTGGAACACTGACGGTAGGATTTGTAGTCAATCAGGGTCTTCCGATTGGCGTGGCGATCGCGGCTGGCATCATCATCGGCGTTGTGGCAGGCCTGATCGATGGTATGGTTGTATCCAAATTCCGCGTTCCGGCATTTATCATTACGATGGCAATGATGAATGTCTGCAACGGTATCGCGTATGTATATTCTGGTGGACAGTCCACCCGTATCACGGATAAATTTTTCATTGCAATCGGAACGGGCTACCTGTTTAATGTTATTCCGCTGCCGGTTGTCTATATGGTTATTTTAATTATCGTATTTAGTTTTCTGCTTTCTAAGACCAAATTTGGTACCTATGTATATGCAATCGGCGGAAACCGTGAGGCAGCGCGTCTTTCGGGTGTTCCGATCAAGAAAGTGGAGATTATCGTGTTTACACTCTCTGGCGCCCTGGCGGCGTTTGCAGGTCTGGTTCTGGCATCGAGAATGTACTCCGGACAGCCGTCCGTCGGAAGCGGTTATGAGATGGATGCGATCGCAGCCTGCGTCCTCGGCGGAACCTCGATGGCAGGCGGACGCGGACGTATCAGCGGTACAGTCTTTGGCGCGATGGTAATTGGTATTATTTCTAATGGTCTGAACCTGATCGGTGTCAGCTCCTACTGGCAGCTGATTGTAAAGGGCTTAATCATTGCCTGCGCGGTTGTACTGGATTCCCAGAAGGGCAATCTGGCACTCCTCAGAAAAAAGAAATAAAAGACAGCGGTCTGGAAGTCTGGAGAAAAGATATCCAGATTTATTGAAATAATATAGCTGACAAAACGAACTCATAAAATCAGGTACAGAAAGATTCCAAGAGCAACATTTAGAAAGGCAAGGAGAGAAAGATGGATTTTTTCAGAAAAATGTCATTTGCGGATTCGACCGGTGATGCGATTCCGTTTTATCATGAAGGCAAATATCATATTTTTTCACTGACATCCCCGCCAGGAACCACGGTATATCCGGCGAGACTGCGAACGACCTGGAGCCACTCAGTTTCAGAGGATCTGGTGCACTGGGAGGAACTTCCAACCGCACTGTATCCGGGCGAGGGCGATGAGCCGGATGCGTCCGGCGTGTGGACGGGTTCTGTCATTTACGGCGAGGGAAAATATCATGCATTCTATACGGGTTACTGTCTGACGGCAGAGTATCAGCAGACGATCTGTCATGCGACGAGCGAGGACGGTATCACCTGGACGAAGGACGCGGCAAACCCGGTTATCACGCCGATGATAGAGTTATATGAAAAACTGGACTGGCGCGATCCGTATGTATTTTACAATGAAGAGGATAAATGCTACTGGATTCTGATCTCGGCGAGACGGCTGGATATGCCGGTGACAAGACGCGGCTGTATCGTCCTGTACCGCTCGAAGGATCTTGTAAACTGGGAATATTATGGTCCGTTATATTCAGCGGGCAATACGAATTGTCCGGAATGCAGTGAGATGTACAAGATAGGTGATACCTGGTATCTTTCCTATTCCCGTTTCTCTGAGTTTGTAAACACGATTTACCGTACTTCCAAATCTCCATTTGGACCATGGAAAAAGCCGAAGAAAGACGGCATCGGCGGACGCCGCTTCTACGCAGCCAAATCCATGCAGGATGACAACGGACGCCGTTTCTACTTTGCCTGGGCACATGACCGCGCAGAAAACAGTGATCGCGGCGAGTGGTACTGGGGCGGAACGTTCTGTATTCCACATGAGGTCGTTGCAACGGCAGATGGACAGCTGGATGTGAAGCTTCCGGAAGAGTATGTGAACTGCTTTAAAGAGAAGGTTGATTGGAACTATCTTCCGGTCATGGGAGAATATAAGCTGTATGGAGATACAACGGTGGAACTGGATGGATGCGGGACAACCGCGTATGGTTTTCTGGAGCAGCCGGAAGAAAAGTTCTTGTTTACCGGCACGGTAATTCCGAAAGAAGCCAATGATTCCTTTGGAATCCTGTTGAAATCTGATTGGGAGGCAAGTGGTTGCCTGTTCCTGGAGTTTGATGTGGCGATGCAGCGAGTTTCCCTTCTGTCCCTGCCGATGGGAGTTGATCCGTTTTGGGAGCAGTCCTGCCAGGCAGTTCCGAAGGCAACAGAACCGGGACCGGATGGTGTGCGCGTGGCAGAGAAAACCTTTGCCATCGAAAATGGCGCGGCGATCGACGTCAAGATTTCGGTAGATCATGATATGGTAGAAGTATTTGTGGGCGAGCAGGTGGCGTTTACGTATCGTATTTTCCGAAAACCGGAATATGAGATCGGTCTGCTTGCACAGGACGCGAAAGTAGAATTTGCAAATATTTCGATTCGGAAGTAAAATTTCTTGTGAGAGACAAACGGATGTGGCTGTCTGCCCGTGAGAAGGCTGGATGGCGGCACCCTTGCATAGATAATTTGTAATACGGAGGATGATTCGTATGAGAATAAAAGCGGATATCACAGCGCTGGGAGAGCTTCTGATTGATTTTACTCCAGCAGGCGTTTCACAACAGGGAATGCGTCTGTTTGAGCAGAACCCGGGAGGCGCGCCAGCCAATCTGCTGGCGGCGGCTGCGAAATTTGGAATGAAAACGGCGTTCATCGGCAAGGTGGGCAAGGATATGCACGGCGATTTCCTGAGGGAAACCCTGATCCGGGCAGGTATCAATACGGACAACCTGATTCAGGATGAGAAGTATTTTACCACACTGGCATTTGTAAGCCTTAGGGAAAACGGGGAGCGTGAATTTGCGTTTGCGAGAAAGCCGGGGGCAGATACGAATCTGTGCATGAAAGAGATCGATCCGGAACTTCTGGAAAACACAAGGGTATTTCATGTCGGATCCCTGTCGCTGACCGATGATCCGTCCCGGACGGCGACGTATGAGGCAATCAATATTGCGAAAAACAGCGGTGCAGTGATTTCCTACGATCCGAACTACCGGGCGGCACTCTGGAGTGATCCGGAGACCGCGCAGCTTCGGATGCAGTCGCTGATTCCCTATGTAGATATGATGAAGATTTCGGATGAAGAAACCGAACTTCTGACCCCGTATCAGGATCCGGAGGAAGCCATTCAGTACCTGCTCCGCCAGGGCGTCCGTCTGGTGGCAGTGACGCTTGGAAGGGACGGCGCTCTGATCGGGAATGAAAATGGAATTGTCAAAGCAGAGGGTTTTTCCTCCCATGCGGTTGATACAACCGGCGCTGGCGATTCCTTCTGGGGAGGCTTTCTTGCCTCCTATCTGCAGGAAGAAACCGCGCCGGAACACCTGACCCGGGCGCAGATGATTCAGTTTGGCAGGGTCGGCAATGCAGTGGCAAGTCTGTGTGTCGAACGCCGCGGCGGAATCTCGGCGATACCGGAGATGGAAGAGATTGAAGAAAGGCTGAGAGGGTAGGAGATAAGATAGAGTAAGTAGTCGGTAACTAGCCTCAGATTGGCTATCTGTGAAAGACATAACCCCCCAGAGAGCGGCAACTCTCTGGGGGGATGTTGTGTGACCGCTTGGACACCTTTTATCATTTTGCCTGCTTTAAGAATAGCATATGAAGAAGACTGATTCAAGCATAACTTTGCAAATATAAATAAATTGAATGCAATTTCTGGCGCACTGTGTTATACTGATACAGCTACCACCCCTAGACAGGTGCAGGAAGGGGGTGTGCTGAGCATTGAATATGCTTTCGTCTTTTGGAGTATCCGTCTTGGCAGGTATTGTTACTTATTATATCTGCAAATGGCTGGACGGACATCGATAGGTAGTCAGCCAGAGGTTTAAGCCACCTTGCACAAACGGAATAAAAACCCCCAGAGAGTAGCCGCTCTCTGGGGGTTTTGTTCGTACTGAGCTGGACTTGCTTTCGTCTTTCATGTCCGTCTGTATTATAGCATATGCAAACTCTAATTTCAATATACTTTTTTCAGCGTAAATTTCAAACTAAAATTAATAGTTGCTCCTTATCTCTTCATGCACGTATGAGTAGTAGTCATCAATGCTCCTCCACATGCAACAAATGATGCGCCCGATCAGACATCGGCTCGCCCAGATACTCTTCATACAGTGTCTGAACAGCCTTATTTTCATGGCTGAACCGGATGGCGCTGCGGGTGTCGTAGGCACGCAGGCATTGGTCGCGGTCGGCGCAGTCTTTTGGCTTGTTCTGGAAGGATGGGCGGATCGGCTGGCCGCCGCCGTTAATGCAGCCGCCCGGACAGGCCATGACTTCGACGAAATCATAGTGGCATTCGCCGCGCTTGATCGCCTGGATGAGGCGTCTTGCCTCGCCGAGGCTGCTGACTGCCGCACAGTGCAGATTCACGTCGTTTATCTCGATTTCCAGCTCTTTGAGGGAGGAAATATGGCGCAGCACCTTCAGCGGGCTTTCGTCGCCAAGCTCTGGATTCTGGCCGGTCACGGTGTGGTAGGCAGTACGCAGGGCCGCCTCCAGAACGCCGCCGCTTGCGCCGAAGATGACGCCGGCGCCGGTTGCCTCACCGAGCGGATCGTCGAAATCACTCTCCGGCAGGCGGGAAATATCGAAGTGGTCGGCTTTGATGAGACGGCAGATCTCGCGGGTGGTGAGAACGTAGTCCACATCCTGCCCCGTTCCGGCGCTGTTCATGCCTGGAAGCGTGATTTCACGTTTCTTGGACATACACGGCATGATGGAGACGCAGGAAATATTTTCCGGTGCGATGCCCTTTTTCTGGGCAAAATAGGTCTTGATCACGGTGCCGAACATCTGCTGCGGGGATTTCGCGGTGGAAAGCTGCGGCAGAAGCTCCGGGTACTGTGTCTTGGCGAAGCTGACCCAGCCAGGGCAGCAGGAGGTAAACATCGGCCAACTATATTTGTCCGGTTCCTGCAGACGGGCAAGAAACTCGTTGCTTTCCTCCATGATCGTCAAATCTGCTGCAAAATCTGCATCAAAGACGTAATCAAAGCCAACGGCTTTTAACGCGGATACCAGGCGGCGGTCGGTCGCAAATTCCGGGGAAAGGCCAAATTCCTCGCCCCAGGCGGCGCGGACAGCCGGAGCCACGATGGCAACGGTTACTTTCTCTTCGTTGGCAAGTTCGCCGTGGATGCCGTTGATCGCCTCGACATCGTCGCGTTCCTGAAGGGCGGCAGTCGGGCAGTGGGTCACGCACTGTCCGCAGAGGGAACAGTTGGACGCCTTGATCTCCAGGTTTTTGGAGACATCGACGGTCGTATGGGAGCCGGTCCCGGACACATCCCAGATATTTAAAGTCTGGATCTTATCACAGATCTGGACGCAGCGCATACATTTGATGCATTTCCCGGCGTCGCGCAGAAGCGGGAAAGTGGTAGTCCAGAGCGTTTCTGGATATTCATTTTTATAGCGGTCTACCGTCAGGTTCAGATCGCTTGCCACCTGCTTTAATTCGCAGTTGGAGCTGCGCACGCAGGTCGGGCAGTTGGTGTGGTGCTGGGATAGCAACAGTTCCACGTTGATTTTCCGCGCCTCGCGCACACGCGGGGAATTGGTTAAAATTTCCATGCCTTCCTGTACCTGATTGTTGCAGGAGGTGACGAGATGATGGATTCCCTTGACCTCGACCACACAGATGCGGCAGGCGCCGATCTCGTTGATGTCCTTTAAAAAGCAAAGGTACGGAACGTGAAATCCGTTGTCGCGGCAGGCGTCCAGAATCCGGGTTCCGGCCGGAACCTGCAGCGGTATATTGTTGATTTTGATGGATACAAGATTCGTATTTACCATGATGTGGTCCGCCCTCCTTTGAAGTTTCCGTAGCCGAAATGGTCGCAGCGCAGGCAGCGTCTGGCTTCCTGTCCCGCCTCCTTGAGGCTCATGCCGCATTCGGTAATTGTAAAGTCACATTTGCGTTCTCCGGCCGGGCGTTCGGTTAAGTTGACGCGTCCGCACGGAGTACGGTCGGAGAGATCTGGATCTGGAATGTCCACATCACAGGTAATCTGGTGGTTATAGCCGAGATACTGGTCGATATTGGCAGCAGCTACTTTTCCGGCTGCGATCGCGCGGATCACGGTCGCCGGACCAGTTGCACAGTCGCCTCCGGCGAAAATACCTGGCATGTTTTGGATGGAAGTCCAGCCGGTCGCCTGGATGACGCCCCATTTGGCGTCGATGCCCTGTTCTACGAAGTAACGGCTCTCGATTCCCTGACCGACCGCGGCGATGACGACGTCGCATTCGACCGGAATCGGGTCAGTGCCGACGGATTTTGGAGACGGACGTCCACCCCGGATCTCGCCTGGCATCTGCTGGGATACCCAGAGCGCCTTTGCGTTGCCCTCCTCATCGGCTTCAATGCGTTCCGGAGCATAGAGTTCCATAATCTCGACGCCTTCAGCCATCGCGCTTTCCACCTCTTCTGGAAGCGCGGTCATATCGGCTTTCCGGCGGCGGTAGACAACGGCTACTTTTTCCGCGCCCAGACGACCGGAAGAGCGCGCCACATCCATCGCAACGTTGCCGCCGCCGATGACGCAGACTTTCTTTCCGGTCAAATCCGGATAGTTTCCGTCGCCGATGGCGCGTAAAAATTCAACCGCGGAAATCACACCGCCGGAATCCTCCCCGTCGATGCCGACCTTCTTATCTCTGTGTGCACCGATGGCAATATAAATCGCATCATAATCTTTGCGGAGCTCTTCCAGAGAAATCTGTCCCGGCTCGTTGCCGATGGAGGTTTCCAGACGGACTTCCACGCCGGTTTCGAGAATCACATCGATATCGTCCTGCAGGCGCTCGCGCGGGAGCCGGTAGCTCGGGATTCCGTATAACAGCATACCGCCGAGTTTCTTGCGTTTTTCAAAAACGGTTGTCTGGTGTCCCATCAGCTGCAGGTAGTAGGCAGCGCTCAAGCCGCTTGGACCGCCGCCGATGATGGCGATGCGCTTTCCAGTCGGCTGCGGACAGACAGGAGCCGGGACATGGCCGGCCAGATCGACGGCCACGCGTTTGATGCCGCGGATATTGATGGATTTGTCCAGCATATTGCGGCGGCAGCGCGACTCGCACGGATGTTCGCAGACGAGCGCACAGGCGGTCGGGAACGGGTTGTCCTTGCGGATCAGGCGCACAGCGTCGGCGTAGCGGCCTTCGGCGGTCAGGGCGATGTAGCCTGGAATATCCACGCCAGCCGGACAGAGAGCCACACATGGGACCGGCTGATCAAGGTTGCTGCGGCAGCGGTTATGTAGAATATGTTCCATAAAATCCTCTTTAAATCCGTCCAGACCTTTTAAGACCATCCGGGCGGCAGTATAGCCGATTGCACAGTCTGCCGTGCTCTCGATGACGCGGGCAGTCTCCTGCAGCATGGTTAAATGTTCGGTTGTGCCCCTGCCGTTTAGGATATCCTCCAGAAGGTTGGAGAGCTGTCCAAGGCCGATGCGGCAGGGAACGCATTTGCCGCAGGTCTGTGCGTGGCACATTTTTAAGAAAGCAGCGGTCAGATCGACGGGACAAAGACCTGGTGGGCTGGCGATGATACGCCGCTCCAGATCCTTGTAAAGTCCCTCTACGACATTCTGAGCCTCGCTGTTGGTTGGGATAACGAGTCTGCTCATAAGGTTAATAACTCCTTTCATGATTGTGAAAAACAAAACAAAGTCTTTTGATTTTATTCTGCTACTACTATACCATGATAAGAAGAGGAAATACAAGAATCTAATCCTAAAATGTCTATTATAATATGAAATAGAGTGAGAAAAATAAAGAATCCTGTGATAAATTGATGGAAGCGGAGACGACAGAGAATGCAAAATAGAGTGAAAAAGCAACCCTATGGAATTAAATATGGAATATAAAACAGAAATATAATTTCATAATAGAAAAAATAACGCCAAAATAAAATCATAAAAATGAAATTAAAAATGGCAGGAGCTGTCAAGCTGCGCTCCTGCCGCCACGTCCGCCCCGACTGTTTTTATCCAGTCCGCAGGCGTGTTCAAATTCATGAAGTTTCTGTTCTGCCTCAGGGGTCAGATTCTTCGGGACATCGATCTGGACCGTCACGTACTGATCGCCGTGGACGGACGGATTCTTCATGGAAACGATGCCTTTTCCTTTTAATTTAATCTTGGTTCCCGACTGTGTCCCGGCTGCAATCTTGCACAGGACATTGCCGTACAGGGTGGAAACCAGCGCTTCGCCGCCAAATACTGCCGTGGTAAACGGAACGCGGACGGTCGAGTAAACGTCCATGTCCTTCCGCTCCCAGCCCGGTTTCGCTGTGACGGTAATATTTAAAAGCAGATCGCCCGCTTCGCCGCCATTTGCCCCCGGCATTCCCTTGCCTTTCAGACGGATGGATTTACCGGTGTCGATACCGGCCGGAATGTGAACCTGCAGAGACTGGCGTCTGCCGGTCTGCGGGTTCTGCAGGGTAATAATTTTCTCGCAGCCGGATACCGCTTCGTCAAAACTTACGGTTACTTCGGATGTGAGGTCAGAACCTTTCTCCCGGAAATCCGCGCTGTGAAAGCCATGACTGCCCCCGAAGCCGTCAAAGCCAGAACCGCCAAAACTGGAACCACCGGTAAAATGAGCCCCAGAGCCGCCAAAGCCAGAACCGCCCGTGAAATGCCGGCTGCGGGAACTGCCGCCAGAATTTTTTCCGTGAAACATTCCGCCGAACATATCGCCGAAAATGTCGCCCATATCGCCCATATCATCGCCGGTAAAATGGTACTCCGTGTAGCCGCCCGGGCCGCTCTGATAGTGCCAGGTACCGCCCTGGCTGCCTCCGCCAAATCCAGATCCGAACGGACCAGAGCCAAATGGGCCATTTCCAGAAGCACCGCCAGCTCCGCCGTATGCGGCGCTGTTCGGGTCAAATGCGGCGTGGCCGAAGCGATCGTAGAGTTTCTTCTTTTCTGGATCACTTAAGATGGAATAGGCTTCGTTGACATCCTTAAACATCTGCTCTGCCTGGGGATTGCCGGCATTGGAATCCGGGTGATACTTCTTGGCAAGTTTCCGGAATGCCTTTTTGATCGTCTCCGCACTGGCGTCCCGTTTTATCCCCAGTATGTCATAATAGTCTCTTTTCTCTGCCATCGATTATCACCTCCGTATGTGCAGTGATTTAAGTTTCAATCTATTGGGTTATGATAAATATTGGGTATGATAGAAGCTGCCGCATCTCTGCGACAGCTTCTAAACCTATCTGGCTGCTGGTAACACAATGTGTAAACCACAGCTATCTATCTGATTATTAACCTTCGATGGAAACAAGATGTTTCTCTTCAACCGCTTTCTTTTCCGGTTCTTTCGGGAAAGTCAGGGTCAGAGTACCGTTTTCAAATTTAGCATGAACATCCTTTTCCTCTAAGTCCTCGCCGACGTAGAAGCTTCTGCTTACATTGCCGCTGTAACGCTCCTGACGGATGTATTTAACCGATTTCTTCTCGGCTTTTGCGTCCTTCTTGGAAGCATCTGACTCTGCGGTTTTCGCATCCTTCTGAGTTTTCTTCGGCTCTTCCTTGGAGTTAACCTCCTTCGAACCGCTGACGGTCAGGTAACCATCCTTCAGCTCAATCTGAAGTTCGTCTTTCTTGAAGCCCGGCAGGTCAATGGAAACTTCATAATCTTTATCTGTCTCCTTGACATCTGTCTTCATCAGCTGAGAAGCGGAAGCACCATACAGTCTCTGGTTTAAAGCCGGGAATGAAAAATCCATCCAGTTATCAAAATTATCAAATACGTTATTATTAAAAATGCTCGGCATATACATAAATCATCTCTCCTTTTCGGTTTGTGTTAATATTCATAATCCATATTCAAAAACATCGGTGGAAACAAGCTCTAACTCATCTCTTTGTTCCCTTCCTTTGTTCTAGCTGTAATATAACACATATGATTAGCGCTGTCAAGAGGTGAGTGCTAATTTTTTGTGAAGTTTTTGTGAACAATTTTATTATTCACGGGTAATCACTTTTGGAACCGAAAGTGCCGTAAGATAAGGTGGCGGTATCAGGAATTAGCGTATTTAAATGCGAAGCCACGGCAAATTCAGTTACTGGGCGCGTATGCGTGAACAGTAACTGAACAATAACAGGCAGGCACCTTCGGTCTGAAAGTGCCTGCCTGTTATTAGTTCTTACTTATTATATGATTTTTTCCCCGGATGGATGTTTCTGTTTCCGGGTCCAGTAGATATAATATCCAATGTTTAAAAGAATGCCGACGATCGTGGAAGCCGGAGCCGCAAATCCGATCTTTGTCAGGCTGGCGTTCGGCTGGATGCTCATGAAATAAGCCAGCGGGAGACGTACCAGAAGTGTCTGGATCAGTCCCTGTATCATAACCCATAGTGTCTGGTTATTTCCATTAAAGTATCCGATCATGCTGAACAGAACGGCGGTCACGACGGACTCCAGCGCGAAGCCCTTCAGATACGCATAGCCATTCTGGATAACAGCCGCATCCGTCGAGAAAAAGCCGGACAGGACGTCGCCTTTTAAGAGAACCAGCGTAAAGACCAGACAGCCGACGCACAGGCCGACCCCGATACCGGTAAAAAGGGAGTGTCTGGCACGCTTGAATTTTCCGGCGCCTACGTTCTGGGAGACGAAGGAAGCCATCGACTGCATCAGGGCACTCGGGACGAGCATGGCGAAACTGACGATCTTGCATGCCACGCCGTAGCCGGAGGACGCCTCCAGTCCCAGACGGTTGACGAACGCGCACAGGGCTAAGAAGGAGAGCTGGGTTAAAAATTCCTGAAGCGCCAGCGGCAGCCCGATGGAAAGAAATTTCAGGCACTGGGCATTGAACCGGAAATCGTGCGGGGCGATCGTAAAGGGCAGATTCTTCTTAATTAAAAGAATGATTGCGAATACAACGCTGAGTGCCTGCGCGGAGACGGTCGCGATGGCCGCGCCGGCGGCGTCCATGTGAAGACCCGCTACGAGCGCGAGGTCGCCGAATACGTTGACGATGCAGGCCACCAGAACGAAGAGAAGCGGCGACTGGCTGTCACCGAGCCCGCGGAAGATGGCAGACAGCAGGTTGTAGGCGACGATGAAGAAAATACCGCCTCCGCAGATGCGGATATAGCTTGCGGTCAGATCCACGGCTTCCTCCGGCGCCTGCATGAGAATGGCGATCGGGCGGGCAAAAAAGACCATGACGACGAACAGGGCGGCAGAAATGATCGTAAATACGATCGCAGATCCGCCGACAACCGCGCCGATCTGCTGCTGCTTCTTTTCACCGAGGTAGCGGGCGATCAGAACGGTGCTCCCCATAGCGAACTGGATCACGACAAAGGTAACAAGGTTTAAAACCTGACTGCCCGTGGAGACGGCGGAAAGGCCGGAGGTCGAGCCGAAGCGCCCGACCACCAGCAGATCGACCGCGCCGTAGGCGGCCTGCAGAATCAGCGCGCCGAGCACCGGAATCATAAAGGCAATGAGTTTTTTTAAGATACTGCCCTGGGTAAAGTCAGCTTTATCGTTATTCATGAGAATCCCTCCGTTTGCACATAATCTGGTAAAATGTCTCCATCGTCTGAATCATCCGTCGGGCATCCTCCTCCGGGATGGAGTCCAAAGATGGAGCAAGAGCGCGGAAATATTCGGTATCATACGTCCGGTGGAGCGCTTTGCCTGCCTCGGTGATGGAAATATAGGTAACGCGTCCATCGTCCGGTGAGGCCTTTTTTTGCAGATAGCCGCCGGCCTCCATCTCTTTGATGGTCCGGGTCACGCCGGGGCGCGGCAGGTTCAGCGTATCGCTGATATCGGATATTTTTACCCGGACGCCGTTTTGCTCCAGCGACTGGATGACATCCAGATATTGGATGTAGGAGGAAGTGACGCCCTTCGGCAGCGGCGGAAGCATATCCCGGATCCGCTTACCCTGATAACAGGCGTCCAGCATCCGTTTGATCAGTTCGATAGTCATATTTAAAGTCTCCTTGCTAAATAGTTGCTTGTGATAATTACCATAGATAATTATATGAAGAAACGGGGATTTGTCAAGAAAAAAATACCGCCAGCTCCCGGAATGGGCGCTGACGGCGCGTGGTTTTGATCTGCCATGAAATAATAGCGATTATTTTACTTCCACCAGTTCAATCTTAAAGTTAAGCTCCTTACCAGCCATCTCATGGTTAGCATCAAACGTGATATTTACCTCATCCTTTGCGATGACCTTAACCGGGAACGGCTGTCCCATCTGGTTGGTTAAGTAAACCTGCTGACCTACCTCAAGTTCTTCGGAGCCCGGCAGTTTGGCGATCTCAAGCTCTAAAATTGCGCTTGGATCCGGCATGCCGTAAGCTTCCTCCGGCATCAGGTGGATCTCCTTTACCTCGCCGACTTCCATATCAGCGACAGCGGCATCAAAGCCCTTGATCATCTGACCGGCGCCGCAGACAAACTCCAGCGGTTCGCCGCGATCGTAGGAAGAATCGAACTGTGTGCCATCGTTAAAAGTGCCTTTGTAATGTGTGCGGCAGGTTTTGCCGACATTGCGTCCTGTGATTTCAGACATTTTAAAATCCTCCAAATGATATTGATATGCGGTAATGGAAAAAACGGCCTCAAACGGTCATTTTCCAGTGATTTCGTGTGCATATTTTATCAGTATACTAGAAAAAGGGTCGAATGGGAAGAGAAATGTTAGGTCTTCTGTATCGATTTGGTCAGTTTTTGTAACGCGGATGCGTTGGGACTATCTGGAATCAGAAAAAACTAGTTCTCCCACCGGATCTGCTCCCCCTGCACCAGCGGAAACCGCGAAAGCGTCTCGCCGTCCAGATTCTCCCGGTTCATATCAACCGCCGTGATCTGATGGTTTTCATACGTTGTATAGTAGTAAATCCCCTTGTCCGCATTGCAGCAGGAGGTGTAGAGTGTGATTTCATAGTTTCCATCGGAGACCTCGCAGCATCCGCGCTGCTGGTCAACCGAACCTAAGATATGGAAAAACTGGCTGACACTTGCAAGCTCGGCAGAGTCAGATCGTGCATTCATTTTGGTAAATGCGACCCGCGCAAACCGGGAGGCGGAGGAGAGGTCGCCCGGAAGTCCGAGTGCGCCCATGCCGCGGCTGTAGGTTGTAAGCGGCAGATCGGCAGAAAACGTATTCTGCGGCTGTTTCGGGGACAGGTTCATGTAGTTGTTGAGTGAAAAAAGCTGCTGCGGGAACGGTGGATTGTTCGTCAGGACCCCCACCGGATTGTCGTAGATATGAAGCCCGTCTGCCATCGGCTCGATGACGATGCACTCGTTTTTGTCCGCCAGAATCCAGTGAAGCTGCGCCGGGGCAAACTGTTCGCTGAACGGGGTGTCGGTCAGAATCATCTGGGAGAGGCGGACGCGCGCCTCTTTCACGGACGCGCACTGGCAGAGGATCCACGGGATAAATTCAAACTGGGCGATATTGTCATGATTTTCCTGCGGCTTCTGATAGGCGGCATTTCCGACGAAATTCAGCCCCGCCATGCAGAGTCCCTTCTCATTGAATGCGTCATAATAAAGTGGATAATCCCCCGCCACGTGTGCCATGCCGATGATGGCATAATGGCTGGAAATGGCGCTGACGTGGCGGAAGGTAAGTGGATAGTTACGCGGTGTGACGGTTATGTCGTCCCCGTAGGAAAATTCATAATCTAAGGTTCTGCCGAAGTAGAAATCAGCGGTTTTGTAAGTTGCGGCTGTGCACATGGTTATTTCTCCTTTTTCTGTTTTAAAGTGTGTGGAGCAGATTGTGTCTGCCTGTTGTTGTATACTCTATACTCAACTGTATCACTGTAAAAGTGGAAGTGAATCTTGTTTTTTTAGTATATCTAGTATATCAAATTCTTGAGAAAAATATAGAGGGGAAGCGGATCGTATATAGAAAATAGAAAGAAACAGATTAAGTCATTTTAAAATTTAGAATGAAAAGTAAAACCAATCGGCTTCACAGATGGTTCGTCTGGGTATATAATGAGAAACATAAACAGAGCAAAATGATAGGAAAAATATTGGCAGATGTACGTTTGATGACTCTTTTCAAAGAGATGAAAAACGGCATACGGTATTCTCGATGCTTTAGTGATGAATCAGGTGTATCAAATTTTCTAAAGATAGTTTTGAATGTAAATTTGCCTGAAATGATGGAAATAGGAGGATTCACCCATGGCTGATACAGATAAAATCCAGATAAACGAAGCCCGCATCCGCGCCGAATTTGACGAGCTGGCGCGGATCGACTCGGAAAGTTTCGGGGAACGCCAGATGGCGGACCGCCTGAAAGAAAAGCTCGCAGAGCTGGGAATCCAGGCGAAGGAAGATGATACAGCCGAAAAAATAGGCGGCAACGCCGGAAATCTGTTTGGCAGGTTAAAAGGTGGGCTTTCTGGAACGCCGATCCTGCTGTCCGGGCATATGGACACAGTGGCGCCGGGAATCGGAAAGAAGCCGGTTTTTCATGAGGACGGAACGATCACTTCGGATGGAACCACCGTGCTTGGCGCCGATGATCTGACCGGTGTGATCGCCATCTTAGAGGGCATCCGTGCCGTGCAGGAGGCAGGAATCCCGCACCGGGATATCGAGATTCTGTTTGCGGCGGCGGAAGAGCCGTTCACAAGAGGCAGTTCGGAGTTTGATTTCAGCCAGGTGAAAGCGAAGGAGTCCTACGTCCTGGATGTGACCGGACCGGTCGGAACAGCGATCTTACAGGCGCCGACGATCCTTTCCTTTGAGGCGGCCGTCAAAGGACGCGCGGCACACGCCGGATTCGAGCCGGAGAAAGGCATCCATGCGATTCAGACGGCGTCCCGTGCGATTGCCGCATTGAAGCTGGGGCACGTGGATGAGGAGACAACCCTGAATGTAGGCTTGATTTCGGGCGGATCGGTTGTGAATGCGGTGCCGGAACTCTGCACCTGCCAGGGCGAGATCCGCAGCTACAGTCATGAAAAGGCGATGGAGACACTGGAAGATGTCCGCCATGTCTTTGAAACCGCTGTCAAAGAGGCGGGGGCAGACCTTTCCTTTACACACCGCCTCCATGTCAAAGCTTTCCATCTGGAACCCGATGCGCCGGTGGCAGCCCACTTTGCCGATGCCTGCCGCACGCTGGGAATCGAGCCGAAATTTGGAAGCACCTTTGGCGGCAGCGACGGAAACACGATGATGCAGCACGGAATCCCGTGCGCGGTGCTCTCCTGCGGTATGTACGATGTTCATTCCGTGCGGGAGTACGCGAAGGTGGGGGATATTGTGAATGGGGCGCGATTGATCGCGGAGTTGATTACACAAAAATAAAAAATATTGACATAGCCGTTCGGCGATATTAATATAATGATATATTAAATATAGCCGAACGGCTTTATTATTTTGCTGAAACGATTATATAGCCGTTCGAACAAAAATCAAGGTGGCTTTAAATGAAGATAACATCGACAATGGATTTTGGAAGGACAATTCGCAATAAAAGAAAAAAATTAGGTTATACACAGGCGCAGCTATCTGAGTACACGGGATTTAGTACCAGCTTTATATCGGATCTCGAAAATGGAAAAGAGACGGCGGAACTTGGAAAGGCGTTGTTTTTACTTCAGTTGTTAGGTTTAGATTTGGCAATTAACAATCGAGGAGAAAGTGTATGAGAAAATTACAGGTCTATTATTTAGGTATTTCTGCGGTACTTTTATTATTGTTGTACAGTTATGCCCGGGGGTTGACGATGTTTACCATATTTTTGGGGATACCGACATTGGCAGTAACTATGCTAGAGGCAAGATTTGAGCGTAAATTTTTACGGGAGAATCCGGAAATCAAAAAAGATAAAACCTATCGAATTGTGAAAACGCTAGGATATGTCTGTGCAATTATTTTGGTGGTAGGAGTATGGCGGATTCGTCAAAAATAGCCACACTCAATAAATAACATTTATGATATATTCCATATTCAATGAAAGAGGAGGCATCCGTCCATCAACCGCGGCTGTCTCCTCTTTCCCTACTTGTTTCAATCGAAATTTACTTCATCATATCCCGTAAAACCGTCAAAATCTCCATCGCCGCCGCTTCCTTGCTCATCTGCTCCAGATGGCGGGTCTGCTGCTTGTCGATCAGCGTGATGACGTTTGTATCGGTTCCGAACCCGGCACCGGCGACTTTTAAGTTGTTGGCAGCGATCAGATCCAGGTTTTTGCGTTCCAGCTTGCCGCGTGCGCGCTCCTCGAGCTGGGAGGTTTCCATCGCGAAACCGCAGAGCAGCTGTCCCGGACGTTTGTGTGCGCCGAGGTAGCTTAACGTATCTTCGGTGCGCTCCAGCGCCAGGCTCAGATCGCTATCGGATTTCTTGACCTTTTCATCGGAAACGCTGGCTGGGCGGTAGTCAGCAACCGCAGCCGCCTTGATGATAATGTCCTGCTCCTCGCTCCGGGAGGTGACAGCCTCAAAGAGGTCGTGTGCGCTCTTGATGCGGACAGTGTTGACAAACGGAGGCGGGGTCAGCGAAGTCTCGCCGGTGACGAGTGTCACGTCAGCGCCGCGCAGCATCGCCATGCGTGCCAGTGCGTAGCCCATTTTTCCGGTTGAATGGTTTGTGAGGTATCGCACCGGATCGACTGCTTCCTGCGTCGGACCGGCGGTCACGAGGATCTTCTTTCCGGCGAGGTCTTTCGGGTAGGCGATTGCGCGGAGAATATACTCCATGATCAGCCCCTCATCCGGGAATTTGCCTTTTCCAGAGTCGCCGCAGGCAAGCAGGCCGCTGGCCGGTTCGATGATGGTAAAGCCGTAATGCTCTAACAGGTGCAGATTGTCCTGTGTGATCGGATTCTCATACATCCGTGTGTTCATCGCCGGTGCGATGATGCGCGGGCACTGGCAGGCTAAGAGCGTGGTTGTCAGCATATCGTCAGCGAGTCCGTGTGCCAGCTTGGCGCAGACATTGGCAGTCGCCGGCGCGATGATCGCGAGGTCGGCCTTTTTGGCCAGTTCCACGTGCTCGACTTCAAATTTAAAATTCCGGTCAAAGGTGTCAGTTAAGCACTTATTGACCGTCAGTGTCTCAAAGGTCAGCGGTGTGATAAATTCCAGCGCATTTTTTGTCATAATCACGTGTACATCCGCGTGCTGTTTCTTTAAAAGGCTGGCGAGGTTTGCCGCCTTGTATGCGGCGATTCCGCCGGTCACTCCCAAAATGATTGTTTTTCCAGTTAACATAATATATCCTCGTCTTTCGATGGTCGTAAAGGGTTTGCGGGAACGCATTTTATATAGAAGGGCAGCCGCCCGAGCCGAAACGACCTCATTTTTGAACAGCATATCATTGAGGGGGAGAGTTGTAAAGCCTTTAAAGTTCATTTTTCAGTAGAATTATTGGTTGTATCTTGGAGAGCGATGTGCTATAGTGTGGAGGAGTCTGTATTGTATCCCATTCGGAAGCAGACGATTATATTTGCCAGAAGAATCAAAATGGGCGGTTTGCAGTACGAAATATCTGAAAAAGATAGAGTGTATCTGTGAATCACGACGAGTTAGCTTTGATACAAGGAATCGTACCAGAAGGGACGGGGAGGAGAATCCCCCCGAGCTCGCAGCTTTTTGGACGGTATCGGTAGCAGGGTGGATAGAGATAGCAGCGGGACTTCTGGAGAGAAAAAATGCTTCCAGACAGGGAATAATAACAAGGAGGAAAATTTCATGAACACAAGAAACAACACGTCTAAACTTGTCATCTTAGGCCTTATGACCGGCGTTCTTCTGCTGATGGCATACACCCCGCTTGGATATCTGAATATTGGACCGCTGGCAGTTACTTTCAATGTCATTCCGGTTGCGATCGCGGCGATCACACTGGGACCGGCCGGCGGCGCGGCGATCGGTGCAGTCTTCGGCATGACCAGCTTTTTACAGTGCATCGGCATCGGCGGCAGCAGTGCAATGGGCGCGATGTTATTTAACATCAACCCGTTTCTGGCTTTTGTGCAGAGATTCGTTCCGCGTATGCTGGATGGTCTTCTGTTAGGCTACATTTTTCAGTTTGTACGTCGAAAAACAGATGCGTACATGGCAAGTCTGGTAACGGGATTCTGTTCCGCGTTTTTAAATACAGCGTTCTTTATGACGGCTTTAGTTGTCCTGTTTGGCAACACCGAGTATATGCAGGGCCTGATCGGTGGAAAAAATATCATCCTGTTCGTATGTGGTTTTGTAGGAATCAATGCCGTATGTGAGATGATTTCATCGACGATTATTACCGGCGCAGTCGGCGCGGCTCTTTACCGGGCAAAATTTGTACCGGCGCTTGAGAAAAGCAGGAGGTAAGGTAGTATGATTTTGGCATTGGATATCGGAAATACGAACGTGGTTCTCGGCTGTATTGAGGATGGAAAGATTCTTTTCACCGAGCGGATGGCGACGGACAGTGGGAAAACAGAGCTTGACTATGCGATTTCCCTGAAAATGGTTCTGGAGCTGCGCGAAATCAAAGTGGCTGAAATCACCGGCGCGATCATCGGTTCGGTGGTACCGCCGGTTACCTCCCTGATGCGGGAGGCAATCCGAAAGGTGACGGGTCAGGAAGCGCTGGTCGTCAATGTGGATATGAATATCGGTCTGGAAGTGCAGATGGATAATCCGTCCTCGGTCGGTACGGATCTGATTGTCGGTGCTGTCGCGGGAATCAACCGGTATCCGGTGCCGCTCATCCTGATCGATATGGGAACGGCGACCACCATCTGCGTGGTTAATGAGAACAAGCAGTACATTGGCGGCATGATCTTGCCGGGAATCGGTGTATCGATGAATTCCCTGACCAGCCGGACAGCTCAGCTTCCGCGCATCAGCCTCGACCCGCCGAAACGCCTGATTGGCAAAAATACGGTTGAGTGTATGCAGAGCGGCGCCCTCTATGGCAATGCATCCTGCATCGACGGTATGGTAGACCGGATTCAGGAAGAACTGGGACAGGAGGCGACTATCGTAGCAACCGGCGGACTGGCAAAGCGGATCATTCCGCTGTGTCGTCATCACATTGAGCTGGATGATGAGCTGCTGCTCCGAGGGCTTTGGATTATTTACGAAAAGAATAAATAAAGGTTGTTTAAGAAATGAAAAAAGCGGTTGGAGATAGTCCAGCCGCTTTTTTGTGGCAGAATGGTAGAGGAATAGAGGGAAAATGGTGTTTTATGTGTTGTACAGTGTTACAGTTTGCATGACATGCGAACTTTAGCAGGCGAACCATGACCGGTATGCTCTGTAATTTGTTTGGAAGAAAAACAAACCTTGTATTTCCAGCCGCGCTATGTTATACTCATACCCGTTGCAAAGCCCGAAAAATAAGGTCTTACAGGGCTGCCGCCGATTTCCGGCGTAAAATGAATCGAGTGTTCGTGACCTTCCACTCGTAAAACAAAACTAAAGGAGAACTAAATATGAAAGAAAACAACCTGAAAAACACGTATTTTCTGGCGTATGGCGCGGCGATCGCGGCCATCTATGTAGCGCTGACGATGGCATTCCAGCCGGTAAGCTTCGGACCGGTGCAGTTCCGTATCTCGGAGGCACTCTGCATCCTGCCGTTCTTTACTCCGGCAGCGATCCCGGGACTCTTTGTCGGATGCTTTTTATCGAATCTGTTCTGCGGTGCGGCCGGACTTGATATCGTCTTCGGCAGTTTGGCAACCTTGATTGGTGCGGTTGGCTCCTATGGGCTTCGCAGAAGCAAGGTTTTAGTGTGTGTGCCGCCGATTCTAGCCAATACGATCATCGTGCCGTGGGTGCTTCGGTTTGCATACGGCTCCGAGGATTTGATTCCGTTTATGATGGTGACCGTTGGCATCGGAGAGGTGCTGGCGATCGGAGTGCTGGGAAGTATTCTTCTGGCGGCGTTAAACCGTTACAAGACCATGCTGTTCGGCAAGTGTCTGGCAGCGGGACGGTAGGAAACGTTTGGCAGAGAGACAGAGATTTGCGTCTGAAAATGACGCGTGTTTGAGAGAACGAATCGAATAAAAAGTAACTTAAATGATATAAAAGATGTACGTTACAGACCTATCGCAATGCGATGGCTGGCGTGCATCTTTTATTTTTTTGCCCGCCCCGTTCTTTTGCCTGTGTTTGTTCACAAGTAGGCATTTTTGGAACCGGGAATTTTTTTCTACCTCATATTGACAATTCTGACTAAAAGAAGTTAAATTAAAAGGACGTGAAAACGTAATGCTTCGCAGTTCCATATTTTAATTCTATGGCGTCTGCAAAAACAAAAACCGCTTGCAGCGGGGAAGGAATGCACAAATATGAGTGAGAATGTATATCAGATTGATTTTAATAAACCGGAAGCCGTTCATTTCATCGGAATCGGCGGTATCAGCATGAGCGGACTGGCAGAGATTTTGATGGACGAGGGATTTACCGTGTCCGGCTCGGACGCACACCGTTCGGAGCTGACCGATAACCTGGAGGCGCGCGGCGCGAAAGTATATATTGGACAGAAAGCGGAAAATATTCAGGATGGCATCGGCGTGGTTGTCTACACCGCAGCGATTCACCCGGATAACCCGGAATTTCAGGAAGTAGAACGCCGCGGTATCCCGATGCTGACCCGGGCGGAGCTCTTGGGCGAGATGATGCGGAACTATAAAAATGCGATCGCGATCGCCGGAACCCACGGCAAGACGACGACCACTTCGATGGTAACAGAGATCTTCTTACAGGCGAAAAACGATCCGACGATCTCGGTCGGCGGCATCCTTCCGGCGATCGGCGGTAACATCCGCGTCGGCGGACCGGAATTTTTCGTGACAGAGGCGTGCGAGTACACCAACAGTTTTCTGTCCTTCTACCCGACGATGGCGGTTATCCTTAATATAGAAGAAGACCATCTTGATTTCTTCAAGGATCTGGCGGACATCCGTCATTCCTTCAAGCTGTTTGCCGAGCGCGTGCCGGAGCAGGGCGCGGTTGTCATCAACGGCGATATCGAGAACTATCAGGAGATCACAGGATCCGTAAAAGGCAAGGTAATCACCTTCGGTCACAGCCGTGACAACGATTACAGCGCTGGGGACATCCAGTATGACGCTTACGCGCACCCGTCCTTTGACCTCTATATTGGCGGCGAGAAGAAAGAGCGCCTGACGCTTGGCGTGGCCGGTGAGCACAATGTATACAATGCGCTGGCAGCGGTCGCAGTTTCCCTGGAAAATGGTATCTCCATGGATGCAATCCGCGCAGGACTGGCACATTTTACCGGAACCAACCGCCGGTTTGAGAAAAAGGGCGAGGTAAATGGATTTACCATCATCGACGATTACGCCCATCATCCGCATGAGATCGAGGCAACCCTTAAGACGGCGCAGAACTATCCGCACAAGACGCTCTGGTGCATCTTCCAGCCGCATACCTACACGCGGACGAAGGCATTTCTGCCGCAGTTTGCCGAGGCGCTTTCGCTGGCAGATAAAGTCATTTTGGCGGATATCTACGCAGCGCGTGAGACAGACACACTCGGCGTCAGTTCAGAGGATATCGTGAAGATCCTGAAGGAAAAAGGAAAAGAGGCCTGGTATCTGCCGACCTTCGACGAAATAGAGAAGTTTGTCATGGAACATTGTACACAGGGCGACCTGTTGATAACCATGGGCGCCGGAGACGTAGTAAATGTAGGGGAAAACCTTCTTTCAAAATAGTTATCCACATTATCCACATAGTTTTCAACATATTATGTAAAGGAACTATGTGGATTTTTTGCGCCTAAATGTCGAAACGGGTCAATGCCGAAAATGTTGATAAAATAAGGATTTTGTCGGAAGTCGGGTCGTTTTTTGAGGGTTCTTGAAGTTTTTTTCCACATTATCCACATTATCCACAATTAAAATAGTGGAAAAACTGGTCTAAAAGTGTCTGCCAGGAACCATAATCAGGAGTATTTCCTTTTAAAAAAAGGTATGTTATGATAGGAGCAGATGCAGAGAAGCCATGGTAAATGGACGGAAAAAGGCTTTGTCTGGAGCAAAATTGTGTAAAAGTCCGGAAACGAAATAAAAATGGTGGAAAAGTAAGAAAACGGGACAATTTGACGGGAACAAATAGAGAATATTTAAAAATAAAAGTGAAGTGCAGCAGTTCGAGCGCTTCATACGGTCCCAGGTTGCTGCTGGGTAAATGGCAACGGGGAATATGAGAATGCAGAACGGTTAAGAGGGAAGTTAGAAGATGGGAATAGGACTGAAAAACCGGCTGGCGGTGCGCGCGACGCCGGTTTCGAATGTATTTATTGATACATATATGGCGGGAGCCAGCGGGGAGTATGTGAAAGTATATCTATACCTGCTGCGCCACCAGCAGGAGGAAGTCTCGATCGGGCAGATCGCGGATGCCCTCAACCACACGGAGGCGGATGTGCAGCGTGCGCTGGCATATTGGCAGAGGGCCGGAGTGCTGGGAATGGAGGCGGAAGAGGACGAAGAGGCGCAGCAGCAAAGCTGGAATGGAACGTCAGGAAACGGAGGCTGGGATGAGGCAGCCGGAACAAGTCAGATAGTGGGAGGATTTGCAAACCGTTTGTCGGGAGAAAATGGGAAACAGGCACAGAAATCGCCTCAGGAGATGTCAGGACGGCAAGTTTCACCGGTTTCGTCCGCTTCGGCGTCTTCGACGGAATCCCTGGCAGGATCTGCTTCCTTTGGAGCATCCGCCAAAACAACAGCTGTCCGTGAAGCCGCTGCTTGCGATATGTCACGCCTGACTTCGGACGAGTCGTTTAAACAGCTCATTTATATCGCCCAGCAGTATTTAAACAAACTGCTCACGCCGACGGACTGTCAGATCCTTGGAAATCTGTATTCCAATCTGGGATTTTCCGGGGAACTTCTGGAATATCTGATTGAGTACTGCGTGCAGAACCACCACACCAGCCTCCGCTATATGGAAAAGGTGGCGCTCGGCTGGCATGAGCGCGGCATCAAGGACGTGGAACAGGCGAAGGCGAGCGGAAGGGGTTACACGAAAGGCTCGTTCGCCGTCATGCGGGCGATGGGGCTTTCGGATCGGAGTCCGGCGGAAGTCGAGAGTGAGTTTATCGAAAAATGGTTCTGGGAGTACGGTTTCACGCGCGAGTTGATTGTCGAGGCGTGCAGCCGCACGATCCGGCAGATACATAAACCGTCGTTTGACTACGCTGACCGGATTTTGCGTGATTGGAAAAATGCGGGGGTAAAGAGCTTCCGGGATGTGGCGGAATTGGATAAAAAACGGAAAGAAGAGAGCGAGGCGAAGCGCCAGCAGGCGTCCGCAGGCGGCGCCGCAAACCGAGCCGGTGCGGGAAGTACCGGGGCGAATGCTTCCGGAAAAACAGGCAACCAGGCGGGCGGCAGTTACAACCGCCGGGGCAGCAGCCGTTCTTCCAATCGGTTCCACAATCTGGAGGAGCACGGCTACGATTACGACGAGATGGTATGGAGCATGATAAACGGAGCGCAGAAGACAGGAGGGGACGATGGCACTCAGTAATTCGCAGTATGAATCGATCATGCGTGTCTACAATCGGACACAGCTACAGAAAAAACATGAGCTGGACGCGCGGGTTGGCGAGGTCTATGAGAAAATACCGGCAGTCCGGGAGATGAATGACGCGATCGCCTCGGCGGCAGTCAAGAGCGCGAAAGAGCTTTTGGCAGGCGATGAGGAAGCGGTAAAACGTCTGCGCGAGACGATCGCAGACTTAAAAGAGCAGCGCCAGGTCCTGATGAGCGCCTACGGCTATCCGGCGGATTATCTGGAAATGCAGTATGATTGTCCAGATTGTAAGGATACCGGATACAAAGATGGGAAAAAATGTCATTGTTTCCGCCAGAGGGAGATCGATCTCCTATACGCCCAGTCGAATATTCGGGAAGTGCTGGAGCGGGAGAATTTTTCCCATTTT